>CAYMLQ010000184.1:0-11027 GCA_964390795.1 uncultured Lentisphaeraceae bacterium
CCGACCCGCTCGTGCTGAGCCTCACGCTGCACAAGGGCCTGACCAAACGCGTGGTCCGCGACGCGGGCGTGCCGACCAGCGACTTCTGCGTCTACGAGACCGCTGACGATCTGGAGTTGCTGCGCTTCGGGCCGCCCTTCTTCGTGAAGCCGGTGGCCGAAGGCACAGGCAAGGGCTGCACCGCCAAGTCGATCGTGCGCGACCGCGCCACGCTGGCCGCGGCCTGCGACGACCTCGTCGCCCGCTTTCGCCAGCCCGCCCTGATAGAGCCCTACCTAGCCGGGCGCGAGTTCACCGTCGGCATCACCGGCACGGGGCGGCAGGCCCAGGTGGTCGGCGCCATGGAGATCGTGCTGCTGGCGAACGCCGAGGAGGGCGTGTACTCGTTCGACAACAAGAGCCAGTACGAAGACCGCGTGAAATACCCCGCCACCGACCCGGCCAACGACCCGGTGGCGGCCGCGGCCGAGCGCGTCTCGCTCGACGCCTGGCGGGCGCTCGGCTGCCGCGACGGCGGGCGCGTGGACATCCGCTGCGACGCGGATCAGAGCCCGCTGTTCCTGGAGGTCAACCCTCTCGCCGGCCTCAACCCGAAAGACTCCGACCTGCCCATCCTCGCCCGCATGGCCGGCGTCTCCTACACCCAGCTCCTCGGCCGCATCATGGCCTCGGCGGTCGCGAGGCTGAAATGAAAATCACCCTCGTCCACCAGCACGTTCCCGCAGACGCCGCCGCCGATGAGCGCGACGTACTCGATCAGGTCAGCGCCATCAAGATCGCCCTCACCGCCAACGGCCACGTTGTCTCCGTGCTGCCCTGCACCACCGACCTCGGCAACCTGCAGCGCAAGCTGGAGGTCCTGAAGCCCGACTGCGTCTTCAACCTCGTCGAAACGCTCGACGGTTCCGGCCGCCTCATCCACCTCGCGCCAGCGCTGTGGGAGACAAAGGGCATCCCCTTCACAGGCAGTTCCGCCGACGCCCTCTACCTCACAACCCACAAGCTTCTCTCCAAGGAGCGCATGCTCGCGGCCGGATTGCCTGTGCCGGCGTGGGAGGTGGCCCGCGATCTCCAAGCGCGGACCGCGTGCCCGGAGGTCACGCGCCACCCGACAGCACGCGACGGCCTCGGCGAGTCCGAGGTGCCGCGTGACCTCCAGGCGCGCGCCTTCGACTGGATCGTGAAGTCGGTCTGGGAGCACGCTTCGGTCGGCCTCAGCGACGCCAGCATCCTGCGCAACGTCACAGCCGCCGAGGTCGCCGACCGCATCCCTGCCGGCTCGTTCGCCGAACAGTTCATCGACGGCCGCGAGTTCAACCTCGCCCTGCTGGCCGGGCCGGACGGGCCGGAAGTCCTGCCGCCCGCCGAGATCGTCTTTACCGACTTTCCCGCAGATAAACCCAAGATCGTGGGCTATCAGGCCAAGTGGGACGAGGCCTCCTTCGAGTACGCGCACACCGTCCGGCGCTTTGCGGACGCGCCCGCAGACGCCGCGCTGCTGTCCGAGCTGAAGCGGCTCGCGCTGCGCTGCTGGGAGTCGTTCGCCCTGGGCGGCTATGCCCGCGTCGACTTCCGCGTCGATGCGCAGGGCAAGCCGTGGATTCTCGAGGTGAACACCAACCCGTGCCTCTCGCCGGACAGCGGCTTCGCCGCGGCGCTCGACAAAGCCGGCATCCCCTACGCGGACGCCATGGAGCGCATCGTGCAGGACGTGGCACGGGCGTCCCGCCCGTGTTCCCAGTCGTCACGGGCGGGACGCCCGTGTTCCCAGTCGTCACGGGCGGGACGCCCGTGCCACACAGCTCTCCCCCCCGCCGTCACCTTCCGTTACGAGGTCACGCCCGCCGACGTCGAGGCGATCCGCGAGGTCACCGCCTCGACCGACTACTTCCACGACCACGAGATTCCCGTGGCCGTGGAGCTGGTCGAGGAGCGGCTCGCCAAGGGAGCGGCCTCGGGCTACGAGTTCGTGGTGGCCGAGTGTGAGGGCCGCGTGATCGGCTACACCTCGTTCGGCCCCATCCCCTGCACCCAGAGCAGCTTCGACTGGTACTGGCTGGCCGTGCGGCCCGAGCTGCAAGGCTTCGGCTTCGGCAAAGAGCTGCTCCGCCAGGTCGAGGTCCGTGCCAAGGCCATGGGCGGTTCGCGCCTCTACTGCGAGACCTCCGGCCGACCCAAGTACGCCTCCACCCGCGCCTTCTACGAGCGCCTGGGTTTCACGCTCTGCGAAATGCTCGACGACTACTACGAGCCCGGCGACGGCCGCGCGACCTACGTCAAGCCGCTGTGAGCCGTCACGGCACCACGTCCGGATCGCCCGAGAGGACGTGCCCCGCGTAGCGGACAAAGATCCCGCGCCAGTCGTCGAGATACCCGGTCAGGATGCTCCTGCCCTGCCCGTCCTTGTCGCCGCAGCGGACCAGCGCCGAGGCCGCGAACAGCTCCACCATGGCCTTCGAGAAAACCGGCGCGGCCAGGCTGTCCGGTCGCGTGCCGGTGTCGCGGTGCCCCTGCACGCCCGGCTTGCCGAGAAATTCCGCCAGCGCTGCCGCAGCCTGCGGGTCGCCGATCCTCCCCAGCGCCATGGTCACGGCGCGCGCCTGGTTGAAGCCGCTCGCGGCATCGCACTGCCGCAGCTTCTCCACCAGCGCGGCCGTGGCCCGCCGGTCGCGGGGAATCGCCACAACCCACATCGCCCCGTCAAGCTCGGGCACCTCCAAGAAACCATCCCACGCGTAGGGGTTACCCTTTTCCAGCGGGGTCTCGGCTATCCACGCCGCCAGCCGCTCGACGCCGGCCGCGTCGCCCAGCAGGCAGAGCGCCTTGGCCTGGGCCACCGTCGGCGCAGCGGCATAAGCCGCGCGCAGCGGCTGGAGCGAAGCCTTCCCGCCCCGTGCGAGCGTCAGCAGGTTGCTTCGCTGCGAAGGGTCGGCTGCGGCCTGGACGAGGGCCTGGGCGTCCGGCGGCGGCAGGTCCCGCGCGAGGGCCTCGAGCCGCTCGGCCGGCAGGTTGCCGATCTCCGCCAGGTGCCGCTGGAGGGCCTTGACGTCCACCCTCCTGGGCGTGGTGCCGTGCTTCACGCACAGGGCCGCCGCATAGCCCGCCGCATAGCCCAGGTTCAGCACGTCCGGGTTCATGCGCACGATGGCCTGCACGTCGTGCGTCGTCGAATAGTTCCGGCCGACCGCCATGATGTTCTCCAGCCCTTTCGGCAGAATCGCGCGCAGCGGCACGTACACCGTCAGGTCCCGGTCCCTCACATGCTTAGTCATGGGCATCAGCCCGGCGAAGGAGTAGTCGCTGCTGTAGTAGCCGTGCGGATCGAAGGCGGAGGCGGAGACGGCGATCACGTCGTGCCAGGTGCGCCCGGCGTTGACGTCGAGTTCGTCGATCACGACGTCGCCCCGAATCCGCCGCGTCTCGCGAAGCTGGACCATGGGGAAGTGCTGCTTGCCAGCAAACAGGCCGGCCAGGACATGGTGCGCGGTAAACCCGGCCACGTCGATCGGGTCTGCCGGCAGCGAGTTGGCGTACAGCTCCTGGCCGATGAACGAGGCCTCCTCGATGCACAGGTCGCCGTCGTTGAGATAGAAACTTTCGGCCCCGGCCGCCGCGCAGACGTCGCCCTCGCCCGAGGCGTCGATCACGACCTTGCCCAAGGCCACGCCGCGGCCGAGCCACGTCGCCACCTCGACACCCTCCACCGCGTTGCCGCGCAGCACCGCCCCCATGGCCAGCGAGTGGTACCAGATGTCCACCTTCGCCTCGCGCAGCAGCCGCTGGTAGACGGGACTGCCCTTGCCACGCCACTCCTGGTTGAAGCCGTGGCGGTAGCCGCGCCAGAAGCCTTTGATGCCCAGCGCCACGCTGCCGCCGATAAAGCCGTTCTGCTCGACCATCAGAACCTTCATGCCGGCCCGGCCCGCCGCGATCGCGGCCCCCTGCCCGGCCGGCCCGCCTCCCACGACGATCACGTCGTACTCGCCCCAGACCGGGAGCGCGTCCCGCCCCTGCCGCACCTCGGCGCGCGCCCCCAGCCGGTACGGCCGCTCGCGACCCGCCAGCTCCTTTACAGCCAGGCCGGGCAGGACGCCCTGCTGCGCCCCTGCCGTTTTCACTGAGATCGCGTCGTCCGCCGGCAGCGTGACCGAACGGGCTGTCTGAGCGGCCCGCTCGCCGAGCCGCTCGCCCACGTCGGCCAAGGTCGCCGGCCGCAGCAGCTCGCGCGCCGCCTTGCGGCTGACCGCACACGACGACCCGATCACGAACAGGCGCTCCGTGCCCGCGGGCTTGCACACGCCCAGGTCCAGCGCGGCCGGCGCGGGCAGCGACGCGTCGGCCAGCGTGGCCTCGCATTGAAGCGGGTTGGGCATGACGAAGTCCATGGCGTGCGCGAACGGCCCGCTGACGTAGCGGTGCTTCTCCTCGCGCAGCGCGTCCTCCGCGCGGTTGAGCAGCGCCCACGTGAAGGCCGGCATCGGCGCGTCGCGCTTGACCTCCTCGCGCCGCTTGCCGTCCGCCGAAGGGACAGGCCGCGAGACCGCGAGCGTCTCGGCCGTCCACGGCGGGCGCGACGCCCCCGCCGCGTCCGCGACGGCGCCCGCGCAGGTCGCGTCGATCACGACCTTGGCGACGACCGCCTGGAGCCCGGCCTTGTTGGCCGTCACCACGCCGCAGAGACGCCCCTCTCCGTCCGTCAGGATCCCGCCGTGGCGCGTGTTATACAGGAACGCCACTCCGGCCTCCTTCAGCAGTCCGGCCGCGACCACGGGAAAACGCGCGACGTGGTTTGACGCCGTCAGCCCGCCGAGCAGCGCACGGCCGAACGCCGACGCCGGCGCGGCACCCGGCTCGAACGCGTCCTTGATGACCGTCTCCCCGCCCAGAAAGGTGTACTCGTTTAGCAGCAGCACCTTTGCGCCGAGTTTCGCCGCGCGCCACGCTGCGGCCATGCCGCCCTCACTGCCTCCCACCACCACCACGTCCACATGGTCGATCACCGGCACCGCGCGCGGCGGCGCCTCCACAAAACGCGGCACCTGCGCCAGGCAGGATGCCGCCAGAAGAACCGTCACTACACTAAAACCCATCCGTCTCATATCCTCGTCCTCGCTTCTCTATAACGTCACTGGAATGATGGAAAACTCGACCCTGTACTTCACCAGCCGCTGCCCCGCCGAATCGTAGGCCACAAGAAAGCCGCCGTTGAGCGCGATCTCGGTCGGCGCGCCGACGCGCGTCTCGGCCAGTTTGCGATGATCAGCTAGCGCGTAGACCCCCACGCGATTGTTCCCCGTGTCCGCCACAGCAAGACGGCCTTCATGCACGGCCAGGCGGACTTTCGGCCCGAATCCGTCGCTCCAGCGCCCGGTCTCCTTCCAGTCCGAGCCGTCACGGGCGAACTCGATGACCTGACCGTCGGCCGCGGCGAGCAACGTCTCTGGATCTTTCATCGTCACCGCCGTGAAAGCCTTCACCGGCGACGCAGTCTGGAGTGTCGCCTCGCCCAACTCCTTGCGCCACGGGTTGCGCCGGTCCTCCACCAGCTCGTGGACCTTGGCCCGGCCCTTTGCGCCCAGCGCCAGCAGACGCCAGCCACCCTTCCTGCCGGGCTGCTCGCGGTAGAGCGCCACGCCGACCACCCCCTCGGGAAGCTCCAGCTTGTCCAAGCGGTTGCAGGTGAAATTCTCTTCATCGAACGCGCCCATCGCGACCGACACCTTGCCGTACACCTCGGCCAGCCCGACCGCCGTGTCCTCATCCCAAGCCGCGCACGGCGCGACCAGCCTGAACACATGGCTCACGTCCGCCGGCGCGAGCGCGTCGTCCTTCCAGTTCCAGATGTTCTTGCCCGCGAGCACGCGTCCCTGCGCGTCCACCGCCACGCCGCCCGGCGCGGCCAGCGCGCCGATGCGCCGCACCAGCTTGAGCCCTTTGATCTCCGGCCTCCACTCGGCCAACTGGACAACGCCGTACATGCCGCCGATCGCGTACAGTCCGGGAGCCACCCGACAGATGCCCCGCGCCAGCTCCACGTCGTAGTTGCACGGCACGTGCCCGATGAAGTGCCCCGACGCGCCGCCGAGCACCACGCCGGGGGCGGGATCAAACGCCGCCGTGAAGCGCTTGATCGTGCCGTGATACGCGCTGCCGAACCAGTGCGCGCCCAGCCGCGTCGCGCAGTCGATGCCCGCTTCGCGGTCGCCCGCGAAGCGCTTCGGCCACTGCGCGTTCGAGACGAGCGTGCCGTTCTCCAGCTTGTGTGCCGCCTTGTCGAAGACCAGGAAGAAGTCGCCTTTGTCGTCCCAGTCCATGCCTTTACAATACTGGCCCGGCGCCTCGCCGAACGGCGTCAGCGCGTCGTCCGCCGGGTTCAACAGCACGACCTGCCCGGCCTTGTTGCGCACGGCCACGCGCCCGTCACGAGCGGAAGACGAGAGCCCGTCCGGCTCGCTGATCGCGGCGCTGACCTTCACCGCAGCCGCCCCGTCCGGCGCGTTCAGCCCCAGCTTATACAGCTTTCCACCCAACAGCATCACCAGATGCTCTCCGCACAGCATCATCCTGTCGCGGTGATCCTCGTCCGCCGGGAGCCTGTACTGCGCCAGCAGCCGCCCGTCGAGCGCATAGGCGTTCAGCGTACCGCTCCCGGCGCGGTCGTAGAGCACACCCCGGCTCGCGTCGTACGCCGCGCCCAGGCCGCGCGTCTCGCGCGCCATCGACCCGAATGTCACCGGCTTGTCCAGCTCCCCCGAGTTGCCCAGCACACCCTCGAACCGCAACGTCTCGGCCCAAGATAACACGCCCATGGAACACAGACCGATAGCCACGAGTGAACGCATAACCTAACTCCATTACTAATCGCACATACGTGCGGTATGTGCAATGGGGTGAACGACTGCTCACTCCCCGAACTTGACCGCGCCCCAGAGATCCGGCGCGAGCATCGTCTCGCCCGGCACGTCGTTGACCAGGCCGGTCGCCGGGTTGGACCAGTAGACGCGCGAGAGGTTGACCGTGCCCAGTCGGTCGCCGTAGACCACGCCGAAATCGCCGCGCAGCGTCTGGCCGCTAGCCTTCTCCAAGCCCAGTTCCGCCAGCGGAACCGTCGCCTCCACGCGGTAGCCGCCTTCGGAGATCTGCACTTGCACCTTGCAGCTCTCCAGCCGGCGCACGTCGTCCACCCGCTCGCTGCGCCACGGGCTCGCGAACTCCACCGGATTCGCGCCCGCCTTGTCCTTGAGCCGGTAGCGGTAGAGCACCGCCAGCGGCTTGCCGCTGAAAGACGCGATCGACAGACGGAGGTCGCCCGGCGCGGCGCTCGTGCGCGCGGCAGGCGCGGACGCGTCCGTGCCGAGCTGCAGGTCCACCGTGTCTCCGGTCTTGAAAAGCTGGGTCCAGTCCTTGCCGTTGTTCACCCACGGCGAGGGGTCGGCCACGTCGTAGTGCAGATAGAGGTTCTCCGCGTCATACCCTCCCCGCACGCGGATCTTCCAGTTGCCGCTCTCCCATTCCGCCGCCGCAGGCAGCGCGCCGAAATCGATCTTCGCTTTTCCGGGCAGCCGCGCCAGCACCGCCTGCTTCGCGCCGCTCGCCGCGCGGGCGGTCGCCTGCGTGCGCCGGGCCGCCGAGGCCAGCATCGCGGGCGTGACTTTGACCTCGCCCTCGCCGCGCACCACTTGATCGAGTCCGTTCAGGTGGTAGATGCGGTAGCCGCTGCACCCCGCCTGCAGCACGTAGCGTTTGTTCTTGCGGTCATACTCGAACACGCCGCCGAAGGCTTCGCCGCCGATGAGTCCCGCCCCGACCACCTCGGCCACGCGGCAGTCCTGAAACATCTCGTCGAGATAGAGTCCGTCGGTCGTGAGCAGGAAGAACCGCCCGTGATTCCCGGCGAAAACCATCACGTCGCCCTGCTTGTCCAACGGCGCGGTGCCGAGTCCGAACAGCACACCCTGCAGCTCGCCCGGCTTGGGCAGCGGCGCCTTGTGCGAGCCGTGTACGTTTGTCCAGCGGTTCTGAAAGAGCCAGTTGATCCGGCCGTCCCCCGCAAGGCTGAACAGGAACGGGTCGGTGTTCACCACCGCGTTGCCGCGCAGGTCATTGAGCGCGGTGTCGAGGATCGTGCGGCTGCCCTGCGGCAGGTCGTCCTTGAGCGGCGCGGCCTGCGCCAGCGCCTTCTCGAACGAGTACGCCGGCGCCCCGCACGCGTTGAAGCCGTCCGGCCGCAGCGTCACGATCTGCTCCTCTTTCCTCTCGTTGCGGTAGGGCAGGCGCAGGATCAGGTCGCTCAGCTTGAGCCCCCAGCCGAACGAGGCCAGCCGGGTGCCTGCGGGCGCGAACTGGAACTCGTCCGCGTCAAAGTCGCCGTCGCCGTCCGCATCCACCCACAGCACGCCGACGTAGCGGCAGGACTCGTCGGCGTACTTCTGCTCGCGGTTCGCTTTCGGGAAGCGCTTCTCGACGGTGTCGCAGAACGCGGGCACGTACTTCCAGTCCAGCCCGTAGAGCAGCCCGTGTACGTCCGAGATCAGCGCCCGGTCTTTGAGCGAGCCGTCGGGCATCAGCTCCGAAATGAGCGTGCCCTTGAACATGCCGAGCACGAACGTCCGGCCGCCCAGCCGCACGAAGCGGTAGTTGAGGCACTCCTCGATCTTGCCCTGCACGTGCCCCTCGCGCTTCTGCAGCACGCTGACGATCTTCGCCTTCCCGCTCGCCTGTTCCACGTGCCACTGGCAGCGCTGACCCAGCCAGCGCTCGGGCTGGTCAGGATCGAAGCCCGCGCCCGGACTGCCGTACGCGGGGCAGCCGACCTTGTCGTACACGCAGCGCCCGCTCGCGAGATCCCACTTGCTCAGGCGCTTGGGATTGCGGCGGTCCTCCGCGACCCACAGCGCACCGTCAGGAGCGAGCGTCACACCCACGGGATTGACCAGGCGCTCGGGCCGCCACACGCCCTCGTACGCGCCGCCCGGCTCGCCCAGCGTCTTCGCGAGCGTCCCTTTCCGGTCATAGCCCTTGACCGTGCAGTCCGCGTCGCCGGTCACGTAGATTGCGTCCTTGTCGAGGCACAGACCGCGCGGCACGAACGGCACCTGAAAGAGCGGCGTCACCGCCTTGCGCGCGGGATCGATACTCACCAGCCTGTCGCCGGAGGCTGCCACAAGCCACCCGCCGCCCTCGGCCGCCAGCACGCCCGCGTTCGCCAGCGGAATCTCGTCGGCCGTCTTGCCGGTCTCGGGATCGACGACCATGATGCAGCCCCGCTCCCGGTCCGACACATAGAGCTTGCCGCCTAAGCAGGCCGCGCCCGCCAGCGCGTACAGCCGCCTCTCGCCCGGCTGGTATTCGCGCAGCTCGCGCTCGCGCAGAACCGTGTGCTGGCCCTTGCCTCCCTTGGGCGACACGATGTCGCCCGTGTCGATATTGTAGACCGTGAGGGTCATGGCCGGCGCCTTGCCGCGGCCGCCCCATGCTCCGCCGTCGTTGAGCACATAGAGCCGCCGCTCGTCCGCCGCGAGGTGAACCTCCTCGATGCCCGCGCCGCCGACCTGCCGGTAGCCGCGCGCGAACGCGCCGTCGGGCGCGAGCGCGATGATGGCCCAGCCGCCCTCGGTGAGCGGGGCCGCGGCGAACAGCAGCGAGCGGTTCGCGGCCATCGCCGTCATCGTGCCGTGGTTCGAGCCGAAGGGCGTGAAGAAGGTTTCTCCGCCGTTGGCGAACTGCATCTGGTACTCAGGCGTGATGCCGGGGTGCGACGCCGTACGGAAGCTGTAGGAACCCGGCGCGACCAGGTTGCCGACCTCGTCGCGTCCGTCCCATTCGAGCGTATGCTGACCCGCCGCCGCGTCCTGCCCCGACACCAGGTTGCGCACGCGCTTACCCTCCGGCGACTCGATCACAACGGAGAGCTTGCCCTCCATGGGTTGCTTTACTGGAAGGCGGATGCGCTGCGACAGGTCTGCAACGCTCTCGCGGTAGGCGGCGGTGTCGAAGGGCTCCCACTGACGCGCGTCCTCCGGCAGGCGGTTGCCTACCGACGGTGCGCGGAACACTTCGCGCTGCCGCAGCGTGCCGTCGGCGTTGAACCAGCTCACCTCCAGCGCCAGCCGCAGCAGATCGCCCTCTTTTACTGTAATTCCCCGCTCGGCTGGCAGCTTCTCCAGCGACGTAACCGACCCTTCGGCGTTCGGCGTTCGACGTTCAGCGTTCGGCGTTCCCGCACCCTCGCTGCGTGCGCCAGCCTCACTGGCGGCAGACGTTTCAACCGCCACGCCGAGCCGCGCGGAAACCTTGGCGTACGGGTTCTCCGCCTCGACGCGCACGCGGTATCCGCCTTTTTCCTGCCGAATCGCCAGCCGCACCTCGGGCGAGAGCCTGCCGGAAAGCGTGAGGAAATCCTCCCGCCTGAAATCCGCCGTGCCGAACAAGCCGGACAGCACACCTGCCATCGCGATCATTGCCACCATCTTCGTTCTCCAGAAAATGCCGACCCCTTTCGAACGGCTCATTGAAATAAAAAAGGCCCTGCCGCTGTTAAGCGACAAGGCCTTCTTCAATTCAACGGTACGAGACCGGGACTACCAGCGTCCGCCGCCGCCCCCGCCCCCGCCGCCGCCGCGGCTTCCGCCGCTGCTGCCGCCGCGATATCCGCCACCGCCGCCGCCGCCGCGATCCTCGCGGGGCTTGGGCTGCGACTCATTCACGCGCAGCGGGCGACCATTCATGTCGGCGCCGTTCGTGCCGGCGATGGCCTTCTCGGCCTCCGCGCGGTCGTTCATCTCAACGAAACCGAAGCCCTTGGCGCGGCCGGTCGCCCGATCCATCACCACGCGTGCCGACGCGACGGTACCATACTTCTCGAAGAGCTGCTGCAGATCGCTGTCCGAAACGTCATAAGGCAGATTGCCTACGTAGATATCCATAATCTCTCACCTTGTCTTGTGTCATGTAACCTGAGTTAAGCGGAGTCCTCATCCATAACACTAGATAGGGGGTCCGGATACGCTACTACTGATGTAGTCGCG
>CAYMLQ010000185.1:0-11011 GCA_964390795.1 uncultured Lentisphaeraceae bacterium
CGGCCCTGGGCGCGCAGAACGTCGTCTTCACACGCCTGCTGGACAAGCCGTTCACAATCACCGAGTACAACTACTCCGGCCCGGGACGCTTCCGCGGTATCGGCGGCATCGTCACCGGCACGCTCGGCGCGCTGCAGGACTGGTCCGGCGTCTGGCGTTTCAACTACAGCCATGACCGCAACAACGTGCTGCGTCCGGACGGTTACGCGATGAACTACTTCGACATGGCGGGCGACCCGCTCTCGCTCGCGGCCGAGCGCGCCTCGCTTTGCCTCTTCCTGCGCGGCGACCTCGCGCCGCTCAAGCAGACATACGCGCTGGTGCTGCCCAAGGGCGAGGTGCTGCGGATGCGCGACCGGATCCCTCAGAATCACACCTCATGGCCCTGGCTCGCCTGGTACGCACGGCTCGGCACGCAGGTGGCCGACGCCCCGCCGCCCGGCGCGACCTGGTCGGGCCAGTTCCCCGACGTGTACCGGACGCCGTCCTCAGAGATCCGCAAGCTGCTCGTCGCCGACCCCGCAGCGGCGCTGCCACCTGCGGGCGACGGCGCGGTGACCCTCGACAGGGAGACCGGCTCCTTCGTAATCAAGACGCAGCGCACGAGCGGCGGCTTCGCCGAGCGCGGCCTCGTGGACGCCGGCGCGCTCATCTTCGACGTCGGCGACAGCGCGGCCACGGTCTGGGTCAGCGCCCTCGACGGCAACCCCATCCCATCTGCCGCACGCCTGTTGTTGACCCACCTCACCGATGTCCAGAACAGCGGCATCCGGTACGCCCAGCAGTCTCGCAAAACCCTGTTGGCGTGGGGAAATCTCCCCCACCTCGTCCGCAACGGCACGGCCGAAATCCGGCTTGCTGTCAAACCCGCGAAGGAGTATAAGGTTTATGTGCTCTCGACCAGCGGGCGGCGCCTGGCCGAGGTGCCTGCGCGCGTGGTGAAGGGCCGCCTGGCGTTCACCGCAGCGGTGGACACCTGCCCTGAAACGGCCGCCATGCTGTACGAGATCGTGAAGGAGTAAAACCACGTGCAGAAATTATCCAGGCTCTTCAGATAGGGCGAGCGCTCCGTCGCCGCCGTTGAGCGCACCAACGGCGGCGACGGAGCGGACACCCTTGAAAAACAACCTATGACCCTTCGCCTTTCGATTCTGACCCTGCTCACTGCGGCCGCCTCGGCGGGTGCTGCCGTCGCGTTCGGCCCAGTTAAGAACTACCCGAACATCGGCCTCATGTTCCCGTGCCTAGATCGCGCGAAAGCCGACCCGCTGCCCTTGCCGCTGGCGCACCCCTACCTGCTCGAGGGCAGCTCCGGGCTCGTGCGAGAAGACCGCTTCGCCCCGTTCGAACTCTGGTACGGGCTTGCGTGCTGCGCCCGCTGGAGCGATCCAGGCGGGAATCGGTTTGTTATCGGAAGAGTCACGCACCGGCTGCCAACCTTTGACGACGAGGAGGTCTCCCGCACGCGCTTCGGAATCGCGATGGAGGACGACTCGGCTCTCGTTGACCCTCGCAATCCCGAGCATGTCAACGAGTGGGTCGCCACGTTCGCCGAAACGCCAGTCTACAAGCCCAAGTCCCTCAAATTGAACACTCTCGCGCTGGACGGCCTGCTGGTTTACCCGTGTGACGCGACCAATACGCTGATCTACGCCTTCCGCCCGCGCCGCATCGGAAACGCCGCAAGCCCGGATTGGTTCTGCGCGATTCTACACGCTCCGGGCGCGGCTGATTTCGACGCCCTGCGCGACCGGTTTGAAGAGCAGTTCATCGGGCAGCTCAAGCTGCCCAGCCGCCTGTCGAAAGACGAAGGTGCCGAGGCGGAACAGCTCGACGTCTCACGCAAAGGCGAGAAACCGCCGGACCAGCCGGATCACCCCGTCAGGGTTGAGGCTCGGAAGAGTGTCGAGAACTATGACGCCTGGTGGGTCGCAGAGACGGACGGCTATATCATCCTCTCCGACGTGGACTCCGAAATCGGTAAGTCTGTGATCCGCGACCTACAGGACACCATGCCGGCCCTGCGGCTGGCCTTTGCCAAACTTGTCCCCCCGCTCACGCGCGAGGAAGACGTTTCGCTCATCCGCCTGTTTCAGAGCAAGGACGACTTTGTGCGCTACGTCGGCAAGGACAACGCCTGGTCGAGCGGCGTATGGATGCCCGGTCGCCGCGAACTGGTGCTTGCACAAGAGTCCGGAAAAGAGGAGATGATGCGCATCATCCGCCACGAGGCCTTCCACCAGTACCTTTCGCAAGCCTACTGCATGCTGGCCGCAGCGCCGTGGATGAATGAGGGGCATGCCTGCCTTTTCGAGAATGCGAGCGGCAGCGCCAAAGGCAAGGTGACACTCAACGAGGATGTCGCCCGCTGCACGCTGCTGCTCGAACATATCGAGCAGGTCACAGCTCTTCTGCCTCAACTGATCAGCGCCGATTACGAGGGTTTCTACGCGGGAGAAGATATCCAGCGCACCTTCAAATACGCGGCGGCCTGGGGGCTTGCCTACTACCTCCAGAAGGGCGCGCCGCAGGAGCGCAACACGACGTATAAAGAGATCCTCCCCGCTTTCGCTTCCGCTCTCGCAGAAACCCACCGCTACCCGGATGCGACCGCTCTGGCGTTCGAATCTGTTGACATGGGCCTCTTCCAGGAGAACTTCCGCGAGTTCTGGCAAAAGCGTCGAGCCGAAGCCCGGCTCTACGATCCTCTTGAGAAGTAACCGAATAACTAACCTAGTTGAAAGAACCCGACATGACAAACGCCCATCGCGCGATTCTGACCGCCACAGCCTGCCTGGTTCTCTGCGGCTGCATCTATTCCAACGTCCGCGTCCCCCTGAGCAGCGAATTCCGAAACACCCGGACGGTGGCAAAATCAGGGGCGGCGACGACCCGTTCCGTCGCTTGGCTCGTGGCCTGGGGCGACGCCGGACTACAGAAAGCGGCGGCCAACGGGCAGCTCACTTCGATCGAATACGCGGACCGCGGCTTTGTCAACATCGCGTTCGGCCTTTACATGAGCAACACCACGGTCGTCTATGGGAACTGAACTGAAAACCGGACTTCTCTTTGCGCTGCTGCTGGGTGCCTGTGGCTGTTTTTCGCCCAAAGGCTACCTCTTTACCCGCACAACGGTGCCCTACACCCTGCCTTACGAAACAGCCGGCAAGCGGGTGGGGACGAAGTCATGCCGGGTGGACACCACCCAAATTACGGAGCCGTTCACCCGAACCAACCTCTCCGTGATGTGGACCCAGCGTGCCGTGGCCGCTGCGCTGAAACGGGCCGGCATGTCGGAGGTGCGGTATGCCGACCTTGAGACACTCTCGATATTGAACAGCTCCTACGAGCGTCGCCGCCTGGTTTTCTACGGCGAGTAATCCCTGCCACTGATAATAAAAAGACAGGCGGCCCTCACAGAGGGCCGCCTGTCTTTTTGGTTCGCCGTGCGTCAATCCACCTTGATGATTTTGAAGAACGCCCTGTTCGTCGGGCTCTCCCCGCGCGGGATCTTGATGGTTGTCGATACGCCACCGGCCATAAACGGAGTCGAACCATACCCCCACTCGTCGCCATCTTTCGGGAAATAAACGGCCGACTGTATCCAATTCGTGCTGCTGAGGGTATCGGAAACCATAACCTGATACGCGCGTCCGACCTCCGAGTTGAAGGTCACGAAGATGACGCTCGCATCCATCACCACGCGCTCCATTTTGATCGTCTTGATCTCGACCGGCTGACTCAGCGTGTGCACATTTCCGGCCTCATCGATCACCTTGAACTCGTAGGGCTGGCCAACGACAAGCGGGTAGGTAGCATAAAACTCATAGTGGTTCGAACCCGAACCGTCAGCCCAATACCGCCCGACCTCGACCCACACGCCATTGATTTTCGCCTTGACGATGATCCACCCCTCGCCCTGTTCCTTCTCGGTGTCCAAGATCAGGAGAACCCCTTGCGACGTGGCATACACGCTGAAGCCGATCGAAGCCGAAAGCGGCGCGACCACGCCGCTCGCCGAGCCGACTTGCTGTACACCGCCGATACCCAGAAGGCTGACCCCTGTGAGGCCGCCGGTCTCTGTCGTCAGCGAGGTGACCTCCTCCGAGGGATACTGCGTATCGCGGGTCTCTCCGACAAACACCCGATAGGTCACGTTCCCGGAACTGACCGGATAGCTAAAAACAAACGTCAGATAGCGGGTATCCCCTTCGGTGATGGTAAACGGAACCCCGTTTGTCTGCAATAGTGGGACCCACGCCAAAGGCGCCGAGTTCGTGATTCCCCAAACATAATAGATCCCATTTGAGGAGGCAGGCGCATCACGCAGGGCTGCGACCGCCCCCTGCACATCGCCGACGACATTGGAAACCGGCAGCTCGTCGAACAAGTGGATCTGAGCCACCAATTGCAGACTGGCAATATAGTCGCCACTGGTCTCATTATAGGCGCTCGTAACATTGAACGTGGAGTCCAACTCACCCATAAAAGCAATCATGCTGCTGTCATTCGTCCAATTAGCCGTGCCCATCGAATTCGTGAAAACGCGTATGTCAAACGTACCGGTATCTTCCAAATTAAATGTTGTCTGTGCGGGGGCCGTCAAACAGGCAAATCCCGTCACAACACATGCGGCAAGCTGTGAGAGTCTCCGTTTCATAATGATCCCTTGTCTTTCTCAACCACACTAATAAATCCTAAAACCATTTGTAAAATCGTAGCATGATCTACCGCCCCCTGTAAATCCCAAATTTGACCTCCCAAAAATCGCGGGTTTGCGTCCAGCCTGCCTGTCTGCTATTCTTAGCCCGTATTCGCTTCTAACCCACTGAACCCTGACCCTGTTATGGACTTTTACCGCATCACCCGAATCCGGCTCGTCAACTTCCACAACTTTGTAGATGAGACCATCGAGATCCGCTCAGGCGGCCACCTCTTCATGCTCGGCGACAACGGGTCGGGCAAGACGACGGTGCTGGACGCCGTGCATTACGTGCTCACTGCCGGACGATCCATGGAGTTCAACTCCGCGGCGCGCGTCGCGGGTGCCAAGCACTCCGGCGGACGCTCCATGCAGGGCGTCGTGATGCGCTATAACATCGAGACCAACGGCCCGATCAACACCAACGGAGGCATCACCTATGCCGCGGTCGAGATCTCCGGACGCAACGGCCGCCCCGTCACCGCCGCCATCGGCATCAGCACCCGCAGCATGGAGGAGTCCGTGGAGCGCTGGGGCGTCATCAAAGAGTGCCCGGTCGAAGACCTGCCCCTGCTTCAGCGCGAGCACGGCAGGACGCGCCCCACCACCAAAGCCGAACTCAAGGCTGCGCTGGGCGGCAGCGGTTATTACGGCCAGATCGGCGCCTACGCCGACGACCTCGCGACACGCTTCTTCTCCGATCGCGAGACCTTCGAGGACGTCTGCAAGTTCCTCGCCACCGGCAAAGCCTACCGCGAGATCGCCGCCCACACCAACGACTACCACCAGCTCTTCCGCCAACTCCTCCAGGAGCCGCCGCACGAGGTGTTCGAAGAGGTTATCGCTAACCTGAAATCGCTGGAGGAGAGCCGTCAGGATCTCGACAAGCTCCGCGCAAAACACCGTTTCGTGGAGGAGATCTCCGGCCTCCGCGGACAGGTCTTGAACACCCGCATCGACCACGCGGCCAGCCTGTGGCAGGAGCGGCACCTCGCGGGCCGCGAGTTCCAGAACGCCTACGACCAGAACGCCGAACTGCTCGCCGCCGAGGGGCACCGCCTCGCCGAGTTGAAGGAAGAGCAGAAACGGCTGGAAAATATCGTCGAGTCCACCGCGCTGCGGCTCACCGAGCTGCAGCAGCAGGACGCCCAAGGCCTCGTCGCCAAAGAGCGCGAGGCGCGGCTCACGCTCGACAACGCCAAGCGCCTCCACGAGCTGTCAAAGCGCAAGCTCATCGACTGCCAGTTCCGTCACGACGAGGCGGTCGAAACCGTGAGCCGCGCCCGCGACGCCCTCCGCAAGCAGGCGCAAGCCTTCGCGCGCGCCCTCCAGAAGCTCGGCCGCGCCATGCCCTTCACCTCCGCTCCGCTTATCGCCGCGCTCGATGACGCGCCCAAGAGCGACACGCCCGAAGCCGACCTCGCCACGCTGCCGTTGTCCGATGTCCGCACCGCGGCGGACGACACCGCCCAAAGCCTCGACCGCCAGCTCCAGACCGCCGAAGACCGCCTCGACACCTTGGCCAAACGCCTCGCCACGCTCACCACCGAGATCGACGACAAAAAAAGCCGCGGCGAGACCGTGCCGCTGGTCAAGAACTTTACCCCGGCCCAGCGCGCGCTCCAACAGCGCCTGCTCCGGGCGCAGCCGCTCTATGCGGGGCTCGAACCCGCAATCGGCGTCACCGCCCGCGAACTCGCGGCTCTCGAGCAGCTCATCGGCGACGCGACCCTCGCCATGTGGATCACGGACGAGGCCAACGCCGCCGACGTGCGCAGCCTGCTCTTCCGCGACTTCCCGGAGCAGAGCCTCGCCGTGGTCACCGACGCGACCGAGCCCATCCCCTCCGACTGGATGAAGCGCTATTTCGACCTCAAGAAGTCCGATCCCGGCGCGATCCTCGTGCTGCAGCACCAGCTCGCCGCCAAGCACGGCCCGCACGTGGATAAGTTCCTCGATCTGCCGATCCTGCATTTCCGCCTGCGCGAACAGACGCTCACCGACGCGCCGCCGCGCCTGATCGGCGAGGAGATGCGCCGCCGCGAGCTGGAGCGCGAGTTGCGCGAACTTGACAAAAAACGCCTCTCCGCCGAAAAAGAGCGCAGGGACGCCGCCAGCGAGCATGAGAGCCTGCGCGAACGCCGCAGCCAGCTCGGGCTCTTCAAAACCCTTCTGAACGAGATCAGCGAAGACCTTCCGCGCCGGCGCGACACCGTCGTCCAAAACGTCAGCCGGCTCGCCCTTGCCCGCAACGACTATGAGAACGCGCGCGCCGACTGCCAGTACCACGAGGAGGATGTGCAGACCAAGAAAGATCGCCACTCCGACCTTCTCCTGAGCATGAAGAAAGCCGGCCTCGAAGGTCTCGAAGAGCGCATCCGCGAAGTGGAGCGCAAGTGGAGCAAACTAAAAAAAGAGAGCAGCGACACGCTCGTCGAGACCGGGCGTGCGGAGAGTCATGTGGCTGGCTTGAAGAAGCTGTGCGAGCAGAACCTGGCCAACCTCGCCGCCACACGAGGCGAGCGCGACGAGGCCCAGGCGCGGCTGCTCGCGCTGGTGCTGCCCGACGGACCGCTCGACGTGTTTGTCCGCGCGCGCTGCGGCAGCGCCGCCGACAGCCGCGGCGCGCTCGCGGCGCGCTCGGCCGCGGCCAGCCAGACCGCCGCCGTCACGGCCGAGAAGATCCGCAGCAAGGTCATGCTCAACGAGGGCGTCGCCTTCGGGTTTGTTTATGACGAGCCGCTCAACACCCTCACCGACCGCCGCGGGCGCACGGTCGCGGACGTGTTGGCCGGAACCTTGCAGGAACTGCGCGAGCAGGAAGAGCTGATCAGCGAGCAGACCCTCCGGCTGTTCCGCCAGATCGTCATGGACAACCTCGTCAGCAAGCTCCAGTCTAGCGTGCTGCGCCTCAACGAAATGGCGCGCCGCATCGGCCAGCTCCTCAAGCAGCGCACGTTCGGCAACAACCGCTACGCCTTTTCCATCACTCCGCAAGAGCCTTTCAAACGCCTCTGCGATCTGGTGGCGAACCACCGCTCGCTCGACCCGGAGAAAACTGAGGAAGACCTGCGAACCTTCATCGAAGACCACGCCGAGGAGATCAAGAACACCGAAATCGGCGAGATCCCGCCCATCCTCGACTACCGCAACTGGTTCCGCTATGAGCTGAAGGTGCTGACCACCGGCGCGGACGGCGTGGTCATGGACCGCAAGATCAAGAGCATCGGCTCCGGCGGCGAGCAGGCCGTGCCGAACTACCTGCTGATCCTCACCATCGCCCACTTCCTCTTCGACAAGGACAAAATCCGCCTGCCCGTGCTGATCTTCGACGAGGCCTTCTACGGCATCGATGCGGGCCGGCGCGACCAGCTCCTCGCGTTCGCGAGCGACCTCGAGCTCCAGCTTTTCGTGGCCTCGCCCGACCAGGACGGCGTCAAGAAGGAGATCGCCTACTCGACCTCCGTGCTCGTGGTCAAAGATAGCCGCTTCAACGTTCACCTCTATCCCTACCATTGGAGCGCCGCGCCCAAGCAGCTCGACCTGCTCGACACAAGCCACAACGAACCCGAGCCCGTGGCCTTCGGCAAGGAACTTTAGATCAGCCCAACCGAGATCGCGAAGGCTTGCCGACCGCGTAGACGCTGAAGCCCAATTCGTACAACGCCTCATGGTCGACACAGTTGCGGCCGTCAAACAGGAAAGCGGGACTGCTGCCACTCGTTGACCAGAACCACCTGCCGCCAGTACTCTGCGGCCTCATGCAGATTGTACGTTTCGCACAGGTAGACCAGATTGAGGATGTCTTTCTTGAAGCACGATCCGCCGAACCCGACGCTGGCCTTGAGGAATTTCGGCCCGATCCGAGAATCCATGCCCACCGCATGCGCAACCTCTGTGATATCGGCCTCCGTCGCCTCGCAAAGAGCGGAGAGCGCGTTCATCGAGCTGACGCGCTGCGCCAGCATGGCGTTCGCCGCCAACTTGGATAGCTCGCTCGACCAGACATTCGCAGTGAGGATGCGCTCGCGCGGCACCCATCTCGCATAAATATCCGCCACCACGCTGAGCGCCGTACGCACGGGCAGCGTGCATTTCTCAATAACGATCTTGTCGCCCGTCGCGCAGTCGTGAATCAGACGCGCCGTCTTTTCCCAATACTGCAGGTCAGCCGCATAGCCGGCGCCGTGTCCGAACGTCTTGGTCGGCGTGTTGACCGCCACGAACAGGATGTCGCACGCCTCGATTCCCTTTTCGACCTCCGTGGAGAAAAAGAGGTTCCGCCCCCGGCACTGGCACCACCTCGTCGAGACCCGGCTCATAAATCGGCAAGACATCCGAGTCCCATGCAGCGATGCGCTCGGCGTTCACATCGACCACCGTCACGCGGATTTCTGGGCACTTGAGGGCGATCATCGCCATGGTGGGACCGCCCACATAGCCTGCACCGATGCAAAGGATGTTCTGATTCATGGGATCAACGTAACACAGCGGCCGTTTGCTGGCAAGCCGGTGTGTGTGTGTCAGAAGAGTGACAGATTAAGGGAAAAGATAAGGGTGAAAGATAAAGGGTGCATTCCCCTTAATCGCGCTCCCTAATCCATCCCCCCACTCTGCTTGATTTTGTGAATTTGTGTTGAGTCTTGCCGCCACAATCGATTATTCTAGCTCGCATTGACTTCGGAAAGGAGCTGGGTATGGCTGTGGTTCAGGTGTCGGCAAGGGTCGACGGTAAAATCCGCGACAAGGCGGAGAAAGTTCTCGAGCAGTACGGCTTGGATTTATCGACCGCCATCCGCTCGATGATCACGATCACCGCGAACAGCAAGCGTCTCCCTTTCGTCATCGGGAGGCCACCCGTGTCGCTCGACGGGGACGGTTTCGCGGATGATACCACGTATTTCAAACAGCTCCCCGGATACTGGGAGAGCATCGTCAAGGCGTCGGGGGAACCGGCCTCCGACGGGAAGCTGTATGAGCCCGAGTCGTTCTGGAGCGAGGCTTGACATGTGGCTGATCAAACTCGGAAGCGAAGCCGTCAAAGATGCCCGGAAAATCAAGAACAGCCCTTTGGCAGGGAAGGTTCGCGAGCTTCTCGTCGTTATCGCGGAAAATCCGTTCCAGTCCCCTCCGCCCTATGAAAAACTCGCCCCGCCGACGGCGGAGACCTATTCGCGGCGGATCAACCGGCAGCACAGGCTGGTTTACAAGGTATTTAAGGAGGAAGGCGTCGTCAAGATTCTGAGAATGTGGACGCATTACGAGTAGCGGCACCTATGAGCAACGCATTTGATCTTCCTCCCGACATTCTGGCGAAAGCCCGTGCGGACATGGAGAAGCTGGCCTCCATGACCATGCCCTTCGGCAAGTTCCGCGACCGCCGCGTCCTCGACCTGCCGGAGGACTACCTGCTCTGGTTCAAGCAGAAGGGCTTCCCGAAAGGCGAACTCGGCCGCATCATGCAGCTCGCGCTGGAACTGAAAATCAACGGTCTCGAAGGCCTGATTCCGGGCTGACGTCCCCGACAGACTCACTCGCCCCAGTCGTAGGTGCTTCAATCGTCTGTGCTACGTTCATTTTTTCGCCCCCCCTACCGCGCCGCCTCGTCTCCAACCACGCCCGTAAACGCCGCGTTTCCGGCCGTTCCCAGCCAGATCCGCTCCGGTTCAAGCGGGTCAGGCGCAATCCACGTCACGCCTTTGCAGGTGAGCGACTCGTTCGCCAGCGACCGCCACGTCGCGCCGCCGTCATCGCTCGCGATCACCCCGCCCCCCGTCGAGCGGTCGTGGTAAGGATGATCGTGCACGCTCGCGTAAACCCGCTCCGCACTGCGCGGATCGAGCGCCAGCGCCTCGCAGAAGCGGTTGGTGTAGATCTGCCGCCAACCGGCCCCGCCGTCATCGCTGCGGAACACGCCGCCCGTGTAGAACGACCCGCCAACCATGGCGCTACGTGTTGTCGCATACACGCGCTGACCGTTGACTGCAAGCTGCCGAACCTCGGCCAGCCGCGCAACCGCTCCGCTCACCTGCCGCCATGTCGCGCAGCGGTCCTCGCTGCGAAACACCGCTCCCGGCTCAGAACCTTTGCTAGAAACGCCCGCATAGAAGACGTTGTCGCGTTCGGCGTCGCGGACGAGACAGCTCACGCGCGTTGATGGCAATCCCGCATTGCAGTCTACCCACGTGGCGCCGTCGTCCACACTCGCAAACACGCCCTTGCCCTCCGCCACGTAGACCAGCCGGTGTTGCTTGGCCGGATTATCCTTCAGGGGAATGTGGCTGAGCAGACAGCGCGGACGCGCGTCGG
>CAYMLQ010000186.1:0-11008 GCA_964390795.1 uncultured Lentisphaeraceae bacterium
CCCTGATGGGCGGCAAGGGCCGCGACGCGTGGGGGCCGCTGGTGCTGGCGGGCGGACGGCTCTATCTGCGTGACAGCACGCGGTTATACTGCCTGGAGGTTGGGAAGGCCGAGTGAAGAGAGTCGCTGCTACTCCGTGATGCTAAGGCTCAACCCGTCCAGATAGAAGCACCCGTCGGCGTCGGCCGGTGCGGTGACCCCGAGCCAAATGATCTCCGTGAAGGTGGCGCTGCCGAAGGGGAGGGTGAGGGTCTTCTCGCCGCTCTTGCCGCGCGTCGTGAGCGTGTAGGTGCCGTCGCGTTTGGCGCCCAGATCAAAGCCGATTTCGAAGGTTGTCCATTCGTTGGGCGCAAGCGTGCAGAGCGGCTTGCCGTTGGCCTTGGCCGAGCCGTCGCGGGCGATGGCGATGGAGGGGCCGGACTCGGATGTGGACTTGCCGCGCAGTTCGACTGTGAAGGGTACTGCATCTTGGACGGGCAGCCGCGCGGCAAAGGTGAAGGTGATGCGCCCGTCTCTCAGCGAGCGCGGGGCGATGTGCATGTAGGGGTAGAAGGACTTGGGAAGGCCCTTCTTGTCCGTGCATTTCAGGCATTTCGGGCCGCGCACGCCTGGCACCTCGCCGGTGACCGCGAAGCCTGCGCCTTTCTGTTCCGTCATGCGGAAGACGCCCGGCGCATCACCGTCCTTCATCAGGTTGACGTCAAGATCAAAGGCGATGAGTTTGTCGAGGTCTTGCGGGGCCCAGCAGGCAGAGGGCGTGCGCGTCGTGAACGCCTTGGGAAGGGCGCACCAAGCGGCGTCACCGTAGAGTCCCGCCTTTTGGATCTCACTGTCGAAGGGCACGAAGCCGATGAGCGTGCAGGCGGGCGCGTCCGGCGAGAGTGCGAAGTCGAAGGCGGCTGGATTGCGGCAGCCGGGGTCGGCGATCACCGAATTCGTGTCGTGGCCCAGCGCCTGCCACGCGGCGAAGCTCTTATCCGCGAAAGTGAGCGCGGAATTCGTGGCGAGCGTATGGTAGAGGTTGCCGTGCAGCAGCGGCGGCTTCAGGCCAGGCTGCCACTCTTGCTTGATGGCGGCCGCGTTGCTGGCGATGTAGATGTTGCGGCAGGCCTCCATGTAGTTGGACTTCCACTGTTCGTTGAGGCCGCCGCGCAGGATGAAGCCGTCGCGGGCGAAGGCGCCGATGTTGTTGCGGAAGAGGTTGTCCATGCCCTTGTGCTGGAAGTAGGCGTACCAGTCGGTGTTGTAGACGAGGTTGTTTTCGACCACCGCGCCGCGCGACTGCTCGTCGAGGTAGATGCCCGCATAGCCGCAGTTGCCCGCGTAGGCTGCCGTGTCGTGAATCAGGTTGTGGTGGATGCGGGTGTCGAGCGGGCCGAACTGGTACACGCCCGCCGCGTCGGTCTGGTAACGCAGGCCGAGGTGGTGCAGGCGGTTGTAGGCGATCTCGTTGCCGCAGGAGTAGGTCTCTCCCTTCCAGTCCCAGCGGGCGTCGAGGCCGATCGCGTCCCAGTGCATGTCGAACAGGTCGTTGTGCGTGATCCGGCTCTGCGAGGCAAAGCGGTTGACGATGCCGTAGCAGCCGTGCCAGATCGTGCCCAGGCGGTGAATGCAATTGTTGTCGATCACGAGGCCGGTGACGTGGCGGGGGTTGGAACGGAGGTCGGAGGTCGGAGGGCTGACTTCCGACCTCTGACCTCTGACCTCCGACCTCTCTCTTCCGAGCAGCGTGCCGAGGTCGGTGACGCCGAGTTGGATACCGCCCGCGCCGAGATCCCAGATGTGACACTGGCGTACGGTCACGTCGCGGCAGCCATCGGCCAGTTCCAGGGCGTACTCGCCGAGCTGGGAGAGTTCGCAGCGCTCGAACGAGGCATTGCGGAGTCCGTGCGCGACAATGGCGGAGGTGAGGTACATGTGGCCTTGGCGGTAGGCGCCGTTGTGCTTGTCCATGTCGCCGTCGAGGTGGCGGAACGCGAGGCCGCGGAAGTGGACGTGCTCGACGAGCTTGCCGCCCGCGAGATCGCCCGCGAAGGAGAGCATGTTCGATCTCATGACGGGCGCGATGACCTCTGCCTTGGCCATCTCCTCGCCGGGCATGGAATAATAATAGAGCGTGCCGGTGTGGCGGTTCAGATACCATTCGCCGGGCTGGTCGAGCGCCTCGAAGACGTTGGAGAGATAGTAGCGGAAGTTACGTTCCCACGCATCGACGGTGCGGGTGTGCGAGCTGAAAAAGCGCACGGAGCGTAGCTCTGGAAGGATCTCCTTGATGCGGTGGAGTGTGGGCGTCCACGAGCAGAGCAGCACCACGTCGATATCGGTCGGGTTAGACCAGGCGGGATTGACATCGCCCGGAAAATAGCGCAGGGCCTGGCGCGGGTCGCCACCGGGTTCGCGGCCTTCGGCCCGCAGGACCTTGTCGCCCCAGTTGGGTGTGCGGGCGCGGTCGCGCGACTGGCCGTTCACGAAGAGCGAGTAGAAGATCCATTTGCCGTCACGGGCCTCGGGGAGGTCGAGCTGCCAGTAGGGTTTGCCGGGCGACTGGGTCCACATGCCGTTGAGGCGTTTGCCGCCGCTCAGGACGGGCTTTTCGTCGCGGAAGGCGGAGTAGGTGACGGGCGCTGCGGCGGAGCCGGAGTCGGCGGGAGTGAAGGTGATCGGTTCGCGCACCTCGTACGTGCCGCCGCGCAGAAGCACGCTGACGGGGCCTGCGGGGATCTCTGAGCGCGTCATGGCCTGTTGCGCGTCACGAACCGCCGCCATGGCGCGGGGGAGCGTGGCGAAGGGCTTCGCGAGCGAGCCGGGATTCGCATCGCTGCCGGTCGGCGCGACATAGAACGTGCGTGGGTCGGTTGCGCAGCCTGCGAGCCATAATGAGACCAACGCGAGGCAGGCGTAACGCAGGGGCAGTGAGAGACTGTTGATATTCATGAGGTCAGAATAGCAAAGCAGGCCGGAGGAGACAATGACACCTTTCGGTGAGGTTGCGCAACGGGTCGTCGGAGAGCAAGCCCCGGTGGCGCAGCGCGAGCAGCGTTCGACGTTATCGTTACCCGTCAGTCCCTTCCTGATGGTTGTGGGCTTGATTACAGTGGACACGGATGAACCCTCACGCAGTCTCCGTTCGTTGTCCGGGTTTCAATGAATGCGCCCATATCATCGGTGAGGGCTTTCCAGCCGATTTCGAGCGGGATCACGTGGCCGACGTTGGCGAGCGCCCGGATCTCTTTGGCGTCGGGGCAGGCGGCGAACCAGCGCAGGGCGGCGGGCGTGTCGACGACCGCGTCGCGCTCGGCGGTAGCGGCGAAAACGGGGCAGGCCAGGCGGGACGCCTGGGCGCGGTTCGAGCGGGTCAGCTCGAACAGGCCGCGGTAGACGCAGAAGGGGATGAAGCGGTCGCGCGTGTAGGTGAAGGCCGGGTCGTCGACGGCCACGCCTTCGGAGGAGAAGCACGATTCAAAGGTGGGCGAAAGGGCAAGGGTGAGGCGGGCGAGCCGGAACCAGACGCCGGGCGGCAGGATCGGCGAGCGCCGGCGCGAAACTTCAATCAGGGGAGCAAGCGCGACCACGCCCGCGACCCGGTCGGGCGCGCGTAGCGCAGCGTCCACCGCGAGCGCTGCGCCCATCGAGTGTCCGATGAGCCAGACCTGCGCATGCGTCTCACGCAAGCGGCCGATCTCGACGTCGACGGACTGTCGCCACAGGGCGAGAGTCTGGCGCTTGGCCTGCGCGGCGGGCTCGGCGCTGCCGGGCAGTCGCATGGCGCGGCAGGTGAAATTGCGGCTGTCGGCGAGACGCGCGGCCATCCGTCGCCAAATGGCGGGTGTGTCGGCAAAGCCGTGGATGAAGAGAAGCGCGACAGGGCCTTTGCCAACTGTGTACGAGGCTGCATCGGGAAGAAGTCCTTGCGCGTCGCGTGCGATCCTTTTTTCCCAGTCATAGCGGCGCACGCCCACCCACGCGGCGTGTATCGCGTTGGAAGAGAGCCAGGCGGCGATGATGAAGAGGATCGTAAACATAGTGAGCGATTCTGTTCCAACTCGCCACAGATCACTTCAGCAGGCGGATGGTCTCGCGAATGAACGCGGCGTGGAGGAGCGAGCCGAGATCCATGTCGCGCTTGAAGGTCACGTCCCATTCGGGCGATTTCAGGTGGTCGTTCTGCTGCGTGCGAGTGGCGACAAGGCCGATGATCAGGAGGTCGTTGTTTTCGTTGTCCGCAAGCGCGACCGGCGCTCCGCTGTCGCCCGCAAACGTGGGCGCGCTGAAAAGGAAAAGAGGGTAGAGGGCTGAGGGGAAAAGGGGGTAGCCGCTGACAACGCCCTCGCGAAAGAGCGGAAAACCGGCGCCGCTGGCCTCGGTGCGGTGGGGGTAGCCGAAGTAGAAGAGGCGGCTGCCTACGGTCAGGCCGCGGGCTTTGGCGGCCGCTTCATCCGCAAGCGCGGCAAGCGGCAGAGCGTCGAAGATCGCTTGCGGCGGCAGCGTGCAGCGGAGCACGGCCACATCCTGCGAGGGGTGGCTTGTCCAGAGGGTGTTGGTGCCCTGCCGGATCAGAACTTTGTGATCAAGCCGCTGCCACGCGCCGGCCTCGCTCGTTACGCGGCAGACCAGCAGAACGCTGTCCCCTTTGGCTTTGACAAAGGCGTGCCCCGCGGTCACGAGCAACACGTTGGTCCGCGCCGCACCCGGTGAGGGGTCGTGTACAAGGAAACCGGTTGAGGTGGAGTCGGAGTTGAAGATCTTAAAGGTCGCTTGCATGAGCCGTTCCGCAGAGGACTCCCCCTGCGACAGACAGGGCAGAAGCAGCGTGGCGATGAGAGTCAGAAGGCCCTGTTTGACGTGGGTAGCATGGGGTGTGCGAGAATGCGTGAACATGTCCTTATCCTCCGTTCTGTTCCAATCATAAGCGTTGGTGACTCTCTATGAGGCCTGATATTAGCGTGTGCGCTTAGCTGGAACAAGAAGAAAGGCGGCGAGGGCGAACGAAGGGGCGCATCTGCGATTCGGTGCATCCTCCAGGAGCGAGGGCACTCATGTCCTTGCTGCGGGACAGGAGTGTCCCGCCTCCCAGACGGGGACTGGAGTGTCCCCGCTCCCAGTTACCCTGGCTATTACTCTTGGAAACAGTCTGGGCTTGGGGTTCCCAATCTCTGAAAGCGCCCGGTTTTCAGGAAGGATTTGGTTTGTTGAATGACGTGCGTGTTGCGCATCATGAAGGTGTGAGTGACAGGCAGGCTGATAAAGTCCTGCATGCCCTCCGTTTGCGTGCGTGCGACGGAAACTTTTCCATCGTCCGGGCCGGGAATCAGCAGGGAGAGGAAGGGGTTGACGCTGCGGTCGCCCGCGATCACCCCGAGCGCGAAGCCCGGGGGCTTTAACTGGAGGGGAAGGCCGTTGTTCCCAGTTCCCAACTGACAGCCAGCCGGCCCGTTGATCCACCGGTAGAGCTTCAGAGAGCCGAGAGCGTCGGCCACTTCGCTGCCGCGGTTTGGAGGTGCGAGCATGACGACGCGTCCCAGTTTGGGGAGCGTGTGATCCTGAAGATAGGCGCGGAGGAGAACACCGCCCATCGAGTGGGTGACGAAGTGGACTTTGGGCGCTGATGCGAGCTGCGGTGTCAGCGTGGCGAAGAGGTTGGTTGCGAGCGTGTGGATGTCGGCGCTGCGCGAGGGGTAGTCGCAGTTGATGACGGTGTAGTTCGAGGCCTTCAGATTTTTCCCAAGCTTTGCCATCGCTCGGTGGCTGCGGTTGAGGCCGTGAAGGAGGACGACCGTTTCGCGTGGGCCAGGAGCTTGAGCGGGCGCGACGGAATGCAGTGCTGTGAGGACTGAAAAAGCCCAGCAGCCCCAAATGAATCTCCAACGGTGAAAGTGGAAAACGGTCATGAATGTGTCCTTTCTCAGGCGCAGAGGCGCGTGAATGGAGAACGTAATCACGGCTGACGCTCCTTGCGTTCTAATGTTCAGTTGCAATGCTAATGCAGGGAATGGGCCAAGAGGTGGGTGCTAGATGTAATAGGATTGTTGCCAGAAGGTTAAGACTAATACAGTGAGGTCTATTCAAAAACAAACATGCATTATTTGTATATCATGATGCATAAATTGACTGCCATGCAGTATTGAACGTGATCCACATTTTCCCTCTGCGCGGAGCCGCGGCCTATCGCAAAAAGGGCTGTCGGCATATTTGTCAGACACAGGGGGTTATGATATAGTGTGACGGGGAATGTAAATGGGGGAAGGATTACTTTTGCATGAGTGTCGTGATTGAGCAGCAGGAGGCGCCGCCGAAGACAGCGGCGTCGGTTGATCCGCTGGAGCTGTCGCGCCGGCGTCCGGAATGGAGTGCGTCGCAGCCGATGACGCGGGCGCAGAAGGTCGTGACGGCTGCGCTGCTTGCGGCGGTGGCGGTCGGGTTCGTCTGTTGGCCGCTGCAGACAGCGCGCGGCCTGATCGCGGCCTGTACGGCGTTCTACGTGCTCCTGACACTCTACAAGATCATCGTGATCCGCGCGTCGCTCTCGCCGGATGCCATCCTGAAGTTCTCAGCCGCCGCGCTCGCCGCTCAGGAGCCTCGCGAGTGGCCCGTGTTTTCCGTGCTGGTCCCGATGTACAAGGAGCCCGAGACGGTGAGGCAGATGGTGGCGTCGCTGGCGGCGATGGACTATCCGGCGGACCGCAAGGACGTGCAGATCCTGCTGGAGGCGGACGACGAGGCGACGCTATCGGCGGCGCGCTCGCTGGTTATGCCGCCGGGGTTCCGCGTGACGGAGATCCCGGAGTCGTTCCCGCGTACCAAGCCCAAGGCGTGTAACATCGGCCTGCATCTTGCGACGGGCGAATATCTGGTGATTTACGACGCCGAGGATCTGCCGGAGAAAGACCAGATCAAGAAGGCGGTGCTGGCGTTCGAGGCGTCGCCCGCGAACGTGGCGTGCGTGCAGTCGCGGCTCAACTACTACAACCCGCGCCAGAACCTGCTGACGCGCTGGTTCACGGCGGAGTACTCGGCGTGGTTCGACCTACAGTTGCCGGGGCTGGCGGCGCTGAACGCGGTAATCCCGCTGGGAGGCACATCGAATCATTTTAAAACGCGCATCCTGCAGGACCTGATGGGGTGGGATGCGTACAACGTGACGGAGGACTGCGACCTCGGTGTGCGGCTGGGCCGCGCGGGTTTCGCGACGCGCATGCTGGAGACCACGACGTGGGAGGAGGCGTGCAGCGTCCTCCCGTTCTGGATCAAGCAGCGCACGCGGTGGCAGAAGGGGTACATCCAGACGTGGTTCGTCCACATGCGCGATCCGCTGAAGCTGTTCCGGGAGCTGGGCTTCGTCAACTTCCTGCACTACCACCTGCTGATCGGCGGGGTGACCTTCTCGGCGCTGGTGAACCCGGTCTTCTGGCTGATGGCGCTGGTGTGGTTCGTCTTCCGGCCTGAAGGCGTGGCGCAGCTCTTTCCGGGGCCGGTCTTCGCGGCGGGCGCGTCCTGCCTGTTCCTCGGCAATTTCGTTTTCATTTACGTGAGCATGCTGGGGTGCTGCAAGCGGAAGAACGACGGGCTGATGTGGCTGGCCCTCTTTACGCCGGTCTACTGGATGCTGATGAGCTACAGCGGATGGCGGGCGTTCATCCAGTTCTTCCGCGACCCGTTCGTGTGGGAGAAGACGCAGCACGGGCTGGTGACGCACACGAAGTAGTTAGGAGTTAGGATTTAGGATTTAGGAGTTAGGAGTTAGGAGTTGCGGTGGGCATGGATTCGGATAGAAAAACGTACAGGCTGGTGCGGCTGCTGACGGGCGGGGTGACGCCGGTGGCGCTGGCGGCGGCGCTGCTGGTCTTCGCGCGGCTGCACGACGGGGCGTGGGAGCCCGGGTCGCAGGCGGCGGGCATCTGCCGCGAGCTGATCGCGGGCACGACAGAGGGCCGGCAGGCGCTGTTCGGCTCGTGCTGGGCGGCGCCGCTGCCCGTGCTGTTCTACTTGCCGTTCGCGTGGCTGCTGCCCGAGCCGGCGGCGGGCTGGGCAGCGTTTTTCGCGGCTTGGCTGTTTGTGTTCTGGGCGGTGCGCGAAGCGGTCAAAGCGACCGGGCAGTCGGGCTGGCGCATCGTGCTGGCGCAGGCGGCAATCGCTGCGATGATGGCGGTGTCGGGACGTCCGCAGGCGCTGCAGATCTCGGTGGCGCTGACAGCGGGGCTGATGCTGATGGCTGCCGCGGCACTGGCGGACTGGGCGGCGTACCGGCGGCTTCGCGACGTGGTGACGGCGGGCGGGGCCGGAGCCTTTCTGATCCTGTGCGGCTTTCCTGTGTTCGGCCCTGCGGGGCTGGCCGTGGGTCTCCTGCCGTTCGCCGCGTGCGGCAACCGCGAGACTCGGTCGAGGTTTCAGGCGTGGCTGCTGCTGGGCGGTCTGCCGCTGGTGTATGCCGTGGGCGTGTGGCTGCTGCTGAACCGGCTGATCCTTGGGGATGCGCTCTTCTTCTTGCGGTCGCTGGAGCATCTCGTTCCGAGCGTCCCGCTGTTCCTCCTCGCCCTGTTGGTGCCTGCGCTGGCGCTGGTGCCGGCTCTGGCGGTGACGTGGGCGTGCGATGTGCGGAGGCAGGAGCCGGGGGCAGGCCCCGTGGCGGCCTCGGCCCTGCTGATCGCGTTCGCGGTGGCGCTGGTGGCCGGCGGCACGGTCCTTGACCGCTTCGGCGTGGGGTGGAGCGCGCTGACGCTGCAGGTCTGCGCGCTGGCGGTGCTGCTGATTGCGCTGGCGCGGTTGAGGCAGCCGGTTTACAGGTTAGCCGTGTCTCTGACGCTGTTCGTCTGTCTGAGCACGTTCTGGTTCGGTCGCATCCCGCGCGCGGAGGCTGCGCAGTCTTCGCGCGAGGAGATCTGCCGGAATGTCGAGGCCTACGTTAACGCGCGTACGTCCTATGGGCGGGTGTTCGTGACCGGCTACGCGGGATTGGATCTGTTGCGCGGCTATGCGGGCGAACGTCTGGTGCCGAATCTGGACCTGCATGTCGGTTCGCTGCGGCGCGCGTACAAGGGGCAGAACCTCTATGTGCTGGTGCCGAAGCCCGAGGGCTCGGTGCGGGCTGAGAGCGTGTTCTGGAAATATCCCGACATCTATACGCAGGGCGGGGGGCGCTTGCTGTTTGCGGAAACCTTCGGCACATGGCGTTTGTTCGAAGTGGTGACGGCACCGACGCAGGAGCAGTTGGACGAGTGGAAGCGGGCGCGGTGACTCGGTCAAGGAGAAGGTAGGAGTTAGGAGTTGAACGCGCAACGGGCGTATGCGGAGAAAAGGCTCGGCAGTGGAGAGCAAGTTGGGGTAAAGTGGAGCGCATGGTGCTGGATACGGACAAGAGAGTGATGGCCGGGCATGTCGCGCCGTTTGCGGCTTGGGTGGGCGTGATCCTGCTGTTGCAAGGGCTTGAGGCGGCGGGGGGGTGCCCGCGCTGGCTCTTTCCTTGGAGCTATGCGGTCAAGTCGGCGGTGTGTGCGGGGCTTTTCCTGTGGCTGAGGCCGTGGCGCGTCTATCCTGCGCTGCGCGCGGCGAACCTGCCGCTGGCGCTGGGGATCGGCGTGGCGGTCGCTGCGGTGTGGATCGTGCCTGAGACGCCGTGGTTCGGGCGGGTGGCTCCGGGTATTCAGGAGTTCTATCACCGCTGGCTGATCCTGATGCCGGGCTCGCTGCCCGACTATTTCGATCCCGACTTCTATCCGTCGCTGCCGCCGGGACACCGCGCGCTGGCGTTCTCGCCGGGCGAGGCGGGGTGGCCGCTGGCGCTGGCCAAACTGGCGGGGTCGGCGGGCGTGATCGCGGTGATCGAGGAGTTTTTCTTCCGCGGGTTCTTCTACCGCTGGCTGCGGAAGGGAGCGTTCTGGACGGTGCCGCTGACCGCTTTTGACGCCCAGGCGTTCTGGACGGTGGTGGCGGTATTCGGGCTGGAGCATGACCGCTGGTTTGCTGGGATGCTGGCGGGACTGGCGTACGGCTGGCTGGCGGTGCGTACGGGCGACGTGTGGGCTGCGGCCGTGGCGCACGCGCTGACCAATTTTCTGCTGGGCGTCTACGTGCTGGCGTCGCGGCAATACGGGTTCTGGTAAGAGGGCTCGGCATGAAGCCGGTCCGAACAGCGAGGTGACGTTATGGCTGAAGCGAAGTTGAACCGGGAGTATGCGCTGAGGATCATGGGCGTGGGCGCGATGATGGTCGGCATGTGCGTGTGGTCGCTGTTTGACGGCGTGAAGGCGTGGCCTCAGAAGAACCGCGATTTGGAGCAGGTTCGGCCGGTGCTGCTGGCGACGAACCTGACTGCGGAGGCGTGGATCGCGCGGGGGGATGAGGGCTCGCCCCTCGCCACCGTGTTTCTTGAAAAAGGCGTCAAGGTCCCGTCCAAGCTCGTCAAGAAACTCGGCGAACTGAAGTTGCCAAAATCATCCGAAAACATGGCCGAGCTGCGTGAGGCACAAGCGAAGCAGGTTAGGAAACTGTTTGAGGGGCAGGTGTATGGCGAGCATGACCTCACTTCGCAGTTCGTGCAGGCGGCGGTCACGCTGGTGCTAGGCCTGCTGGCCTTCGCGGCGGTCGGGCGCAAAGCGCGGCGCCGCTATGTCGCTGACGAGACGGGGCTGCACGGCAGCGGCTTTGGCGGACAGCGCCTGGCGTATGAGGATATTGCGAAGATCGACTGGTCGAAGTGGGACGAGAAGGGGATTGTGACGCTCACGCTCAAGTCCGGTGTGGCGTGCAAGCTGGACGGCTGGCACTTTGCGGGAATCACGGGGATCGTCGATGAGATCCGGCGGCATCGCCCGGATCTCGCAGCCACAGTGACACGTTCTGAAACAGGCGAGCGTTAACGGTTCCTCCTGGGGGAGACGGTCTTGTCGGCGCACTTAAATCTGCGCTGAAGAATGAGGGATGGGATCTCGCTGTTTATCGTGGACCGAGAGTCACTGAGGGTCACTAGCATCCCATAGGCGGCACTATTTACCCTTACCCATGCGGAATTACTT
>CAYMLQ010000187.1:0-10906 GCA_964390795.1 uncultured Lentisphaeraceae bacterium
CTGCACCCCTACATGCCGTTCCTCACCGAGGAGCTGTGGCACCAGATGGGGTACGGCGCGGATGCCGAGACGATTATGCGGGCGCCTTGGCCCAAGGCCTACACCGACGCGCAGAACGCGGCGTGGGGCCTGAGCGCGGAGGTCACGGCGTATGTCGCGGCCAAGCGCGAGATGATCACGGCGGGCCGCGCGCTGCGGGCGGACTACAATATCTCGCCCGCGCAGTTCGTGCGCTACATCGTGCAGGCGGTGGACGCCGCGTCGGCGGCCAAGCTCACGGCGGATCTTGAGACGCTCAAGCAGCAGTTGCGCTCGGACAACCTGGAGATCGTCACGGGCGGCGGCGAGCGGGCCATGCCCGGCACGCTCTGCAAGCTCGGCACGATCTACCTGCCGCTCGAAGGGCTGGTGGACGTCAAAGCCGAGGCCGCGCGCGTCAAGGGCGAGCTGGACAAGGCCGCCGGGTTCCTGAAGAGCGTGGAGGCCAAGCTCGGCAACGAGGGGTTTGTGGCCAAGGCGCCTCCCGTGGTCATCGAGCAGCAGCGCGCCAAGCAGAAGGAGCTGACCGAGACCGTCGCGCGGCTGGAGAAGCTGTACGCGACCTTCAGCGCTGCGGGGTGATCCGTTTGGAGACGCCAATATGCTTACAAGATTCCAGGTTGAACGCTTTCGCGGCATCCAGTCGATGGATCTCGATGGGCTGAAGACCGTCAATGTGTTTGTCGGTAAGAACAACTGCGGGAAAACGAGCGTTTTGGAGGCCCTGTGGTTCTGGTCCTGCGTGAGACGTCCGGATGTTTCTTGGGTCATTAATAGCGCGCGTGAACTGGATGTGAGTGGTTCGGATCACTTGCTGTCGCTCTTTTATAGGCAGGACGTGCGACAGCCGTTCAAATTGACCGCATCACAAGACGACGGGCAAACGCTCACGGTAGAAGCGCGTCCTTTCGTTTCCAAGGAGAGGAAAATATACGCTTCGAGTGGGGAAAGGAACGCTTCGCTCCTCCAAGTGAGGGAATCTGGTCTTAACACGGATACGTCGCTGGATGGTTTGGATGTCTTTTCAAGCGATGCAGAGGGCATGACGGATCCCTGTTACAGGGTGCGGTATGATCCGGAGAGTCACTCGTTTAAGAGTATGCTGTCGGCAGACCGCATCGCACAAATGCCGCGTGTTAAGCTGATTTCTTCTCGCGGACGCGCTGCGATGGCGGATCAAGATTTTGGAAAAGTCGTCGAAGAAAACCGCGAGCGTGAGCTTGTTGAAGTGTTGAAGGCCTTTTCGCCCAACATCCAAGGCATTAAGTTTGGCGGAGCAAAGAAAACGATTCTGATTGACGAAGGCGGCCCGACCAGTTTGCCTTTGGCGTTAATGGGTGACGGGGTCGTCAGAGCGGTTACTTTGCTCGCATCCGTCGTTGAAATGAGCGGAGGAGTTGTACTCGTTGACGAGATCGACAATGGTATTCATGCCGGAGCGTTGGGTTCTTTTTGGGAAGCCGTCGTTTCGTTCGCATGCCGAAATAACACGCAGATAGTTGCGACAACACACAGTTGGGAGTCTTTGCAGTGTCTTAAGACCGTTTTGGATCGCGACGAAACGGGGCAAGCCCAGACCTCGGTGTTCAACCTTGTCCGAAGGGGTGAGGATAAGATCTTCGTCTATCCATACGAGTACCCTGATTTTAAAAACGTCATCGAGACAGGGGTGGATATTCGATGAAACGGCGCAGTATTTTTGTGGAAGGCAAGGAAGATGAGGCATTTGTTAAGGAAGCGCTTAGTCGGACTGTTTTCACAAAGCTTGAAGGGAGTTTGGTAGAGGTTTGCGGCGGCTGGGCCAAACTGGCAAACTCCAGCGTTCAAAAAAAAGTGGACAACGGGGACGTCGTTTTGATTGTTTTTGACGCAGATGATGACCAAAGAGACAGGGAATTTGGAGGCAATCAGAAACGCTTGGATGCCATTCGCAAGAAGCTGGGCGAATCGCTTTTCTCCCGTGTCCACGTCTTCCTGTTTCCCGATAACCGATCAGATGGTGACTTAGAAACACTTCTGGAAAAAATGGTTCGAGGCGAACACCGAGCGATCATTGAAGAGTGTTGGGCCGGATATCAGCGATGTTTGAACAGCAAGGCCTACAACTCACCCACTCAGAAATCCAAGATGCGTGAATATGCTGCAGCCATTGATTCTAGCGTGTGGGGGTATCAAGGTTATAACAAGGCATTCGCGAACGACAAAATCTGGGATTGGTCGTCCTCCGCCCTCAAACCTCTGAGAGCATTTTTTCGAGAGAAATTGGAAGATCCGCAGGGTTCGGGTTGTTGCGGACAACATGTGCTGGTGGAGGATCAGTGATGCAGTCGACAGAGAGTATGGGCGATCATTTCGCGGACGATGAAGACGTGCTCGACGAGCGAGTCAATGAGCGTGCTTTGGACTGTTTCCTTCGCGCGGTTCAGTGCCTTGAGAAAAGGGATGAGGACGGCGCGATCCAGGCATACGGTGAGGTGCTCAGAGAGCCAGACCCTTCTGCAATCTTTCATTCGCGATCGTTGCTGGAGAGGGGGCGGCTCTATGGTAAGCAGGGGCGCGACGCGGAGGCGTTTGCGGAGTATGATGCCGTGCTTGCCCTGCCTGACGTGAGTCCCGATGCGAAGGCGGATGCGCACATCGCGCGGGCGGATCTGCTCGGCTTGTCTGGAAAAGGCGTGGAGGCGCTGCGCGAATACGACGCAGCCCTTAGCGTTCCCGGAGCGTCTCCGGGCCAGCGCTATGATGCCCTCAGCCGTCGGGCGTTAACCTGCCACGAATTGGGACGAGATTCGGCGGCTCTGGATGACTACTCGGCGGCGCTGGCCGTTTCTGGGCTTCCGCTAGCGGAGAAGGCTGACAGCTACTTTGCACGGGGTTTGCTGTTCAAGGACGCCGGCAAGGCGGAGGCTGCGCTCCGCGACTTTGGCTCGGTGATAGCCGCGAAGGACATCGAAGCCGAACTGAAAATTAAGGCGCTGGCTCAGCGCGCCCAAATTTACGGGGAACTGAAGCGGCATGAGTTGGCCGTCAAAGATCTCTCTTGCGGGCTAGACGCGTTTGTACTTTCCGTGCCGTTTAAGACGCTCCTGCTCTTGGAGCGAAGCGCGCAGTACATGGCGCTGAAGAAGGAGAATGAGGCGCTTCGCGATCTGACCGAGGTGATTAACGCGCCTGGCGTCGATGTGAGGATTAGACTGGCAGCCCGAATGACTCGGATTGTCTTGTACAAGGCCACCGGGAAACGAGAGAAGGCTGTCAAGGACTGTAACGCCGTTTTGTCTCATCCAGACGCTTCCGAGGAGATGAAGAGTTCTGCGCAAGGACTGCTCGACCTATTGGAGACGTATTGAGCTGCACGCGGTTTGGCCTCCTTTGCGCCCAGTGGGTCATTGGACAGTAAAAGACGATTGGCGTATTTAACGAGCGGGAACACGGATGAAACGATGGCTGACGGTTAGTTTATGTGCGCTGGCGCTGGCAGCGTGTGCGGCGGCTGCGCCGGTGGCGGTAGTGCAGGGGCGCGAGTCGCTGGCCGTGGGCGAGCGCCGGTTCGCGCAGGCACTGGCGCGGCATGTGGAGCGCTGGTATCGCGAGGCGGGCGTGGAGTCCGTGCTGACGGATGACGCGGACCTGAAGAACGCGCTGGCGGGCAAGAAAGTCGCGGTGCTGGTCTATGTCGCGCTGCCGACGGCGGAGCAGGTGGGCGCGCTCTCGGCGTTTGTGGGGCGCGGCGGCAAGCTGATTGTCTGTTACTCCTCATCGCCCGCGCTGGCGTCGCTGATGGGTTTCCACAGCGTGGGGTATCAGAAAGGCTCGACGGACGGGCGCTGGTCGCAGATGCGTTTCAGCGGCGCGCCGCCGCGTGGCGTGCCGGAGTCGATCTTACAAACGTCGCAGAACCTGTTCGTGGTGCAGCCGGTGGCGGGTCGTTCGCAGGTGATGGCGTGGTGGCATGACCGGCAGGGGCGGCAGATGCAGGAGCCGGCGTGGCTCTCCTCGCCGGCTGGGTATTGGATGACGCACGTGCTGACGGCGGACGGCGACGCGGACGCCAAGGGCAGGCTGCTGCTGGCGTTGGCCGCGGCGAACGACCCCGCGTTGTGGCAGCCGGCTGCGGCGCGCGTGCTGCAGCTCGCGAGGCGGGTGGGCGGACTGACGGATGCGGCTGGGCTGACGGCGCTGGTCGCCAAGGTCGCTGACCCGGCGCAGCGCGCGCGGGCGTCGGCTGCGGCGCAGGCCGCGCAGAAGAAGGAGCGCGAGGCCGCGCAATTGCTGGCCGCGGGAAAAGGATACGAGGCGTGGCTGGCGGCCAACGAGCTGCGCGCGCGGATGTACGAGGTGTACGGCATGGCGCAGCCCTCGCGCAAGGGCGAGATCCGCGCGGTGTGGGATCACTCGGGCATGGGGCTTTATCCGGGCGAGTGGGGCCGGACCTGCAAGCTGCTGAAGGACGCGGGCTTCTCCGACCTTTACGTGAACGTGGCGGGCGCCGGGTTCGCGCACTACGCCAGCGCGGTGCTGCCGCGGTCGCGCGTGTTCGACGAGCAGGGCGACCAGTTGGCAGCCTGCGTGGCGGCGGCCAAACCGCTGGGGCTCCGCGTCCACGCGTGGCTGCTCTGCTTCTCGACCGAAGGCGCGACGCCGGAGCGGATCGAGGTGTTCCGAAAGCGCGGCTGGCTGCTCTCGAACCCGGACGGCTCGGCGCGGGCGTGGCTCGATCCAGCGGTGCCGGAACTGCGCGCCTATCTGGTGAGCGCGGTGCGCGAGATGGCGGTGAATTACAAGACTGACGGCGTGCATCTGGACTTCGTGCGCTACCCCGATTTCGCGTCGAGCCTGGGGCCGACGGTCAAAGCCCGTTTTGAAAAGGAGGCGGGGCGGCGTGCGGCGGACTGGCCTGAGGATGTGAAAAGCGGGGCCCTGCGCGCGACATTCATCAGGTGGCGTGCGGAACAGGTGTCGGATCTGGTGCAGGCGGCGCGGCGGACGGTCAAGCGCGACGCGCCGGGCAAGCTGCTGACCGCGGCGGTGTTCGGCAAGTATCCCTCCTGCGTGGATGCGGTGGGGCAGGATTGGGAGTCGTGGATCAACATCGGTCTGGTGGACTACGTGGCTCCGATGAACTACACCGAGGATCTGACTAAATTTAACGAGTGGCTGGCGCAGCAGACGCGCACGCGCAAGCAGGCGCTGAAAGTGCTGCCGGGCATCGGCGTGACGGCGGCGGAGAGCCGGCTGGACGCGGCCCAGGTGATCGACCAGATCCAGGCGTCGCGGCGCGCGGGGTGCCCCGGCTTTGCGCTGTTCGATTTGGACACCACGCTGCGGCAGGAGATCCTGCCGGTGCTGCGCATGGGCGTGACAGCGCCGTAGGACGCCTACTGCCATCCAACTGCTGCTTGATGGTAAAGAGCTGTGCATAAAACTTAATCGTTTGCCGTCTGAGCAATTCTTCTTTGGACCAAGGCTCCCAGCGAGATTCTACGTATTTCGTGAAATACGCTTTCACATGGTTCTGCCGGGCGTATTCGGCCAGAAGAACGGTTTTACGGGGGTGTATCGGCTCCTTGTCTTTGTCTGCTTCCGGTACCATTGTTATTAATGATGACCTGTGTGTCCCTGCGGCAATCAGGTCTTTGCCCTCGATGGACTCCAATAAGCGTGGCCGCTCGTTTGGATTTGAGGAAATCAGAATCCAAGGCTTCAAGAGTGCGATACCATTTTCTGGAGGCGTCGTCGCGTTCAGCCGTTCGACAGCGAGCCAGATGTCCTCTTCGTCGGAATCCGTTTCAATGTTCAGCGTCACACCGGGAAGCCCGTGCAATGAGTGCTCGTGAAGGACAAAGGTCGACTGTTGTGTGACGGTCGCGGCTGGTTTAGTACGCAGTTTAGTCGTTTGCTGCGCGAATTCGATGAGATCGACAAGACGTTGGTGCTCGTGTGTCAAAGAGGCGTAGCGATCTCGAAAAGGCTGACCCTGGCTGGTTCGACGCGATCTCGTCATTCGCTGCGATGTCGGGTGACGAAAGGGCGTCAAGGGGATCGGTTTCGGGTGTGGTCATGAGAGGGCTTTCTTCTCGCCGGGGAGGGCTTTGCGATTGGAGGCCGTCAGCGTGGTCATCTGGCGGATGGCGATCTCGTTGAGGCGTTTGAGGCGTTCGCCCTGCGGCAGGCTCATGCGGATGAACTCGGCGTTCATGCCCTCGATGTTGGCCAGAACGAGGAGCTGCTCGATGGTGGCGTAGTCGCGCATATTGCCATCCAGCTTGGGATTGGCGGCACGCCACTGCTGGGCCGTCTGGCTGAACAGCGCGACATTGAGCAGGTCGGCTTCGTTGGCGTAGGTGAGCGCGGCCTGGGCCAGGGTGATGACGGATGGGATCAGGTGCTCCTTCACGGCGTCGGTGTGGATGCGGTAGTTGAGTTTGGAAAGGGTGCGGTTCAGGTTCCAGGCAAGGGAGAGGCGGCGGTTCTCGTCCACCTTGAGGCGTTGGAATTCCTTGATGAGATAGAGTTTGAACTCGACCGAAATCCAAGAGGCGAATTCAAAGGCGATGTCTTTGTGCGCGAAGGTGCCGCCGTAACGGCCGGCGCGGGAAACGATCCCGATGGCTCCGGTTTTCTCGATCCACTGCTTCGGGGTGAGGGTGAAGCTGTTGAGTCCGGCCTGAATTCTAATCCCGTCGAATTCGACGGGATTAAACGCCGGGTTGTAGAGGCGTTCCCAAACACCGAGAAACTCGACGGTATTGCGGTTTCTGAGCCAATTGCGGATCAAGTCATCCGTGTGCTCCGGGTTCCTGTAACGCGCAATGTCGGTCAGCGAAATGGTGTCGTCCTCCTGTTGCGACAGAACCGTAATGGTGGTTCCTTTCACCTCCAGTGTCGTTTTCACCGGTTTACTCATGGTCGGACTCCTTTGCCGGTTATGCATGTTTGGAGTTTAGCACTCGGGACATGGGAAGAGCGAGGGTAAAAGGGTTGGAATAAGGGGGGGCGAGCTTGAGTAGCATGGAGAGTGAGGCTGTGCCGAGCCGCCGCTTATCTTAGCGCCATTCGGGACAGCAGGTCCTCTGAAGAACGATTGTATTTATATTCATGGGCACAAAGGAACGCAATAGTCTAGCAGTGTTGATTGTATCTATTTGCAAGTCACGGTTTGAGCATGTTGGACGCGCGTTTTGTCGCTGGAACTTCGGACTAGCGGGCCATGCGGGCGGCGAGGGTGATGGCGCTGAAGAGGCTTTCGGGCGAGGCCGTGCCTTGCCATGCGAGATCGAAGGCCGTGCCGTGGTCGGGCGAGGTGCGGATAAGAGGCAGGCCAAGGGTGACGTTGACGCCGGTGTCGAATGCGACCATCTTGAAGGGAATCAGGCCTTGGTCATGGTACATGGCCACGTAGGCGTCGAAAGGCGGGCGCGCGGGACGCGCGGCGAGCCAGGTGAAGGCGGTGTCGGGCACGAGCGGCCCGGAGACGTCAAGGCCTTCGGCCCGCGCCTGCGCGATGGCCGGGAGAATCACGCGAGACTCTGCGTCGCCAAAAAGCCCGTGTTCGCCGGCGTGGGGGTTGAGGGCCAGCACGCCAAGCCGCGGGGCTTCGCAGCCGAACCCGCAGCAGGCGGCGCGGGTGAGCCGGATCGTACGCAGCAACCCCGGTGTCGTGAGCAGGCGCGGCACGTCGGCGAGAGCTTCGTGGATGGTGGCGAGGCTGACGACGAGGCCGGGAGAATAGAAGGCCATGCAGGGGTCGGGTGTGCCTGTCAGGTCCGCAAGGATCTCGGTGTGCCCCGGGAAGCGGATACCTGCGAGGTGCAGCGCCTCCTTGTTGAGCGGGGCGGTCACCAGCGCGTCGCAACGTCCGTTCTGAATGTCGCGCACGGCCGCGCAGATCCACGCGTGGGCCATGGTTCCGCAATCGGCTTGCACGACACCGGGCGCGAGGGTGCCCGCGGTTTCGAAGGGGAAGTCGAAAAGCACATGGCGGTCAGTCGGCGCCTCCAGGGCGCGCACATGAGGCAGCACGGCGAGCGATTCAGGAATCGGAATTTCAGTGGAGGCCGCGACGCGCGAGAGCAGGCGCAGGCTGCCGTAGACTTGAAGCTGGCAGCTTGCGGCAAAAACAGAAGAGGCCAGCGCGCGCAAGACCAATTCCGGCCCGATCCCGGCGCAATCGCCGAGTGTCAGGGCCAGTCTCGGTCGGGCAGTGGGCATGGCCTCTCCGCTCGTGGGGTTAGCTGACGTGCTTCACGCTGTTGAGCGTGCCGTGCTCGTTCTGAACCCAGTCCGCGCACTCGGGATCCGCGCACCAGGTGCCGTCGACCACGAACTTATACTGGTGGACGCCTGGAGGCAGGCTCAGCGTGACTGCGTAGACGCCGTCACCCTTCTTGTCTGCCATCTCCTTGGCGGTCGGGTTCCAGTTGTTGAAGCTGCCGGCGACGAAGACCTTGCTTCCGGCTTCCGCGCGGACGCTGAACGTGACGCGCTGCGTTTGGGGAACGGTCTTTTTCGCGGAGGGCGCAACGGACTTCGCCTTCGGCGCGGGCTGGGCAGGCATCACTTTCTTAACAGGCTCTTTCGCTTTGATTTTCATGATATGACTCCTTGTTTGTCGTTGATGCTGACCTATTATGATGAATCGGCTGGACAGCGTCAAGGAAATACAGAAGGAAATACAGAAGGACAGCAAATCCAGAGGTTCGCTTGAAAAGTGTCGAAGGTTATGCGGCAAAAAACGATCATCTTCTCATGTGGGGTGCGGCGGCAAACGGTGTTCCGTGCGACGCCGCTTGATGTAATCGAGCCAGAAAGCAATGCCGCGTTTTGCTTGTCACCGCACTGTCGCGCACGTCCTAAACTCCGAGGGTTTCGACACTCAGCTTCAGAAAGGTCTCGATCTGCCCGCCCGCGGGAAGATGACGCAACAAGCCCCGCTTGGCCGCCTGCGCCTGGCCTTCCGGATAACAGTTTGCAGGCTCGAGACCCACGACGTACTCTCCCTGGCCGAGCATCTTCCACTGAATCAGATAGGGCAGCTCGGCGGTTCGATAGGTGACGCGGAGCGCAAGCCCCAAGCGCCGGTTTGACAGTCGGACCGTGGCGATGCCTTGCGGATCCGAAGGCAACTCGTGGTAATATACTTGCTCTTTGAAGTTGGGAACAGGTGCCGTAATCTCCGACCATTCGGCCAGACCTGCTGCGGCATGCTCGGTCTGCGGCGTGACCTCATGCGGCAGCGCCTCGAGCACGGCGCCTTCGTCGACCAGCGGCCACCCCAGATTCAGGTGGTAAAGCAGCATGAGGGGGGAGGACGATAAACCTTGGTTCTCGATGGTGTCGCGAACCGTGACGGAGGCCTCTCCGAGCGAGGTGGTGATGCGGCGCGTGAGCAGGAGGTTCTCCCCGAACACCCGGCTTTGGCGCACGCGCCCGCTCGCGGACAGCGTGTATGTGTCGTCGTCCGCCCAGCAAGCCGACGTGTTGACCTCGTCCGCCGGGGTGTGGCTGAGCCGCCCGTGAAGACCGTGGCGCTCGCCTTCGACGGCGACGGGGCCGCCGACGTTCGTCAGACCGCAACCGGTCAGAAGTCCGCCGCCCCACGTGCGAAGCCATTCGATGCCTTCGGCGTCGTAAAAATGCGGCGCGACGTCGCCGTTGCGCGAAAGCCACGCCAAGGGGATGCCTTTGTAGGAGGCAGGGCCTATGTCCATTCCGCGGTCGGGGTAGACAGTAAAGGCGAGACCGCTGCCGTTGTTGACCTCCAGCACGCGCATGCCGCGGCCTTTGCCGTCGTCAGAAACCAGGCGTCGGATGGAAGCGAGCTGGGCCATGTGGCCCAGCCTAGGATGAAGCTGTGACTTCGAGAGTGTGTTCATAGGCGTATTACTTGGTTTCCAGCAGTGACTGGATCTCTTTTTCGAGTCCGGCGATTTCGTCGCGCCAAGCGCGAAACTTTTTCATATTCGCTTCGTTGTTCGGAGGCTCGGTCGTTAACCATGCCTTGAGTTCGGCGGAAACGGCGTCATAGCGTGTCTTCTTGGCTCGATAGGCGTCGACCTTCTCCTTCGGCAGTTTGGCGAGACCCGCCTCGGCGCGGAGGGCGTCTAACCGCTTTTGCGTTTCATCGATCAGCAAATTGAGTTCGGCGCGTTTTTTCTCATAGGAATCCTCGAGCGCTTTCAGTTCGGAGCGTGACGCCTCGAGCTTTTGGGTCGTCGCGCGGAACTCCTGCGCCGACTTCTCGGGCATGGTCTTCAACAGGGCATCAACTTCCGAACTGCGGTTCTTCAGGACGGCTTTGATTTTGTCGATGAAGGCGTCAGGGGTCAGCTCGCGGTCCGCTCCCAGCTGTCCGAGCTGCTTCTTGCCGTCATCGTCCAGAATAATGTAGGCGGGGTATCCCTCGATTCCGAACAGCGTTGAAAGCGCTTTATTGCGCGCCACGTATTTTTCCGGGACGAGCGCTTTGTCTTGAGGAAAATCGAGCCAGACCAGCATCAGGTTCTGTTTTGCATACGTGCTCCACACCTCCTGAGAGAAGACCGTCTTGTCCATGTGCTTGCACCAGCCGCACCAGTCCGAGCCGGTAAAGTTGAGCAGCAGCGGGAGTTTCTTTTCCGCGGCGACCTTGCGGGCAGCCTCGAAATCCATGGTCCATTGTCCGGGGACCGCACCTTCTACGGCCGGCTTGTCGGCGGCGAGAACGGCGACGGCGAGCAGGGGAAGGGCGGCGAGGGAAAAGATCCAGTTTTGCATGCAAACTCCTTGAGGTTGGACACGGCTGTTCTGCGTACGATGGTTTCATATTACTCCGCGCGGTCCGTTTTGCCAATCCAGATTTCTGGCGCGCGTCGGCACAGCGATGTTG
>CAYMLQ010000188.1:0-10880 GCA_964390795.1 uncultured Lentisphaeraceae bacterium
GTCACGGCCAGCACCTGCTCCTTGAACGCCTCGCTCATGCCGCCGGAGGCGCAGAGCAAGGGGTTGATGCCGATCTCGTTCAGCAGCGAGGCGATGCCGACCACCAGATCCTCCTCGCCGTACACCACCGCGCGTTTGCCGAAGAGGTACTTGTGTCCGTCCACATAGCTGTCGAGCAGGCGTCCGCGCTCAAGGGCGTGACGCGCGGGCAAGGGCTGCCCGCCGAACGCGCTCAGGGCTTCGCACAGGGCGTCGCTCTCGCGCAGTCCCATCGGGAGGCCTAGGCGGCGGCACGGCGTGCCGAAGGTCTCTTCCAACCAATCGCCGCCGCCCTCGCGCAGCGAGCGTCCAAGCTGCAGCGTGGCGGCGGAATTGGCAGAAAGGGCGATTCTCTCAACGGGCGTGCCGCCTTCGGGCAGGCGGTGGTACTCCTCCCAGGACGGGCCGTCCAGCGTCTCGGAGTAGTCCGGCACCAGGATGCCGTCCAGGCCGAAGTCTGCGAGCAACTCCTTGAAATAGCGCAGGTCAGCGGGCGAGACAAAGCCCGGCAGGAGGGTCACTTGGTTCGCGACGGTCGTCCCCTTGGCCTTGACGATGCAGGCGAGGATGCCGCGCACGGCTGCGTGGAAGCCGTCCATGTGCGTACCCTTGTAGCTCGGCGTGGAGGCGCGGATCAGCGCGGGCAGTGGCGCGCCTTTGCGTGAGGCTACGTACTCGCGCAGGAAGAGCGCCACGTCGTCGCCGATGGTCTCGCTCAGGCAGGAGGTGCAGACGCCGATGGCGGCGGGATTGTACTGTTTGATCAGGTTGTCGAGGCCCGTGCTGAATAGAGAGCTGCCGCCGAAAACCGTGGCGGACTCGACGAAGCTGCTGGAGGCGATATCCATGGGCTCGCGGAAGTGGCTGATCGTGTAGCGCCGGATATAGGTGGCACATCCTTGTGAACCATGGATCAGCGGGATGCAGCCCGCCACTCCGCGGAAGGCCACGCAGGCCCCGAGTGGCGCGCAGACTTTGCAGGGATTGACCGTGACGGCGGACGGCGGCGTCACCGCCGCCGAGGGAGGAGTTAGGAGTGAGGAGTTAGGAGTTTGTTCACCCTTTCCGATTACACCTTCAGCGTTCGATGTTCGGCGTTCAGCGTTCGGCGTTTCTTGAATTCCCTTTTCACTGCCCTCCGGCCTCCGACCTCTGGCACTCTGCCACACCGGCGTCATGAGGCTGGCGTAGACCTCCTCGGCGAAGTTCAGCATGCCCTCGTAGCCGGCCAGCGGCAGCTTGCGCTCGTGGTTGTGGTCGCAGAAGGCCATGCCCATCTTAAAGGCGATCGGCCGTTCCTTGACGCCGCCAATGAAGAGATCCGCGCCGCGCTCGCGGGCGAAGGTGCTCAGCTCGACGGGGTTCGAGTCGTCCACGATGATCGTGCCGGGCTCGCACAGGGCCGCCATCGTGTCGTAGTCCTCCTGGCGTCCGGTCTGGGAGCCGCAGACCACGGTCTCGATGCCGAGCAGGCGCAGGGCCTTGATCAGCGAGATCGTCTTGAAAGCGCCGCCAACGTAGATCACGGCCTTGCGCCCCGTGAGCTTCGCGCGGTAGGACTCGAGCAGCGGCAGCAGGCGGGTGACCTCGTCGCGTACCAGTTGCGTGGCCTTCTCGTGCATGACCGGATCGCCGAAGAAGGCGGCCACGTCATAAAGCGCAGCGGACATGTCCTCGATGCCGAAGTAGGAGACCTGCTTGAACGGGATACCGTAGGTCTCCTTCATGTGGCGGGCCAGCTCGGTCATAGAGCCCGAGCACTGCACCACGTTCAGCTTGGCGTGATGGGCGCGGCGGATGTCGTCCACGCGTCCGTCGCCGGTGATGCGGGTGAGGATGTTGACGCCCATGCGGCGGTAGTATTCTTCCAGAATCCAGAGTTCGCCCGCGAGATTAAAGTCGCCGAGAATATTGATGCTGTGAGGCGGCACAGGCTCGGCGGGCTCAAGCGTGCCGATCAGGTGCGCGAGCGCGTCGCAGGCCGCCGCATAGCCGTCCTTCTTGGAGCCTCGAAAACCCTCCGAACGCACGGGCAGGACGGGGATGCCGGTCTCTTCCGTCATCTTCCGGCAGACGCCGTCGACGTCGTCGCCGATCACGCCCACGATGCAGGTGGCGTAGACGAAGGCGGCCTTAGGGTTGTAGCGTGCGATCAGGGCGCGCAGGCCGCGCTCGAGCTTCTCCGCGCCGCCGAAGATCACGTCCCGCTCGCGCAGGTCGGTCGTGAAGCTGAGCCGGTGCAGCTCCGGGCCGGAGGAGACCGTGCCGCGGATATCCCAGGTGTAGGCCGCGCAGCCCGCCGGGCCGTGGACCAGGTGGACCGCGTCGACGATCGGATAGAGCACCACCCGCGAGCCGCAGAAGACGCACGCGCGCTGGCTCACCGAACCGGCAAGGCTCGGCTTGGCACACGAGATGTCGGCCTTGCCGTCGGTGACGGTGGCGACCTGCGCGCGGCGTTTTTCTAAGACTGTGGTGCTCATGCTCGTACCTCGCATTTAGGAGTGAGGATTTAGGATTTAGGAAGTTTCGGCTGAGCTATCTCAACTCCTAACTCCTAAATCCTAACTCCTCCTTGTCATTCCACCAGCTCCACCTGCGTCTCGGGGCAGGTGGCGTCCTTATGATCCAGCAGCGCGTTGAGGATCCGCTCCAGCAGCCGGATGGCGCCCATGTATCCCACCAGCGGAAGATAGCTGTGACCCACACGGTCCAGGATCGGGAACCCGACGCGCAGGAAGGGCGTGGCCTCATCGCGGGCGATGTACTTGCCGTAGGTGTTGCCCATCAGCAGATCCACCTTCCCGTTCTTGATCCACTGGTGCATCAGGAACATGTCCGCATTCGCGCCGTTCTTGCACTTGGCCTCGGGAACGTCCGCCAGCACCTTCTCCATGCGCTCTGCGAACGCCTTGCCCGGCGTGCCGCTGACGACGTACACGGGCCGCATGTCGATGTCGCACAGGAACTCCGAGAGCGCCACGAGCTGATCCGGGTCGCCCCAGAGCGCCACGCGCTTGCCCCAGAAGTACTGCTGCATATCGGTAATAAGGTCGACCAGTCGGCCCCGCTCATCCGCGATGCTCTCCGGCACCGGCCTGCCTGAAATGTCGCTCAGCTTCTGGATGAAGCGGTCCGTGGCCGCGATGCCGATCGGCAGGTCGAGCGTGGAGAAGGGCACGCCGCACTTGACCTCCAGGGCTTTGGCGCCCTCCTCGGAAGCGAAGGAACCCAACGCCAGCGTGTGCTTGTTTCCGCCCGCTGCCACGAGGTCCGCCACGGGCGTGCCGCCCTTGGGGTACATGTCCGCGTGTCCGGTCATGGCGCTGTCGAGCACCCCGGAGGTGTCCGGGAAGACCGTGACCGGCACGCCCATCTCCTTGGCCAGGCGCTTGATCTCGCGCATGTCGGAAGGCTCGACCCAGCCTGGGATGATGTTGATCGTGTCGCGCCGGTCTGACGTCTTCACCGGCAGGCCGCGCACGATGCCCTTGACCATGTTGGAGAAGCCGGTAACGTGCGAGCCGACATAACTCGGCGTGCTTGCATAGATCACGCGCTTGCCCGGCGGGATCTTGCCCTCCTCCTGCGCCTTGCCGATGATCTGGTTGAGATCGTCGCCGATGGTCTCGGAAAGGCAGGTCGTGTGGACGGCGATCAACTCCGGGTTGTAGACGGTGAAGAGCGTGTCGATGGCGGCGAGCAGGTTCGCCTGACCGCCGAACACCGAGGCGCCTTCGGTGAAGGAACTGGTGCCGGCCATGACCGGCTCCTTGTAGTGGCGGGTGAGCGCGCTGCGGTGATAGGAGCAGCAGCCCTGTGACCCGTGGCTGTGCGGCATGCAGCCGTGGATACCCAGGGCCGCATACATCGCGCCGATCGGCTGGCAGGTCTTGGCCGGGTTGACGGTCAGCGCCTCGCGCTCTTTGATCTCTGTCGGTGTGTGTCTCAGAAGCATGATGTGTTCTCCTTATATGCAAACTTGCCGTTTGGCAGGGACGGCTCCCCGAGCCGTCCGCGGCGCGTTCGGGGAACGCGCCCTACCGTTAAGCCGACGCGTACTCCGCCGTAATCTGCGGCGTGTCCAGCCACGGCGGTCGGATGAGCTTCCAGACCTTGGCGTTGACCATGCGGTCGATGTCCCGGTAGAAGTTGATCGCGCCGCGGAAGCCGGCGTACGGGCCGCCGTAGTCGTAGCTGTGGAGCTGCTTCATGGGCACGCCCATTTTCTGCACGCAGTATTTTTCCTTGATGCCCGCACAGAAGACCGCAGGGTGATAGGTCTCGATGAGTCGCTCCATCTCGTAGTGCGAGATGTCGTCGATCACGAGCGAACCCTTCTCCATTTCGGTCATCATGCCGTTGTAATCGTTGAACTCGTACCCCACCTGGGAGAGCGTCTCCATCTCGTCCGTGGACTTGCGCGGCTCATACTTCTCCGGGTCAGGCTCGACGTGCAGCTCCTCGATGTTGCGGCTGTCCGCATCCACCTGGATCGTGGGCAGCACGCGGCGGCCCTCATAGTCATCGCGGTGGGCGAACTCGTAGCCTGCGGCGATGCTCGTCATGCCCAGCTCGCGGAAGAGGTCCTGGTAGTGGTGGGCGCGGGAACCGCCGACGAAGAGCATCGCCAGCTTGCCCGTTGTGCGCGGGCGGATCTCATCCGCAGCCGCCTTGACCGCCTCCATCTCCTCGGCGATGACCTTCTCAACGCGTTCGGCCAGCGCCGGGTCTTCGAAGTACTGCGCAATCTTGCGCAGCGACTTGGCGGTGGACTCGGCCCCGATGAAGTTCACCTTGAACCAGGGGATGCCGTACTTCTTCTCGATCATGTCCGCGACGTAGTTGATCGAGCGGTGACACATCACCACATTCAGATCCGCCATGTGGGCGTTCTCGAAGGCGCCGATCGTGGAGTTCCCGCTGAAGGTCGCGTTGAGCGTGATGCCGCAGCTCTCCAGCAGGCGTTCCAGTTCGAAGGCGTCGCCGCCGATGTTGTACTCGCCCAGCATGTTCATCACGTACTTGCCGTCCGGACGCGTGTTGCCGCGGCCGATCACGTGCTTGAAGATCTGGTTGTTGGCGATGTGGTGGCCGGCCGACTGGCTGACACCTTTGTAGCCCTCGCAGGAAAAGGCGAAGACGTTGCAGTCGCCGAACTTCTCCTTCATCTCTCGGGAGATGGCGTGGATGTCGTCGCCGATCAACCCCACCGGGCAAGTCGCGAAGACCGCGATCGCCTTGGGATGGAAGATGTCGTATGCCTCCTGGATCGCCGCGCGCAGCTTCTTCTCGCCGCCGAAGACGATGTTCTCGTCCTGCATGTCGGTGGAGAAGCAGTACATCATGAAGTTCTCGCCGTCGGGACCGACCTCGCCGGGGTCGGTCTGGTTGCGGCGCGTGAGCCAGGAGTAGAAGCCGCAGCCGATCGGGCCGTGGGTGATGTTGATGATGTCGCGCGTCGGCCCGAGCACCACGCCCTTACAGCCGGCGTAACAGCAGCCGCGCTGCGAGATGATGCCCGGGATCGTGCGCACGTTGGCCTGGACGGCTGGCACGGCCCCGGGGTCGTTCACGACCATGGATTTGCTGCGCTTCTTCGCGACCTTGGCCGGATACTTCTCAAGGATCTCCGCCTTGACGGCTTCGGCATCGGGGAGTCGGGTCGTCATGTTCATGGTAAACCTCCTGAAGAGTCGAGAACGGTTCCGCCTGACGCGCCTTCGGCTTTCTCGCCTGTGCGGACGCGAATGGCTTCGAGGACCGGCGTGACAAAGATCTTCCCGTCGCCTGGGCTGCCGGTCTGGTTGGCGCCGATGATCGCCTTCACCGTGCGTTCCACCCAGTCGTCCGAGACGATCACCGTAAGCTGCCGTTTCGGTACGAGGCGCGGGCCCTGGCCGAGCTGGGCGATCGCTTCGGTGTGGCCCGCCTTCGCGCCGTCCAGCAGGCGGTAGTCCACCAGCCCCTTGCCGCGGCCGAGCACGCGGCCCGTCGCGGTGAACGAGGTGATGCCCACATCGTTCAGCGCCTTCTTGGTGGCGTTGATCCGGTTGATCCGGATGATGGCCATAACTTGTTTCATGGAGCAGCCTCCCCTCAGACTTCTTTGACGCCTGAGCTGATGGTGTAGACTTCTTCCACCGGAATCACAAAGACCTTGCCGTCGCCGAAGTGACCCGGCCCCGTGCGGGCCGACTCCAGCACCGTCTTCAGCACGAACTCCTTGTCCGCATTGGGCACCACGAACAGCAGCATCTCCTTCGGCAGCTCGTCGTAGTGAATCTCGCCGACCTTGAGACCGCGCTGCTTGCCGCGCCCGAACACCGGGATCTTTGTTACGGCCGAGTACCCGGCCTCCAACAGCGCCTCCAGCACCGCATCCGCCTTCTCGGGGCGGATAACCGCCTTGATCATGATCATATCGCTCTCCTTGTTTCCGTTTCAGTTTCAGTTCGCGATGCCGAAGGTGATAAGCAGCTTCTCCAGCTCCTCGATCGTCAGCGGCTTGGGGATCACGAACATCTTGTTCTGGTCGATCTTCCGCGCCAGCGCCCGGTACTCGTCCGCCTGAGCATGCGAGGGCTCATACTCGATCACCGTCTTGCGGTTGATCTCCGCGCGCTGCACCACGTTCTCGCGCGGCACGAAGTGGATCATCTGCGTGCCGAGCGCCTTCGCCAACTCCTCGATCATCTCGCGCTCGTTGTCCACCTTGCGGCTGTTGCAGATCAGGCCGCCCAGGCGCACCCCTCCCGTATCCGCGTACTTGACGATACCTTTGCAGATGTTGTTCGCCGCGTACATGGCCATCATCTCGCCCGAGCAGACGATGTAGATCTCCTGCGCTTTGCCGTCGCGGATCGGCATCGCGAATCCGCCGCACACCACGTCGCCCAGCACATCGTAGAACGCGTAGTCGAGCTTGTGGGAGGCGTCGTACGCCCCGAGCTGCTCGAGCAGGGTGATCGAGGTGATGATGCCGCGTCCCGCGCAGCCGACCCCCGGCTCCGGGCCGCCGGACTCGACACATTTGGTGCCGCCGTAGCCGGCCTTCAGGATCGTGTCCAGATCCACGTCCTCGCCTTCTTCGCGCAGCGTGTCCAGCACGGTCTTCTGAGCGAGGCCGCCCAGCAGCAGCCGTGTGGAGTCGGCCTTCGGGTCGCACCCGACGACCATCACCTTCATGCCCATCTCGGCCAAGCCCGCCACGGTGTTCTGCGTGGTCGTGGACTTGCCGATGCCTCCTTTGCCGTAGATAGCGATCTTTCTCATGTGGTCCCTCTTTCTTTTCGTTCAAACCTGCCAACCGTGTGAGCCGCAAGTGCCTGTACTCTTAACACGAAACGTGCCAAGACGCCTTCACCGACCCGCAAGAGGCGCAATCGTGACGTCGGAACCTCTTTCATGCCAGCGTGTTGCACATACTAATAAAACACCCGAACCGTCGCCTGCCGACACCTTTGGTATCCGAAACGGAAGGGGAAAATATTGTCACTCCGATGCCATAGCCGACGCCATTGATGACTGTAACACCCTCGCTCTCTTTGAGTTATACCGCAAGTTGACGAGCCTGTCCGTCCGACATCGAAAAGGGAAATATCTGTCACACTTGACTTCATCAGGTGTTATGGTACATAGTGATGGTATGCAAACGATGTCCTATCGCACGACGTTCGCTTTCGACGGTGCCACGATGCGTCGGCTGAAGAATCTGGCAGCCCGCTGGCAGGTCTCGCAGGCCGAGGTGGTCAGGCGCGCCCTTTCGCAGGCTGAGTTGGAAAGTCCTCCGGACGTCCCAACCCCACTGGCAGCGCTCAAGGCCTATCACGCGCAGGGCGGCCTGGACCGCGGGCAGGCGGAGGAGTACCTGCGCGAGGTGCGCGAAGACCGCGAGCACTGGCGGCCGTCATGATCTGCCTGGACACCAACTATCTGGTTTGCTCGCTCATTTCAGGCTCGCAGGAGGCCAAGGCAGTCGCAACATGGCTGCGGAAGGGCGAGCGGCTTTTCGCGCCGTCGGTGGCGTGGTACGAGTTCCTGTGCGGTCCTGTAACCACGGCGGAGATCCGCCTGGTACGCAGTTGTCTCTCGGGCGGTGTGATCGCTTTCGAAGAGTCTCAGGCTGCGACCGCCGCACGTTTGTTCAATGCGGCGGGCCGGGCGCGGCGACTCCGTGTCGATGCGATGATCGCGGCCTGCGCCATTGAGGCGGGGTGCAGGCTTGCGACGTCCAACAGTGATGACTTTTCCCGTTTCGTTCCTCACGGACTCGTTTTGGTCTTACCGTAAGCAATCCTTCCACGGACGACGGACATTTCTGTCGTATTTATCCGAGCCGCTTGCGTTAATCATCATTATTTCGATCACTCTTGCTATAATTTCATCGTTTTCACCTCTGGCATAAGACCTGCTTTTTGCTTGGCAGGTGAAACGATATGCATTGCGAACACAAAGCTGGAGACTGCGACCGGGCCATCGAGCTGATGGTCTTGCGTAAGATCTGTGAAACGATGGTTCATTTCACCGGGCAGGACGAACTGCTCCAGCGCGTGCTCCGTGTCCTCGAATGCAATCTCGGATTGATCCGCAGCACCATCCTGCTGGTGGACAGTCATCAGGAGCATCTGATCGTGGGCGCTGCGCAAGGCGGCAGCGATCCCGCCAAACTCTCCGCCGTGTATCACCGGGGCGAGGGCATTGTCGGCAAAGTCCTGACCAGCGGCGAGCCGGTCATCGTCCCGCGCATCTCCGACGCGCCGGAGTTCCAATCACGCATTTTCGAGCGTTCGCCCGAGTGGCGCAAGTCTCTCGCCTTCGTGTGCGTGCCGATCCGGCTTGCATCGGAAACCATCGGAGTCCTGTCGGGCGACGACCCCGGTCTGCGCGAGCCTGAGCATTTGACTGAGCTGAAGGATTTCTTAGAGATCGTCGCGCGCCTCATCGCGCACGACGTCCAATACCGCCGCCAGCTCAAGCAGGCGCGCGAGTCACTCGAGCGCGAAAACGCGCGGCTTCGCTCGCTCGTCAACCATCAGGTTCAACAGCACAAAATGGTCGGCTCATCCGAAGCCATCCGGCAGGTGCAGGTGCGCGTCCAGCAGGTCGCCGCGACGCAGACCACTGTGTTGATCCGCGGCGAGTCCGGCACCGGCAAGGAGCTGGTCGCCTCGGCAATCCACTTCAGCAGCCCGCGCGCCTGCAAGCCGTTCGTGCGCGTCAACTGCGCCGCGCTCAACGAGAACCTGTTCGAGAGCGAACTCTTCGGCCACGAGAAGGGCTCTTTCACGGGAGCGGCCTCACGCCGCATCGGGCGCCTGGAGGAGGCACAGGGCGGCACCCTGTTTCTCGACGAGATCGGCGAAATCTCACCCGCCATGCAGGCCAAGCTGTTGCGCGTGCTGCAGGAGCGCGAATACGAGCGCGTCGGCGGCAATGAGACGCTCGTGGCCGACGTCCGCATCGTAGCGGCGACCAACCGCGACCTCGAGGAGGCCATGCGCTCAGGTTCCTTCCGCGCCGACCTCTACTACCGCGTCAACGTCTTCCCCATCAACCTCCCCTCGCTGCGCGAGCGCCCGGGCGACATCCCGGTGCTGGCCAGCCACTTTGTTCAGAAGTACGCCAACCTCATGACCAAGCCTCAGCCCCGGCTGGCTGACGAGACGGTGCGCCTGCTGACCCACCACCCCTGGCCCGGCAATGTGCGCGAACTCGAGAATTGTATCGAGTACGCCGTTCTTCTCTGCTCAGGGGCGCTCCTGCTTCCGGAACACTTGCCGCTGACCTTGAGAACCGTCGAGAACACCGCGCCCCCCCTTTCCGACGATATCAAGCTCAAGAGCCGCATCCGTCAAATGGAATTGTCGGTCTTGCGCGAGACGCTGAAACAGAAGAACGGCAACGTCTGCGCGGTTGCCCGCGAGATCGGCATCACGCCCCGGATGGTGCGCTACAAGCTGAAGAGCCTTCAGATCGACCCGCGCGAATTTTCAAAACGCAACGCGGCGGCGCGACGCCTTCCGCCCAACGATCCGTCACGCAGATCCATCAAGCGGGTATGCCTATGATCTTAGACGAAGCCACTTTTTCCGACATTCCCCATCTGTGTGACCTCCTCACGCTTCTGTTCGAGCAGGAGCAGGAGTTTCAGCCGGACACCGCCAAGCAGACCGCCGCGCTCACGCTGCTGGTCGGCAACCCCCAGCGCGGCCGCGTCTTCGTTTTGCGCGACGGCGACACCGTGGCCGGCATGGTCAGCGTTCAGACGCTCGTCAGCACCGCGTGCGGAGGCGATGTCCTCCTGCTGGAGGATCTCGTGGTCAGGACCGGCTACCGCAACCGCGGCTTTGGCTCCGCCCTGCTGGACCACGTGGTCTGGTTCGCACGGCGCGGAGGCTACCACCGCATCACCCTGCTCACCGACCGGATCAACGCGGCCGCGCAGCGCTTCTACACCCGCCACGGGTTTACCGCGTCGGACATGACCCCCTACCGGCTCTTGTTTTAATTGCCAAACGCCCGCGCGCTCGCCTATAATGACCCGCCATTCCGACGGTTCAGGCCGACAGGCCGTTCCTTTAGCCCAATCCCTAACCTGCGAGACACTGCCATGGCCTACGACAAGATCAAGCTTCCCTCTTTCGGCGAACACATCACGATGCGCACCGACGGCACGCTGAACGTCCCTGCCCAGCCCGTCATCCCCTTCATCGAGGGCGACGGCACCGGCCCCGACATCACCCGCGCCGCCATGATCGCCTGGGACGCCGCCGTCGCGGCCGCTTACGGCAGCAGCCGCAAGATCGCCTGGATGGAGGTTTACGCCGGCGAGAAGGCCA
>CAYMLQ010000189.1:0-10866 GCA_964390795.1 uncultured Lentisphaeraceae bacterium
TGCGCGAGATGAAGCTGAAGAAGCCGCTGGTTGTGTCGCCCGATACCGGAGGGGCAAAAGCGGCTTACGCCTATTCACAAATGCTGGGCACGGGCCTGGCAATTGTAGCGAAGCAGCGCCTGGGAGACGCGGAAGTGGACGCCTTTAGCGTCGTCGGCGACGTGAAAGGGTGCGACGTGATCATGGTCGATGACATGACCACGACCTGCGGCACGCTGTGTGCGGCAGCAAAGATCCTGAAGGAGCAAGGGGCCGCGTCCATCCGGGCGGCGGTCACCCACATGCCCCTGACGGACAAAGGCGTCGCGCGCCTGAAAGCGGATACCGGGCTAACAGAGCTAGTGGTGACCGATACGATCCCCTTGCGGGACGATCTGGACCTCACTCAACTGCCGGTGAAGCTGACGGTGCTGTCGGTGGCCGATTTGCTGGGCGAGGCGATCCGCAGGATCCACAACGACCAGTCCGTAAGTTCGCTGTTCAGACACTGAGCGGCGGCGGGCGGACACTTGGACAAGTCCGCAGCAGCACGCGTTCGGCCGCGATGATCCGGCCCTCTCTGGAACAAGGTTGACCTCCAGAGCCGGGAAGAGGCGTCGCGGCAGTCGCGTGCCGTGTGGGTTTTAGTGACAAAGGAAAAGAAATGGCGAACGAAGAGATCAGAATGAAAGCCGAGCTGCGCACGGAACAGGGTTCCTGTGCTGCCGGCCGTTTGCGCCGCGCCGGGACGATTCCCGCCGCGGTGAACCGGATCGAGGGCGGCACGACGTTGGTAAAATTTGACGCGCATACGTTTATCATGATGCTGCGCCACCACACCAGCGAGCACGTGCTCGTCACACTCGAACTGGATGGCAAGGACGTACCCGTGCTCATGCGCGAGGTGCAGCACGACGTGATGACAGGCGCACCGATCCACGTGGACTTCGGCGAAATTTCGCTGACCAAGAAGCTCCGCGTCGCGATTCCGCTGCACCTGCTGGGCGAGCCCGAAGGCGTGAAAGTCGGCGGCGGCGTCCTGCAGCAGCAGCTCCGCACCATCGATGTCGACTGTCTCCCGATGGACATCGTCGAGCAGTTCGAGGTGGATGTTTCGGCCCTTGCGCTTGACCAGTCGCTCTTCGTGCACGACCTCGCCCTTGGCGATAAGTACACGATTATCACGGGCAAGGATGTGGCCGTGGCCACCGTCGCCGCGCCTGAGGCCGAGGCCGTTGTCGAGGCGGCCGAAGGCGCCGAAGCAACCCCTGCCGTGGTCACCAAGGGCAAAAAGGAGGAGGGCGCAGCCGCCGCTCCCGCCGCAGGCAAAGCAGCAGCCAAGGCGCCCGCCGCCAAGCCTGCCGCCAAGAAGTAACTGGGAAGGCACGGCCGCGTGAAATTGATTGCGGGACTGGGCAACCCCGGCGAAAGCTACGTGAACACGCCACACAATGTCGGCTTCGATGTTGTCGATGTGTTGGCGAAGCGGCTTGAGGCGGGATGGAAAAACAGTACCGGCTTTCATGCGCGCGTGGCCCGCACGGTCTACGCAGGCGAGGTGCTGATGCTGGTGAAGCCGCAGACGTTTATGAATCTGAGCGGAACCAGCGTGGCCCCCGTGCTGAGGTACTACGGCGGCGAGATCCGCGACCTGACGGTGGTTCTGGATGATGCTGACCTGCCCCTTGGGCGGTTGCGCATCCGGGCGTCCGGCAGCAGCGGCGGACACCGCGGCCTGGCCTCGGTGATCGAGACCCTCGGAACCGACGCGTTCCCCCGAGTCCGTTTGGGCGTGGGGCGCGAGGAACGGGGCGGCTTGGTCGACCACGTGCTCGGCAAGTTCGACGAGACCCGTCTGAGCTTGGCGCGTGCAGCGGTGGAGGCGGCGGCCGATGCGGTGATGTGCCTGATTGCAAACGGTTTGAATGAATCGATGAACCGGTTTAACGGCTGGTGCGCGGAAACGCCGCAGCCCGACAACCGGAAATGAGAATGGAAATCCCATCATGAACAAGTACGATGGTTTGTATATCTTCGCCGGTTCGGCGAAAGACGACGTTCTGGACAAACAGATCGACAAGGCGCGCGGCGAAATCACGCGCCTGTCCGGAAACGTGCTGACCACGGAAGTGCTCGGCAAGAAGTCGTTCGCACGCCCGATGCACAAGCGTGACAACGGCGTGTATGTGAAGATCCGTTTCGAACTGGATCCCGCTCAGGTCTCGACCCTCGTCGGTCGCTACCACCTGATCGAGGATATCTTCCGCGCCCAGATTCTGGCCGTTGACGAGCGCCGCGAGGCGATCCTGGTCAAGCAGGCGGCGGAGATCAAGGTGCGCGAGGCGACACGTGCCGCCGCCGCAGAGAAAGAGGCGAAGAACCAGAGCGCAATGGAGGCGTAAGCCCCAAACGCGCACCAAGGACGGTGGATTATGGCTTCCTTCAACAAAGTGATCCTCATGGGCAACCTCACGCGTGACCCGGAACTTAAGCAGGCACCCTCGGGCGCGAAAGTGGCCGATCTCGGGCTGGCTGTTTCAGAGACCTGGCGCGACAAAAACGGTCAACCCAAGGAGGTGACGTGCTTTGTTGACGTCGTCGTCTGGGACAAACTGGCGGAACTCTGCCAGCAGTACCTCGTCAAAGGCAGGCCGGTGCTCGTTGAGGGCCGCCTGCAGATGGACGAGTGGAAAAACCAGCAGGGCGAGAAGCGCAGCAAGTTGCGCGTGCGTGCCGATACCGTCAAATTCCTGGGCTCCCCCCAGAAACGCGACGAAGGCGGCCCGCTGCAGGGCGGCGGCTCACACGCCGCACCCGCAGCGGCGCCCCACGCAGCAGCCGGCGCGCAGCCCGCTGAAGAGCCGGGCGACCTCGCCCACGACGAAGAGCATCTGCCGTTCTAACATTCAAACGAGATCTGAGAAAGAGGAGTTACGCTTATGGCCATGCAAAGAAAACCTAGACCGGATCGGGAAAGCCGCGACAACGCACCCATCCGTAAACGCGTGCGGATTATGGACCCCAACGACATCGTCGACGTGAACGATGTCGAATTCCTGCGCCGTTTCATCACCGAGTACGGCAAAATCGTGCCTGCGCGTCTTACGGGCGTCACGGCCGCCCAGCAGCGGCAGATCAAGCAGGGCGTGCGCCGCGCCCGTAATATGGGCTTGCTGGCATAGCCCGGAGAGGATCGGAAAATTATGGCTACTGAAATCCTGTTGTTGTCGGATGTCGAGAACCTCGGCAAGGCCGGCGACGTCGTGAAAGTCGCGAACGGTTACGCCCGCAACTACCTGCTGCCGAAAGATCTGGCCGCTCCCGTCTCCCAGCACGCCCTGCGCCGCTTGGAGAAGATGCGGAAGGCGCGCGAGGAGCTTTCGCGCATCCAGATGACAGAGGCGAAAGACAAGGCCGCCAAACTGGCCAATGTCTCGGTCACCATCCGCGCCAAGACCGTGGACGGCACGCGCCTCTACGGTTCGATCAACGCGGCCGACATCGTTGCCGCCCTTCAGGAGGGCAACAAGGTCGCCGTTGACAAATCCCAGTTGGTGTTGCCCGAACCGCTGAAAGAAACCGGCGCGTTCGACATCGCCATCAAGCTGCACGCCGACCTGACCTGCACCATCAAGGTGTGGATCGTCGAAGGCTGACGCGAAGCAAGGAGGAGTTAGGAGTTAGGAGTTAGGAGTTGCAAACCGCTCCTGATTCCTGATTCTTAACTCCTTTTTTTTTCGTGTAACAGCTTCTTGCGCGCCGATGGGTTTCTTCTTTCGGCTGTTAGGCTTTCAACTCCTAACTTCTAACTCCTAACTCCTAACTCCTAACTCCTAACTGGCCCCCCCATGCCGCGCCACGCCACATCCCCTTCAGCGGCCCCCGCCTTGCGCGCGCCGCCCCACAGCGCCGAAGCCGAACGCGGCGTTCTCGGCTCGATCCTGCTGGATGTCGGCAACGACAGCCGCGTGCTGGATCTCTGCACCGAAAGCGGCATCACGTCCGAAGCCTTCTTCTCTCCCGCCAACCGGCTGCTGTTCGAGACGCTCACCGAGATGTCCCGCGCCGCCGCCACCATCGATCCCCTCACCCTCAACGAGCGCCTGCGCGCCCTGAACCGCCTCGACGATATTGGCGGAACCGCCTACCTGCAGGCCCTCATCGACGAGACCCCGACCGCCGCCCACGCCGAGTACTACATCAACATCGTCCGGCAGAAGCACCTGCTGCGCGCCGTCATCTCCTGCGCCCGCGACGCCGAGCGCCGCTGCTTCGACGAGGCGGTCAGCGCGGACCTGATCCTCGGCGAGGTCGAGCAGAAATTCCTCGGTATCGCCGACCGCCGCGAAGGCACCGGCGTCACCTGGACCCAGGCCATCGGCAACACGATGGGCCACATCGAGCGCCTCTTCTCCCTCGGCCCGGGCGCCATCTCCGGGCTGCCCACCGGGTTCGCGAACCTCGACAAGAAGCTCAAGGGCCTTCGTAACGGCGAGATGATCGTGCTCGCGGCCCGCCCTTCCATGGGCAAAACCTCGCTCGCCATGAACATCGCCGAGTGCGTTGCGCTCGGCAAGGACATTTACGGCCGCCCCATGAAGGGCGACCACAACCGCACCCACCCCGTGGGCGTCTTCTCGCTGGAAATGTCCACGGAGTCCTTGGCCATGCGCATGCTCTGCGGCTTCGCGGGCGTCCCCGGCTTCCAGATCGACCAAGGCCTCATCAACCCCAAGAAGATCCACCAGCAGCTCACCCGCGCCGCCTCCGACCTCGCCAAGGCGCCCATCTTCGTGGACGACACCGGCGGCCTTGACGTGATGGACATGCGTGCCCGCGCCCGCCGCATGAAGAAGCGCAACAAGATCGAGCTGATCGTCATCGACTACCTCCAGCTCTGCAACTGCCGCGAATTTGCCAAGCAGGGGCGCCAGCTCGAGACCTCCCAGATCTCCGGACAGATCAAGTCCATGGCTAAGGAGCTGAACCTGCCGGTGATCGTGCTGAGCCAGCTCAGCCGCGCACCCGAGCAGCGCGGCGACAAGACCAACAAGCCGAAGCTGTCTGACCTGCGCGATTCCGGCGCCATCGAGCAGGACGCCGACGTGGCCCTGCTCCTGCGCCGCCCCTGCAAGGCCCAGGGCGACCCCGAGTTCGAGGACAAGCGCCTCGCCATCGTCGACGTGGCCAAGCACCGCAACGGCCCTACCGGCGAGGTGCGCCTCGACTTCGACGACTCCCTCACCCGCTTCGGCGACCGCGCGGACCAGGGCGGGGAGACCGACGGCCTCGACCCCTCAGATGCGCAGCCCGAGATGTGATCTGCTGTGCTAAAACCCGTAGAGCGCCAGCAGTTCGCTGCGGCACGCGGCCGCGTCGGTCAACTCGGCCAGATTCTCTTGTGTGACGCGCGCCAGGATCGCCTCGATCTCGGCCTGCACGTCCGGGCGCAGTTCCCAGTCGTCGAGGCGGATGCGGCCGGCCGCGTCCACCGGAACCTCGCCGCCCGCGTAAAGCCGGTCTCGGAAGAGCCGGCCCATCTGCTCGAGGCAGCCCTCGTGCAGCCCCTTGGCCTTCATCACCTTGTACAGGGCGCACACGTAGACCGACATGATGGGGATCACCGAGCTGGCACGCGTGATCAGCGCCTTGTTGACCGAAACAAAGGCTTTGCCGTGCAGCGGCTCCAGCAGGCGGTTGATCTCGCCCGCCGTCGCTTCCAAATGCTCTTTGGCCTTGCCCAGCGTGCCGGAGCGGTAGATCGCGTTTGTGGAGTCGGGTCCGATGTAGGAAAGCGCCACCATCCGCGCGCCTTCCGCAAGCAGTCCGGCCTCCTTCAGCGCGCGGGCCCAGAGCAGCCAGTCCTCGCCGCCCATCACCTTGACCGTGCCCTCGATTTCCTCGGGCGTGGCCGGCTCCAGCGTCACCCGTGAAAGAATCCCGGAAGCGACGTCCAGCGTCTGCCCGGCCAGCGGCTGGCCGATCGGCTTGATCGCCGAACGATACGTGACGCCCGTGACGGGATCGAGACGCTGCGGCGCAGCAAGGCTGTACACCACCAGGTCGAAATGCGGGATATGCCGCTCGCGGGCGCGGGCGATGACCGCCTTGCGCGTCTCGTCGAGAAACGCATCCGCCACCAGCGTCTCCGAGAACAGCTCCGCCTCGGCGGCGGCCGCATCAAAGGCGAGGTTGTTGTACCAGCCAGGCGTCCCCCGGCGCTTGAGCGTCGGCGGGCGCTCGAAGGAGACGCCAAATGTCTGAGCGCCGGCGCCGAAGGCGGCGGCCACGCGGGACGCCAGCCCGTATCCTCCGGAACAGCCCAACACAAGCACCGACTTGGGGCCGTCGGCGAGGGCAGGCATCTTCTTCTCAGAGGCGATCCACTTGCGCACCGACGACATGCACCCTTTCGGGTTGACCGTCAGGCACACCCCACCCATCACGCGCGGTGCCTTCATTTACTTGCCGGAGCCCATCACCGACTTAAAGTCCGCCTCCGCAGCCAGCTCGTCGCCGACAAAGGCCTTGCCGTGCTGGATGGCCATACGGGAGCTGACACGGATGTTTTCAACTTCCATGCGCAGCTTGTCGTTCGGTCGGACCTGACGGCGGAACTTCGCGTTATCGACGCCGACCAGCAGAAAAACGCCATTCTTAATGAGGCCGGATGCGACCAACCCCGCGCCGCCGCACTGCGCCAGCGTCTCGATCAGAATAACGCCTGGAACAACCGGGTAGTCTGGAAAGTGCCCTTGGAAAAACCACATGTCAGCCCCATAGGTCACTTCGGCGACATAGCGCTTCTGATCGGAGTACAGCAGTTTATCGACAAACAGAAACGGTTTACGGTGTGGCAGAAGATCCTCGGTCGATCCGTCATACCCCTTGCCATCCTCAACGATCTGCTTCGGCAGAACTTTCTCGTCACTCATCGGTGTCACCTGTTTTCATAAGGCGCGCGGCGAACCGCGCGCAATGGGATCAAATTCACACGGCCTTGAAGGCCACTACGCCGTTGTGTCCGCCGAAACCGAGCGACGTCGAGATCGCCGCGCGGATGCGGCCTTCGACACCCTTGTTCGGGACGACATCCAGGTCGCACGCCGGATCGGGCGTCTCCTGGTTGATGGTCGGGGGATAGAAGCCATCCCGGATCGCCAGCGAGCAGATGACAGCCTCGATCGCGCCGGCCGCGCCGAGCAGGTGGCCGGTCATGCTCTTCGTGGAGGACATCTTGAGCTTATACGCCTGCGGGCCGAAGACCGCCTTGACCGCCTTGGTCTCCATGGGGTCGTTGAGCGGGGTCGACGTGCCGTGCGCGTTGACGTAGTCGACATCCTCGGGCGCGAGCCCGGCGTCTTTGAGCGCCAGCGTGATGGCGCGGATCGCGCCCGAAGCTTCGGGATCAGGCGCGGCCACGTGGTAAGCGTCGCCGGAGGCACCGTACCCGGCGAGTTCCGCATACGCGCGGGCGCCGCGGGCCTTGGCATGCGCTTCGGACTCGAGGATCAGCATCGCCGCGCCCTCGCCCATGATGAAACCGTCGCGGCCAGCGTCGAACGGCCGGCAGGCCTTCTCGGGCGTATCGTTGTACTTGGTGCTCAGCGCCTTCATGGAACAGAAGCCGCCGACGCAATACTCGGTGATGGTCGCCTCGGTGCCGCCGGCGATCACGATGTCCGCGCGGCCCGCGCGGATCAGATCCAGCCCCAGGCCGAGCGCGTCGGTGCCCGACGCGCAGGCCGTGACAATCGTATGCACCATCCCCTTGACGTTCAGCGCGATCGACACGTTGCCGGCCGCCTCGTTGGCGATGAGCTTGGGAATCAGCATCGGGGACAGGCGCCCGGGACCGCGCTCGAACAGGATCTTAAACGCCTCGTCATCCACCTCTTTGCCGCCGATGCCGTTTCCGATCATGATGGACACGCGCTCCGGGTCGGCGCCGCCGGCATCCAGGCCCGCGTCGGTCCACGCCTGCTTGGCTGCGGCCACCGCGTACTGGGTAAAAAGCGCCATGCGGCGGGCCTCTTTCGGATCCATGTACTTGGAAACATCAAAGTTCTTGACTTCAGCCGAGACCTTGGCGTCCACGCGCGACGGATCGAATTTCGTGGTGCGCCCGATACCGCTGACGCCGTTTCGGATGCTCGTCCACATCTCGTCAACCGAATTGCCCACCGGCGAAATCACACCCAGACCGGTCACCAAAACTTTCGTCGTACTGCTCATCGCTGTGCTTCTCCTTATCGATTACTCGTTACCTGACACCCTCACCGCTGCCTAATGCGTCAAACACGGGTTGTGATGATGACAAAAATCCGTATTTTGTCAATATGGATTTTCCAGCACCTGTCCGTTTTTCAAAATTACCAATTTTTAGCCTGTACTTCTGTGCCGCAAGCGGGCTATAATCAATCGGCATATTGTTATTCAAATACCAAGGAGTTTTTTTCGATGGCAATCCTGATGCAAGGTTTGGTTCTGCTGGTGGCCGGAATGGGCATCGTTTATCTATTTTTGGCGCTGCTCGTCTGGGTCATGAACCGTTCGGCTGCGATCATTCCCCGTTTTAATCACATCCTGCCGGATGACGAGCCCAAAAAGAAGACGCGTCCCGTCCTCGCGCAGGCCCACGTTTCCGCGCACGACGACGTCCAGATCGCCGTCGCCCTCGCGGCCGTGGCCGCTCGCGCACGTTAACCCTTTTTTCCAACACCCCACCCCATCCGCCTCAAGCAAGCAGCAAGGAGTTCACCCGTGGCTAAGAAACAAGTCAATTTCATGTGTACCGCGTTCCGCGACGGCTTCCAGTCAGTCTACGGCGCCCGCGTCCTCACCGAAGATTTCATGCCCGCCGTCAAGGCGGCCCGCGAAGCCGGCATCACCTATTTCGAAGCCGGCGGCGGCGCGATGTTCCAGTCGCCCTACTTCTACTGCAACGAGGACTCGTTCCATATGATGGATCGGTTCCGCGAAGTGGCCGGCCCCGACGCGAATCTCCAGACCCTCGCCCGCGGCGTGAACATCGTCTGCCTCGACTCGGCCTCGTCCGACGTGATCAAGCTGCATGCCAAGCTCTTCAAGAAGCACGGCATCACGACGATCCGCAATTTCGACGCGCTCAACGACGTCAACAACCTGATCTTCTCCGGCAAGTGCATCCACGAGGCCGGCCTCAAGCATCAGGTCGTCGTCACCATGATGGCCCTGCCCCCCGGCTGCACTGGCGCGCACGACCCCTCCTTCTACGAGCAGACCCTGCGCGAGATCCTCGACGCAGGCATCCCGTACGACTCGGTCTGCTTCAAGGACGCCTCCGGCACCTCGATCCCTGCCTATGTGTACGACACCATCAAGCGCGCCCGCAAGATGCTGCCGGCTGGAACGAAGATCCAGTACCACACGCACGAGACGGCCGGCTGCGGCGTGATGGCCTACAAGGCAGCCCTCGACGCGGGCGCCGACACCATCGACCTCTCCCTCGCACCGGTTTCCGGCGGCACCTGCCAGCCTGACCTGATCGTCATGTGGCATGCGCTGCGCGGCACCGACTTCGATCTGGGCATCGACATCGACAAGGTCCGTGAGGCCGAAGTCGTCTTCCGCGACTGCATGAAGGACTACTTCCTCCCGCCGGAGGCCACCGCAGTCGAGCCTCTGATCCCCTGGTCGCCCATGCCCGGCGGCGCGCTCACCGCCAACACCCAGATGCTGCGCGACAACAACATGATGCACCGCTACGGCGAGATGATCTCCGCCATGTCCGAGGTCGTGCGCCGCGGCGGCTTCGGCACCTCCGTCACCCCGGTCTCGCAGTTCTATTTCCAGCAGGCCTTCAACAACGTTCTGCAGGGCCCGTGGAAGAAGATCGCCCCCGGTTACGGCAAGATGGTTCTCGGCTACTTTGGCAAGACGCCCGTCGCACCCGACCCCGAGATCGTCAAGATCGCGTCGGAGCAGCTCAATCTGCAACCGACCACCCGCCCGGTGCTCGAGATCAACGACGCCGACCCCAAGAAGTCCCTCGATTTCTTCAAGAAGATGCTCACCGACAAGGGTCTGCCGCTGACTGACGAGAACGTCTTCATCGCCGCCTCCTGCCAGGAGAAGGGCATCCTCTTCCTCGAAGGCAAGGCCCAGGTCGGCGTCCGCAAGAACGCGCCGGCCAAGCCCGCCGCAACCACGACGGTCGCAGCCAAGATCACCGGCTACACGGTCACGGTCAACGGCAAGCACTACGCCGTCGAAATGAAGGGCGACGCGGCCGTGGTCAACGGCAAGACGTACGCCGTCACCGTGGCCGACGGGCTCAGCGCTGCCCCGGCGTCCCAGGCGGCCTTACCCGCCGCCCCGGCGGGCAAAGAGACCGAGGTCAAGGCCGCCGTCCCCGGCGTAATCCTCCGCCTCAGCGTCTCGGAGGGCTCGGCGGTCACCGAAGGCGAGGAATTGCTCATCATGGATGTGATGAAGATGGAAACGCCGGTCACCGCCCCCTGCGCGGGCACGGTGCGCGCGATCCACGTCACGCAGACTGACAAGGTCAACACCGGCGACGTGCTCGTCATCATCGGCTAACTCGATACGGGCAGGTCTCCGTGCCTGCCCTTCTTTTCAACTTTCTCTGGAACCGCACATGAAAAAGACGATCCTGACCTGCGTGGCGCTGCTGACGTTCGGTCTCACCCACACCTTCGCCGACACGGCCGCCGCGCCCGCCGCCGCGCCAGCCGTCACTGTGCCGCACGCCGCGGATGCCCCGGCCGAGCAAGGCGACTGGCGCAGCATGGTGGGCCGCGTCAAGAAGCTGAAGGACGACACTGGCATCATGGGCTTCATGGCCAAGGAGCCGCCCGCCTACCTCGCCAAGGGCTACATGACCCC
>CAYMLQ010000190.1:0-10864 GCA_964390795.1 uncultured Lentisphaeraceae bacterium
CTGTGCGGCCAAGAACGCGAAGGCGGCGGACAAGAAGCTGGTGGCGCAGATCTTCGGGAACGCGGGTTCGGTGCTGGAACTGGGCGAGAAGCACTTTGACGCGGTGACGGCGCTGAGCGGCTCAGGCCCGGCGTTCTTCGCCTTCATGATGCAGGCGATGGTCGAGGGCGCGGTCGCTCTGGGCCTGCCAAAGGACGCTGCGCGGCTGCTGGCCGAACAGACGATGATCGGCACGGGCATCTACCTCCAGAACACCAATCGCGACACCGCAGAGTTCATTCAGGCCGTAGCCTCGCCCAAGGGCACGACGGCTGCCGGGCTGGCGGTGCTGGAGAAGTCGCCGGTCAAGGCGGCGCTTGCCAAGACGCTCGCGGCCGCTGCCGCACGCAGCGCAGAGCTGAGCAAAGCGTAGGTGCCTATGGAACGTCGGATCGGGTTCGTCGGGATCATTCTGGAGAACCGAGATGGTGTCGAGTCCGTCAACCACGTGTTGAGCGCGCACGCGGAGCTGATCCTTGCGCGCGTCGGGTTGCCGCGTCGCGACAAGGGCGTGTCGGTCATCACGCTCGTCGTGGAGGCCACGACGGACGAGCTTGGCGCGCTCACCGGGCAGCTCGGCAAGATTTCCGGCGTGTCGGTCAAGTCGGCGCTCGCGAAACAGACAAAGTGAGCGAGCGCTTTTTAGCGGATCAAAGATTGGAAAAGGAGCAGCCTTCTTGACATATCCCAAGCAGTTTGTCTTCCGTGCTTCACATCTTCACGGGGTTTTTGGTTCGGCCCTACTCTGTTGCCTCGCTCTGGCCTCTGAGGCTGCTGAGCGTCCCGTTGTGTTCGTGTCGATCCCGCCCCAGGCGTGGCTGGTCAAGCGGCTGGCGGGCGAGGCGGTGGAGGTGCAGACGCTGCTGCCCCCCGGCGCGAACCCGCACACTTTCGAGCCGGGCGCGCGCCAGGTCAAGAAGCTTGCGGAAGCGTCACTCTTTCTGACGTCAGGGATGGCCTTCGAGAAGCAACTGGTCGGCCGCGCGGGCAAGCTGAACCCAGCGCTGAAGGTAGTCGGCATGGACGCGGGCATCGCCAAAATCGGAGCGCCTGCGCATGACCACGGCGCGCCGGGCCACGTCTGTTCGGCGGACGGGGGCGACCCGCACATCTGGCTCTCGCCGCGCCTCTTCTGCGCGATGGCTTCGAACGCGGTGTCCGCGCTGGAGCAGCTCCTGCCGCAGCAGCGTGCGGCGCTCTCGGGGCAGTTGGCTGCGACCGTGGCGGAAATTGGCGCGACCGACCGCGCCGTGGGCGACGCGGTGCGCCGGCAGGCCGTCAAGACGTGGGTCGTGTATCACCCGTCCTGGAGCTATTTCGCGGCTGACTACGGGCTGTCTCTGCTGGTCATCGAAGAGGACGGCAAGACGCCGGCAGCACGACATCTGGCGGAGGTCATCGGCCAGGCGCGGGCCGCGGGTGTGAAGGTGGTCTTCTCGGAGCCGCAGTACGACAAGCGGCCCGCGCAGACGCTGGCGACGCAGGTCGGCGCGCGGCTGGAGATGATCGATCCGCTGCAAGAGGACTGGGCCGCGATGATGCGCGACGTGGCGGCGAAATTGAGTGAGCAAAGGTAGGGACGCCTCCCCGCCCGTCGCGAGCGAAGTCGAAAGGCAGACGTCTGCGGCGCGTTCGGGAAACGCGCCCTACCGAACGGTCGGAATATGGATATTCAGTCAACACACGCGAAGAGCCCACCTGCGATCGCCGTCCGCGACGTCTGCTTCTCGTACGGGACGCAGGAGGTGCTGCACAACGTCACGTTCGACATCGGACCGCGGTCGCTCGTGGCGGTGGTGGGGCCCAACGGCGGCGGCAAGACGACGCTGCTGAAGCTGCTGCTCGGCGCGCTGACGCCACGTTACGGCACGATCCGCGTGCTGGGCGAAACGCCGGAGGAGGGGCGCGCGCGCGTCGGCTACGTGCCGCAGGCGATCCCGTTCGATCCGCGTTTTCCGGTCTCCGTGCGCGAGGTGGTGCTGATGGGCCGGGTGGGCAAAAGCCGGTTCGGAACCTACGGACGCGCCGATGCGGCGGAGATGCGGCGCGCGCTGGAGCGCGTTCGCTTGGAGGCGTTCGAGAGGCGGGCGTTCTCGGAGCTGTCGGGCGGCGAGCGCCAGCGGGTGATGATCGCGCAGGCCTTGGCGGGCGGCTCGGAGCTGCTGCTGCTCGACGAGCCGGTGGCCAACATCGACCCCGAACATGCAAGCCAGATGTACGAGCTGTTCCGGGAGCTGGCGGCCGAGGTGACGGTGATGATGGTTTCGCACAATCTGGGCGTGGTGACGGGCCACGCGACGCACGTGCTGTGCGTCAACCGCACGGCGGGGCTTCACGCGATCGGAGACGTGGCTTCGGCAACCTTCACCGAGGCGTTCGGCGGCAGTCTGACCACGATCCGGCATGACGCGGACTGCCACGTGCTGGATCCGTCGGCGGCGCTGCACGCGCCGCATCACGGGTGTGGGTGCGGGGAGGAAAGACCCTGAAGAAAGCTCACCTTTCAACGCTCACCTTTCAACGCTCAACTTTAGTCACGTTCAGCGACTTGGAACAGACAGCATGCTGATTTTTTTCAAAGATCTCTGCACATATCCCTTTCTGGTCAACGCCGTGATCGCGGCGGTGCTGGCGTCGGTCGCCGCAGGCTTGGTGGGAAGCCTCGTGGTGGTGCGGCGCTCGACCTATCTGGCGGGCGCGGTCTCGCACAGTATTCTGGCGGGGCTGGGGCTGGCGCGGCTCTTGCAGCGGCGCTTCGGCTTCGAGGGCCTGACGCCGATGGGCGGCGCGATTCTGGTGGCGGTGGGCGTGGCGCTGCTGTCGGCGCGGCTGACGGCGCGCGGCAAGCACCGGGCCGACACGGTGCTGAGCGCGATCTGGACCGGCGGCATGGCACTGGGCGTCTCGTTCGTGGCGGCCACGCCGGGGTACCAGGACGACCTGATGAGCTACCTGTTCGGCTCGCTCCTGCTGGTGACCGGCGAAGAGCTGGCGTGGATGGCGGGAATGAACGTGCTGATCCTCTCGGTGCTGGCGCTGTGCTACAACCGCTTTCTGGCGATCGCGTTCAACGAGGAGCTGGCGCGGCTGCGCGGGGTGCGCACGGCCCTGTACGAGGCGGTGTACCACGTGCTGACGGCGCTGACCGTGGTGCTGCTGGTGCGGGTGGCGGGCATCGTGCTGGCGATTGCGCTCCTGACCCTGCCGGCGGCCGCGGCGGGCCTACTGACGCGGCGCCTGGACCGGATGATGGCGCTGGCGGTCTTGCTCGGCATGGGCGTGAGCCTGCTCGGGCTGGCGGTGAGCTACGCGCCCGGCTGGCCGCCCGGCGCGACGATCGTCGAAATCGCCGTGCTGGTCTATCTGGCCGCGGCCTGCTTTGCGCGACGAGGCGGCGAGAGCGACGGCGGCCGAGGGGCTGCCTGAGCAACGCGTGCGGTGAAAGAAAGGAACAATCACATGACAGAGCAAAAGGGGTACACGTCCAGATCTCTGCGGTGCTGCGGCGGCGCGTTTTTTGGCGTATTGCTGCTTTGGGGCCACGGCGTCCAAGCAGGGGAAAAACTCAAGGCTCTCATCGTGGACGGGCAGAACAACCACGAGGTCTGGCCGAAGTCCACGATCATGATGAAGCACTACCTCGAGGGCACGGGGCTGTTCGAGGTGGAGGTGGCGCGCACGCGTTATCTTTGGAGGGCAGAGCGCGAGGCGGCCTTCCTGCCGCTGGCCAACGCGGGCGTGTCCGAACTGCTGAAAGAGCCAAAGCCGGACCCGGCTTTCAAGCCCGACTTCAAGAAATACGCTGTCGTCGTCAGCAACTTCGGCTGGAAAGCGGCGGACTGGCCGGAGGAGACGCGCCGGGCCTTCGAGAAGTATATGGCTGAAGGCGGCGGGCTGGCCGTCGTGCATGCCGCCGACAACAGTTGGCCGACCTGGCCTGAATTCAACAAGATGATCGGCTTGGGCGGCTGGGGAAACCGCAGCGAAAAAGACGGGCCCTACGTCTATTACGACAAGGCCGGGCAGATGGTGCGCGATACGAGTCCCGGCCCGTGCGGCAAGCACGGCCCGCAGAACGAGTTCGTGGTGACCATCCGCAACCGCGAGCATCCGATCACCAAAGGCCTGCCGGATTTCTGGATGCACGCCAAGGACGAGTGCTACTCGCTGCTGCGCGGGCCGGCGGAAAACATGACGGTCCTGGCCACGGCCTGCGACTCGCCGGAACTCAAGGCCGCCGGGCGCAACGAGCCGATGCTCATGGCGCTCAGTTATAACAAGGGTCGCGTGTTCCACACCACGCTGGGTCACGACACGGCCGCGTTCGAAGGCGTGGGCTTTATCGTGAGCTTCCTGCGCGGCACCGAATGGGCCGCCACCGGTAAGGTGACGCAACCGATTCCCCCGGATTTCCCGGGCGCGGACAAACCCTCCGCACGGCCGTTTCCGGTACAGGCCCCGAAGGAGTGACGGTGCGTGAGCCGTCGAGCGATGCCTACTGTCATGCTTCAGGAGGGTGACTGTCTGAACCCGTTTTATTAAGTTCCCGAATCCGTACTTACAGGCGTGACCGCGCAAAGTCTTGTGCGGTTCATTGAAGAATACGAAGGGGCAACATGCACGGTAAAGCAGCGAGAATGTGCGGCCGTAGTCTGGGAGCGGGGACACTCCTGTCCCCGATTGCGCCAGCCATGGGAGCAAGGACACTCCTGTCCTTGCTGCGGGGACAGGAGTCTCCCCGCTCCCACAGAAAAGCCAAGGACAGGAGTGTCCTGTGTATGAGCATCAATCAAGTTGTGGTTATTCGAGTCTGCGCCTTGTTTCTGGCGTGTGTGATGGCCTCACAGCCGGGTGTCTGCGCGGCGGTGCCCGCGCCTCTCGTTCGGATCGAGCAGCGCGAGTTCGGCCACATGCCGGACGGGGCGGCGGTCACGCTGTTCACGCTCCGCAACGCGAACGGCATGTCCGCGAAGATCATGAGCCGCGGCGCGACTATCACGGAACTGCGCGTTCCGGACCGAGACGGTAAGCTGGCAAACGTGGTACTGGGCGCCGAGAGCCTGGACGCCTACCTCGGCGGGTTCAACGCCGCCGCGTCCGTCATCGGGCGCGTCGCCAACCGGATCGCCTTGGGCCGCTTCACGCTCGACGGCACGGACTATCAGGTGATCACAAACCGCGGAAAACACCACCTTCACGGAGGGAAGCAGGCCTTCGCCCAAGCGGTCTGGCAGGGCGAGGCGCTGCCGACGGGCAAGCGCGAATCGTCCGTTCGCTTCCTCCACCGCAGCCTGGACGGCGACGACGGCTTCCCCGGCACGGTCGACGTCGCGGTGGTCTACACCCTCACGGACGACAACGAGTTAAAGATCGACTATACGGCCACAACGGACAAGGCCACCCCGCTCAATCTGACCAACCATGCTTATTTTAACTTGGCGGGGGCCGGCTCGGGCGACGTGTACGGCCATGTGCTGTGGGTAGCGGCCGATCAGGTCACCTGTGTCGACAACGAGCTGATCCCCACCGGTGCGCTCTCCGAGGTGAAGGGAACGCCGCTGGATTTCACCGTGCCGACGGCGATCGGGGCGCGGATCGGTCAGCTCACGCCGCCCTTTGCAGGCTACGACCACAATTATGTGCTGCGCAGCGGCGGCAAGACCCTGGCGCTGGCCGGTTCGGCCTACGAGCCGGCGAGCGGCCGTTTGATGCGGGTTCACACCAGCGAGCCGGGCATGCAGGTGTATACCGGCAAACGGTACTTCCTGAACGGGAAACCCGATCTCAATGTGGCCGGTCTCAAACATAACGCCTTCTGCATGGAGACCCAGCATTATCCCGATTCGGCCAATCGTCCGAATTTCCCTTCGGTGATACTGCGTCCGGGCGCGACCTTTCGGAGCGCGACAACCTACGCGTTCTCGACAAAATAAAAAACCCGGGGCCGGTTTGACCCGGCCCCGGGTGCTGCATGACAGGAGTGGTCTTATATATACTTGGGTTGTGTGGTTAATCGTTCAGCCGCAGATTGAGGAACAGCGTTCCCTTGTCCGCTTTCACGCGCAACAGCAGGTTGCCGCCTTTCGCTTTCGTCACTGCGTCTTCAAATTGTTTCACGTTGGCCGCCTCGCTTCGGTTCACCTCAAGGATCAGCATCCCCGGCCTTAAGCCCGCCTCTTCCGCCGCCGAACCATTCTCAACTTCCGAGATGATCACCCCGTGACCGGCCTCGTAACCGAACCGCTGCGCCACGTCCGGAGTCAGCTCTTGCACTTGGAACCCGATCTTGTCCAGCGCACCGGGCTCTTGCTTCACTGAGCCGTCAGCACCCTCTTCGTCGGGAAAAGCGCCAACCGTCACCGTCATCTTCTTGCTCTTGCCATCACGGAATATGACTAGATCTGCTTTTATATTAAGCATGATCTGTGCCACATCGCGCCGAAAGCTCACATTATCCTTAACTTTCTTCCCGTTCAGCTCAATGATGATGTCCCCGCTCTTGATTCCGGCCTTCTCGGCGGGTCCGTCTTTCTGCACATCCGCAATCAAAACGCCGCCTGACTCTTTGCGTCCAAACGACTGCGCCATCTCTTCGTTGACCTCTCCAGGATTGAGGATGAGCCCCATGTAACCTCTTGTCACTTTGCCATTTGCGACAAGTTGATCCTTGATACCCATCGCCATGTCGATCGGCACCGCGAAGCCGATTCCCATGTAGCCGCCGCTGCGGCTGTAGATCGCGGTGTTGATGCCCACCACCTCGCCATCGATGTTTAGGAGCGGCCCGCCCGAATTACCCGGATTGATCGCGGCATCGGTCTGTATGAAGTCCTCATAATCGGCGATACCCATGTTACTGCGTCCTTTAGCACTCACCACACCCACCGTAAGTGTCTCCTTGAGACCAAAAGGATTGCCGATCGCGATCACCCACTCGCCAATTTGTAGCCCGTTGGGGTCGCCGATTGCTAAAAACGGCAGGTTTTCGCCCTCGATCTTGATCAGCGCGACCTCGGTCTTGGAGTCCGCGCCAATGCGCTTCGCCTTAAACTCGCGGCCATCGACTAGGCGCACCGTAATCTTGTCCACATCGCCCACCACATGCGTATTCGTCAGGATGTAGCCGTCTTTGCTGATCAGGAACCCGGAACCCTGCCCGGTCTGCTTGAACATCTGCTGCGGCTGACGCCCGCGGCGCGGCAGGTTCTGACGCCCTTGGGGCTGCTGGAAGAACTTTTCCGAAAACTCCTCTCCGAACAGGTCGAAGGGGTTGTTGAAGTAGTACTGCATGTTCCCCATCGGAACTTGCTTCTCCACCTGAATGAACACAACAGATGGCGTGGTCTTGGCAGCCACTGCCGAAAAGCCCTTCCTGAAGTCGAAGGCTTGTTCCTCTGTCTTAGCCGTCACCGTCAGACAGGTGACGCTAACGAGCGCCGCAACCAGCAGACGCACCGGAGTGAATCCTGTATTCATTTGAAGTCCCTCCAAAATTTTAAAAACAAGGCCATAACCTCACCCACCAGACGGCAACCATTTGGAACCAATGACCGATGCAAGTGAATGAAGTTATGGCCTTACGGACCTGTTCTTGAACTTCTCTTGCCGTCTCTTGCATCGGCGATTTCAATTAAGCAAACGGCGTGCCAAGCTTAAAAAACAACGATTATACATTAATTATTGGCGAAATACATCTCTTCTGGTCAAATATTAGCTAAAGTTAACTTATTGCGAACCCCAGAAAACCAAAACAGCGACAGGTTGTCCATGTCGCTGTGTCAAGTTGACGCGATAGGCTTAACCCTCTTTGCCGAGCGCGTCCAGACGGGCCTCAAGCTCAGCGACCTTGGCTTTGAGCTTCTCGACGTGCCGGGGCGTGAGGAGCTGCGCGGCGAACTCGCGCTTCGGAATCGCCGGCAGACCCAGATAGTATTCCCCTTCGGGCACGCTCTTGGAAAGTCCGCTCTTGGGACCGACCTGCGCGCGGTCGCCGATCGTCAGATGGCCGGAAAGTCCCGCCTGCGCCCAGATCAGGCAGCCCGACCCGATACGCGTGCTTCCCGCCACCCCGGCCTGCGCGATGATCCCGCTGTAGTCGCCGACCTGCACGTTATGGCCGATCTGCACCAGGTTGTCGATCTTCACGCTGTTGCCGATGCGCGTGCGCCCGAAGCGCGCGCGGTCGATCGTGGTGTTACAGCCGACCTCCACATCGTCGCCCAGTTCGACGACCCCGATCTGCGGGATCTTATCAATCCGGATCGAACCATCCGCTCCGATCACGGGATTGTAGCCGTAACCGTCGCCTCCGATGCGTACGCCAGAATGCAGGATCACGCGGCGTCCGAGCTTGCAGCCTTCGCGGATGGTCACTTGCGGGTAGATGTGGCAGCTCTCGCCGAGCTCGACGCCCTGACCGACAAACACCTGCGCCTCGATCACGCAGCGGTCGCCGATGACCGCGCCGTCCTCGATCACCGTCCAGGGGCCGACATGCACGTCCTGCCCCAGCCGCACGCTCTGGCCGACCACGGCAGTCGCATGAACCCCGGGCCTTCGCGCCACGGGCGGCGGAGCGAACCATTCGCCGACCTTGGCAAACGCTGCGTTCGGATCGTCCACGCGGATCAGCGTGGTTCCCGTGCAGGTGCCCGCCCATGCCCGAGGCACCAGCACCGCGCTCGCGCGCGTGCACTCCAGAAGCTTTGCGTATTTCGAGTCCCTGACGAAACTGATGTCGCCCTTGCGGGCCTCTTCGAGGCTCGACAGGGCGACAAGCTCCGCATCTCCGTCGCCCTCGACCTGACCGGAAAGCCGCTCGGCGATCTCTCTGGCGCGCATCATCATTATTTCTTCTCAGCGGCCGGGGCTGCTTTTTCCTTCTCAGCCTTCTCTTTCGCTTCCTTGCGGAGCTTGGGATCCACGCCCATCCGCTTCAGGACATCGTCGGTCACATCCAGCTTGGGGTCAAAGTACGCCATGGTCGTTCCGTCGAGCACGATGGCGTACTTGCTTTCCTGCGAGAACTTCGTGAGCACCTCGCGGATATCGCCCGTCACCTGGCGCAGCAGGCGCGAATCCATATCGCCGAGTTCGCGCTGGAGCTTCTGCATCTCTGCCCGCAGGTCGCGATCCGCCTCGGCCAGCACGTCGCGGTGCTTCATGGACTTGTCTTCGGCCTCCGCGCGCGCCTTCTCGTTCAACGCCGGGTTGCGGGCCTCTTTAACGGCCTTCTCGTAATCGTCACGAAGCTGCTCGAAACGGTCGCGCTGCTTGTCCAGCTTCGCCTGGAACTCTTTCTCCGTGTCCTGCATCAGCTTGCGGTCGCGCTCGCGGCTCGGGTGGAAGCGCACCAGATCCACCATGTTGACCACCGCCGTCTTTTCCTGAGCCATCACCATCGCCGCGGCCATGACAGCCGCCAAAACAACACTCGCTTTTTTCATAATTTCCTTTCCTAGGCTGGCACACCGCCCGCCCCACTGCTGCCTGCCCTCTGCGACTGCAGACGGGCCTTATTCAAACCCGATCGCAAACGAGAAGAACTCTTCTTCCGTGTAACTGTCGTCGGACACCACCGGCTTCGCAAAGTCGAAACGAATCGGGAAGCCGGGAATGTCGATGCGGACGCCGACACCCGCCGCCACGCACACATCCGACAACTCGGGATCAAAGGCATCTTCGCCCAGCGAGCCGATATCGATGAACGTGGCCAGACGCACCGCCTTAAACACCGGGACGGTGTATTCAACGGTTCCCAAGGCCAGCGTCTGCCCGCCCATCGGAGCATGCCCGCTGCCGCCGTCGCCGCGGAAGAGTTTGGCGCCCATATCCCGGTACTCGACGCCGCGAACCGTGCGCGGGCCGCCCAGGAACAGCTTCTCGTAAATCGGCAGGTCGCCCGCGTAGGCGTCCACCGTCTCCAGCCGTCCGCGCAAGCTCAGCACATGTTTGTACCACGGCATGCGGAACCAGTGCCGGTAGTTCGCACCGAGCTTATAGAATTCGTTGTCGCCGATCGCGCCTTCCGACATTTCGCCGAACACCGTGGTCTGATAGCCTTTGGTCGGTACAAACGGCTGGTCGCGCGTGTCATTCGCCCAGTAGAGGCGGATCACGCTGTTGATGTTGCCGCCGTACGCATCCTCCTGATCCTTGAAGTAACGGCTTCCGCTGATGAACCCGTTATCGGCCAGCACGTCGTTCGCGATGCCGTTCGGATCGCTATACCAGAGCGAGTCATCCGCATCGTCCATCTCAACCAGTTCGAGGGTGTAGCGCGCGCCGACGCGGCCGACCTTGACCGGGTAGGAGATCCCGGCCGAAGCGCCCGAGCGGATCTCGTCGTACTGGTCGAACCAGCGCATCCGGCGGTAGGCCTCGATCGTCAGCGCCAGCGGGCGATCCATGAACCAAGGCTCGGTCCACGACACTTCCGCCGTCTGCCGCCGCGTTCCGGCTTCGAGGCCCAAGCGCGCCTTCTGCCCGCCACCCTTGAAGTTCGGCCAGTTCAGGATGTCGAAGTTACTCTCCGTGACTTCGAGGAAGCCCACCAGATTATCGACGCTGGAGAAACCGGCTCCGACCATGAAGTTGCCGGTGCGCTGCTCCTCCACGTCGTAGACCAGGTCGCGCTTGCCGTCTGCGGCCTGCTCCGTGTAGTGGCGGACGTTGCCGAAATAGCCGAGGTTCTTGAGGCGGTTCTCGCTTTTCTCGATGCGCACCTCGTTCATGACCTCGCCCGGGCTGACCATGACTTCGCGGCGGATCACCTTGTCCTTGGTCTTGTTGTTGCCGCGGATCACGATGTTGCGGATGTAGACCA
>CAYMLQ010000191.1:0-10849 GCA_964390795.1 uncultured Lentisphaeraceae bacterium
CATTTTGCTATACTCTTCGCCGTTATGACGGACTATAAGAAGCTTCAAGAGATGTTGCGTACGACCGGGCGCTACGAGACGCCGCCGGAAAACAGGCCCTCCCGTCCGGCGCATGTCAGCAGCAGCAGTTCGGTGCGGTACGCCTCGACCATCATCAGCATTGTGAGCCGGTGCGCCTGGACGCACCTGCGCGGCAGGTTTGACACCGACGTGTGGGCAGGCATCTGCATGTCGTCGGTCAGCTTCGCCGAAAAGATGGGCGCGACCGTCACCTTCGATGGTTTTGAGCAACGCGCGGCCTATTCGGGCCCCGTGGTCTACGTGTCGAACCACATGAGCACGCTGGAGACGATGGTCTATCCCGCGACGCTGACCGCCTTCGGGAAGCTGGCCATCATTATGAAAAAGAGCCTGGATGCCATCCCCTTTGTGGGCGCGTCGGCGCGGGCCGTCGGCTCGATCGCCGTGACGCGCAAGAACGCGCGTGAGGATCTCAAGACCGTGCTCGAAGAGGGCGCGAAGCGCCTCGCGGGCGGCAGCTCCGTGCTGCTCTTTCCGCAGGGGACGCGTCAGGCGGTCTTCGAGGCGAAGCGGTTCAACTCGCTCGGCGCGAAACTGGCCGAGCGCGCGGGCGTGCCGGTGGTTCCGCTCGCGGTCAAGACGGACTTCCTTCAGACCGGAAAATGGGTCAAAGACTTCGGGCTGGTCGATCCCTCCAGACCCATTCGGTTTGCCTGCGGCCCCGTGCTGATGCCGGAGCAGGGCGCCAAGAAGATGCACGAGCAGAGCGTCATCTTTATCGAAAGCAAGATCCGCGAGTGGGGCATGCCCATCAGCGAGGCGTAAAGGACGTAACAGATGAGCGTGCCGAATCGGTTGGGCCGGATGCTTTCTATAATGGCCGTTGCCTCGGCGCTCGGAGGCTGCCTCGCGCGGGCTGAGGCGCTGCCCGCCTTTGGCGTCGTAGCGGACATCCAGTTCGGCGACAAGGAGGGCAGCGTGTCGCGCGACTACCGCGGCACCCTCAAGCGGCTGGAGACGTGCGTCGATACGTTCAACCGCCAGCGGCTGGACTTCGTGATCCAACTGGGCGACATCGTCGACGGTATTCCGACCAATGCTGTAGCCTCGGCGAAGGATCTCGACCAGGTACTGCCGGTTTTCAACCGGCTGACTGCGCCCAAATACCACGTCGTCGGCAACCACTGCCTGAGCGCCGGCACGAACGCGCTCGCCCTGAAACTGGGACTGACGAATTTCTACTACACTTTTACAGTGCCCACTGCGAAAGGCTGGCGCTTCGTGGTGCTGGACGGCAATGACGCGGGGTATGGGGTCGTGAGCGACCGCCAGCTCGCGTGGTTCCGCGACACGCTCGACCAGGCGCAGGCGACCGGCGAGAAGGTGATCTGCTTTTGCCACTTTCCGCTGCTGAAGACAGCCGCCGAGCACCACCGGATGGCGAAGCCCGAAGAGATCCTGCAGACGCTCGACGCGCACACCTGCGTGGCGGCGTGGATCGCGGGGCACCAGCACGCCGGCGGCTACGCGCGGCAGCGGCACGTCCACCACCTCACGATGCGCGGGCTGGTCGAGGCGCCCGGCGGCACGGCCTTCGCGCGCTTCGAGCTGGCGGGCGACCGCATTCTCGAAACCGGCTTTGGCAACGAGCCCAGCCGCGAGCTGTTCCGGGGCGGAGCCTCCGCGCCGCAGACTCGGCGGCTCTCTTTCGAGAACGGCCGCGTCTGGCCGGACGACAAGGGCGTACACATCAACGCCCACGGCGGCGGCCTCCTGTTTCGCGAGGGCTCCTACTACTGGTACGGCGAGCATAAGATCGAGGGCAATGCCGGCAACCTGGCGCATGTCGGCGTGCATGTCTACTCATCCAAAGATCTCACCAACTGGAAGGATGAGGGCGTCGCCCTGAAGGTTTCGGACGACCCCGCGAGCGAGATTGCCAAGGAGTGCGTGCTCGAGCGCCCGAAGGTGATCTACAACGCCAAGACCGGCAAGTACGTGATGTGGTTCCATCTCGAACTCAAGGGACAGGGCTACAGCTCCGCGCGCAGCGGCGTGGCTGTGGCCGACGCGCCGACCGGCCCCTTCACGTATCTGCGCTCGGAGCGCCCCGACGCGGGCGTGTGGCCCGTCAACGTCACCGAGGCGCAGAAGGCCGCGCTCCAGACGGTCGGGCAGATGAAGGGCCTCACGTTCAGCGGAGGCCCGAACCCCGACACCCCCAAGCACGCCATCCTCGCGCGCGACTTCGCGGGCGGGCAGATGGCGCGCGACATGAACCTGTTCGTGGATGACGACGGCCAGGCGTATCACGTGTTCGCGTCGGAGGAGAACAGCACGCTGCATATCTCCCTGCTCAGCGACGACTACCTCTCCCACGCCGGCACGTACGTGCGCCTGTTCGAGCACCGCTGGCACGAGGCGCCGGCCCTCTGCAAGCGCGGCGGCCGGTACTACCTGCTCGCCTCCGGCTGCACGGGCTGGGCGCCCAACGCGGCGCGTTCGGCGGTCGCGCCGTCGATCTGGGGCCCGTGGACGGAACTCGCCAACCCGTGTGTCGGCGTCAGTCCGCTGAACCGCCTCGGGGCGGAGAAGACCTTCGGCGGCCAAAGCACCTTCATCCTGCCGGTGCAGGGCAAGAAAGACGCCTATATCGCGCTGTTCGACCTCTGGAAGCCCGACAACGCCATCGACGGCCGCTACGTGTGGCTGCCGCTGCGGTTCACGGACGAGGGCTTCACGCTCACATGGCGCGACACGTGGGATCTGAGCGTTTTTGACCGCGCCGAGTAATTAAGAGTCCGGCAGACCTGATGCGCGTGAGAAGGTGCTTCATCCTGTTGGTGGCAGGGGTGCGAGGATGCTGCGTTTCTGGAGAACGTGCGGCTTGGGGAGGGGCAAGCGTCTGCTTGCCCGGACGAGCAGACGCTCGTCCCTCCCGTGCTTTCGCGCATAACACGCATCCGCTTCGCGATCCCCTGTCACTAACCGATTACTCCTTGCTCCCAGGGCGGGCCGGCGCTCATCTTTCAGGAGACGCCCATTCTCACACCTCTGGAGGTGTGAGAAACGCCATAAGACCAACGAAGATCGTTAGGCTTCCCTGAACGCCGCGCTGGCAGGAACGGACGTTTTCACACTTCATGAAGTGTGGAAATGGCGGCTCGCGAAACGAGGGGCGGCGGGATCGCGATTTATCCACTCACTTGAGATACGCCTCGATGCGGCCGGTGACGGAGGGGCAGTGGAACGTCTGGAGGGCAACGAGCATTTCGCGCAGAGTCGCTTCGACCGCCACGCGAAGATCCGGCGCAAAAGCATGATAGGCCTGCAGCGGCGCGATCAGGCGCAGCGTGTTGTATTCGCTGACCGCCGCGTACTTGACCACCGTCTCCGCGAGCCAGCGCAGGCCGCGCGGAGTCCAGAGCTGCGCGTTGTTGAGCGAGAGCGGCAGGTAGAGGGATCGGCTGAGCCCCGGATGACTGAGGCTGAAGGTCGGGCGGCGCTCTTCCTCCGCGACCGCGTCGAACACATCGGCGCGCGGGCTGGTGCCGACGATCTGCAGGTAACCCAGGTAGCCGCCGAGCGTCTGACGCAGCGCGTCGCCCTCGCGTTCGAGGAGTGCGCGGCGCGCCGGGTGGCCGCTCTGCCAGAGGGCGGCGAGCGTGTTGAGCCGGTCGGTGATATTGGTCGCTTCCGCCAGATGCGCGGCCAGCGCTGCGTGGGCGGCGGGTGTGTCGAGCGCGGCCAGCAGTTGCAGGAAGGCGTTCTTCAGGAAGCGGCGCTCGATGGCGGCGGGAAGGTCGGAGGGCGGAGATCGGAGGGCGGAGGGCGGAGGGCAGGTTGTACCGTCTACGGGCGGCTGCGCGTTCAGTGCTTCGGGCCGGCTAAAGCCGGTACAACATGCGGACTCGGATAGCTGGCCGAGGGAAACAAGGAGCGTCTCGGCACCGCAGGCTTCGGCGGCGGCGCGCAGGAGCCGTTGGCGGATCGAGACGAGTTCGCGCACATTCGGCAGCAGGGTGCGGTCGAGCGGCTGCTCGTCGATCTTCAGCAGGTAGCCCTTGAGGCCGTTAGAAACCGTGTCGTCAGAGGCGCAGGAGGCGTAGCCGTCGAGCCACGCGTCCGACACGGCGGCGCAGGGATCGGCCAGCAGGCGCTGGCGTTCGAGGTCGGTCAGGCGGCGCAGGGCTTCGACGCGGTTGAAGGCGTTGCTGTCGAGGCGCACCTGGAGCGCGAGCTGCTCGGGCGTGACCGTGAGGTCGGTGCAGGTGCCGTAGAAGCCTGCGTCGCGGTTGAGCGAGAGGAATGCGGGTTCGGGGATATCCGAGACGACCATCTCTTTCTCGGGCGTGTCGAAGCGGAAGGTCTGCGCCGCGCCGGGAATGTCTCCGCCTGCGGCGTCGACCGCGGCGAAGGAGACGGGCAGCGTAAAGACGCCCCCAGCGCCGGCGCGCGTCTGGCGCAGGTGCAGGCGCAGCTCGCGCCGGCAGGGGTCGTAGGCGTAGCGGACGGCCACCTGCGGGTAGCCGACCGTGAAGAGCCATTCGCGGCTGAAGTCGGCGAGGCTCTGGCCGGACGCCTCTTCGAAGCAGGCGAGGAACTGCGCGGTGTTGGCGTTGCCGCCGTCGTAGCGCGAGAAGTAGAGGCGCGCGCACGCGTCGTAGACGTCCGACCCAAGGAGCTGGCGCAGCATGTTGAGCACTTCAGGCGCCTTGACGTAGGTCACGCCGTCGACCATCTCGTCGGGGTCGTTGACGCCCTCGCGCACGATCTGGCCGAACTTGCCGGTGTCCTCCATGGCGAGCGGGCCGGCGCCGGGCGCGCGCAGGGCGTCCGCCTCGCGCAGGCGCATGAAGGCGGGGTCGAAGACCGAGGCGGTGAACTGCCGCTCGATGTCCACGGTGAAGGCCTCGTTGAGCCACATGTCAAAGGGCGACTCCATGGTGACGCCGCTGCCGCAGTGGTTGTGCTCGTATTCGTGGACGATCACGCCGTGGGCGTAGATCAGGCGCGCGTCGGCCGTGGTGTCGTCGATCAGCGCGGCCTCGGTGATGATCGTGGTGTTGCCGACGTTCTCCATGCCGCCGTAGATGGACTTCTCCATGCAGATCGTGCGGTAGGTGTCGAAGGGGTAGACGTAGCCCAGCCGCACGTGCTGCCACAGGATGCTGCGCTTGAGGATCTCCATGGGCACGCGCGCGCCCTCGGCCTTGCCGGGCGGCACGAGGTACTCCAGCGCGATGCGGCGTCCGCCGGGATAGGCGACCGCGTCGGCGAGCACGTCCCAGGTGCCGGCGCAGGCGATAAAGAGGTAGGGCGCCATGGGCACGTTGTTGACGAAGGTGATGACCTGGCGGGAGGGGTCGCCGGGCTTGGGCACGGGGCGTCCGCCGGGGTTGGCCGTGGGGTCGATGTCGCCGTTGGAGATCAGGTGGGTGTAGCGCGCGTCGCCTTCGAGCGTGGTGCGGAAGGTGCATTTGGCGGTGCAGTCGTCGATCACCGGCAGGATGCGCTGGAAGCCCCACTGCTGGCACTGCGACATGAACTGCTGGGGCGCTCCGGGAGGCGTGACGTCGCGGTAGAGCCCTTCGAGCAGCGTGTCCGAGGGCGTGCAGCGGCAGCGCGCGAAGACGCGGAGCGTCTCCCCGACCGCGAGCGGGCGCGGCAGCGCGATGACCAGCTTGCGGCGGGACGCATCGAGAGCAAAGGCACACGCCATGAAGTCGTCGGCTGGTAGGGACGCCTCCCCGCAGGCGTCCGCGATGCCCGGTAGGGACGGTTCCCCGAACCGTCCGCGGAAGCCTCGGGGAGGCGTCCCACCCATTGACAGCGCCACCTCGAAGACCTGGATCTCCCGCGCGTCGAGTTCGAGCGAGGCGAGCGGCTCGCGAGCGGTCAGCGTGAGGGTGGCCGTGCCGTCCACATGGGTCTCGAAGAACGACAGCGCGACCTCCATATGGTTCAATTGGGCCAGGGGGCGGCGGAATTCGGAGCGTTTGAAACGGAAGGGCATGGGATTCTCCTTGAGTGGGCCGGACGCGCACAATTGCGAAGAAGTGTAGACACCCCGCTGTCTGGCGTCAAGGCTGACGGCGGTTTGTGTCGGCGGTTTGAAGAGCGCAATTCCGATGTGACTATTTTGTTATGCGCCATCCCCTCGGCGATGTGCTAAACTAACGGCTACTTCGCACGTAACAGGAATTCGCGAATGCGTATTGTTTTCATGGGCTCTTCAGATGCCTCGGCCACCGCGCTGAGGGCGATCTTAAAGTCACCGCTGCTGAAAGTCATCGGCGTTGTGACCCAGCCGGATCGTCCCTCGGGCCGGCGGCAGCGCTTTACGCCCTGCCCGTGCAAGGCCTACGCCACGCAGCAGGGGCTGAAGCCCATCATTTCCCCCGAGAAGGTCAACGCCCCCGAGGTGCTCGCCCAGATCGAGGCGCTCAAGCCCGACGTGATCGTGGTGGTCGCCTTCGGCCAGTTTCTCGGCAAGCGCCTGCTTGCGGTCCCGCCGCACGGCTGCGTCAACGGGCATTTTTCGCTATTGCCCAAATATCGCGGCGCGGCGCCAGTCCAGGCGGCGATTGCGGCGGGCGAGCCGGTGTCGGGCGTGACGATCATGCTGATGGCCGAAGGGATGGACAACGGCGACATGCTGCTCAAGGCGATCGAGCCGATCTGTTCCGACGATACGGCGGTGACGCTCATGGACCGTCTCGCGATTCTGGGGGCGGTCACGATGGTCAAAGCGCTCAAGCAGATGATCGCCGGAGAAAGCAAGCGCGAGCCCCAGAACCATGCGCAGGCGACTTACGCGCCGAAGATGCTGAAGAACCACGGGCTGATCGACTGGAGTCTGCCCGCCTCCGTGATCGAGCGCCGCATCCGCGCCTACGACCCGTGGCCGGGCGCCTTTACCTTCCTGCCGTCGAGCCTGACCAAGCCCGGCTTTTCCGGACGGTTGAAAGTGCTGCAGGCGGAATTTCTGAATCAAACGATCGAAGGCTTGGAGCGCCTCGCACCGGGCACCCTCTGCGCGCTGTCGCCGATCGGGCCGGTCGTGGCCACGGGGGATCGCGTGCTGTGCCTCACGGCGGTGCAGCCGGACGGCAGCCGCCGCATGGACGGCAAAGCGTTTTTGAACGGCCACCCGATGCAGCCGGGGGAACTGTTTGGCGAGGTGCCGCTGACGCCCTCGGCGTTGCTGCACGTGCAGGAGGAAAAGGCATGAGAAGGATTCAGGGGTCAGGGGTCAGAGGTCAGAGGTCGGAGGTCGGAGGTCAGAGGTCCGCAGGGGCAGCCCTGTGTGGCAGCCCTGTGTGGCGGCCCGTTGTCGCCGCGTGCCTGCTGGCGCTGGCGTCCGGCTGCGTCACCAATCCCATCACCGGCAAGCAGCAGCTCAGCCTAGTGGGGAAGGGCGAGCTGCTCACGCTCGCCAAGCAGGCCGTGCCGTCGCAGTTCGCCTCCGACTACGGGGTGGCCAGCGACGCGCAGGCCAACGCCTATGTCACGCAGGTCGGGCGCCGTCTGGTCGCGACGCTGAAGCCGGCCGACGTAGTCTACCCCGATATGCCGTTCAGCTTCCAGGTGGTCAACGCCGTCTATATCAACGCCTACGCCTTTCCGGACGGCACGATCGCGATCACGCGCGGCATGCTGGCCGAGTTGGAGAACGAGGCGCAGTTGGCCGCGGTGCTAGGACACGAGATCGCCCACGTGAACTGCGGGCACACCGCCTCGGCGATGAGCAAGGGCACGGTGTTGGGCGCGCTGGTCTCCGGTACGAGCGGTTACCTCGCGAGCAAAGGCAGTTCGTGGGCCGACCTGGCCGCCACCGCCGGCCAGTTGGGCAGCGCCGTGGTGCTGGCCCGCTACAGCCGCGACCAGGAGCGTCAGGCAGACCAGGGCGGCCTGCTCTATATGGTGCGCGCGGGCTACGATCCGCAGGGCATGGTGGATCTGATGCAGTTGCTGGTGCGCATCAGCGGGGCCAACCCCTCGCTGCTGGAGCAGATGTTCTCTTCGCACCCGATGAGCGCGGAGCGCTTGCAGGCGGCGCAGGCCCGCATCCGGTCCGAATACGCGGGTCAGAACGCGGGCAAGAACGGTCAGGCCGCGTTTCTGGCGGCCACGGCGAACATCCGCAAGAGCAAGCCGGCGCTCAAGCAGTTCGCGACGGCGGAGGGGCAGCTCGCGCAGAAGCAGTTCGCGGCGGCCCAGTCCTCCGCCGAGCAGGGGCTGCGGCTCGCGCCGAATGACTATGTGGGCCTGATGCTGGTGGCGCAGGCCAGCCAGCAGGGCGGCAACCTCGCGGGCGCGCAAAAGGCCGCCTCGCTTGCGGCGCGCGTCAGCCCCGCCGGCGCGCGGGCCCAGGGCGTGCTGGCGCAGTGCGCCCTGCAGAGCAAGGATTACGCCACGGCACTGACGCACCTCGACGCGTTCGAGCGGCAGGTGCCGGGCGATGCGCGCACCCCGTTCTACAAGGGTCTGGCATACGAAGGCCAGGGGCAGAAGCAGCAGGCGGCGCAGGCGTATCAGAATTTTGTGCGGCGCGGCGGCACCGCCTCAGCCGAGGGCCAGTACGCGGCGCAGCGCCTCCAGCAGCTCGCGCCGCAGCCTGCGGCGGTTCCGTAAACGGCGGCTCGTGGGGACGTTCGCCCCTGCAGTTCCTGAACTCACTCCGATATGATCCAAGACGCCACCTTCACTGTCGGTGACGGGGAGGACGGCCAGCGCCTCGACGCGCTGCTGTCCGCCCGCTTCCCCACCTCCAGCCGCGCCTTCTGCCGCCAGGCGGTCGAGTCCGCGCAGGTTCGGGTGAACGGTCGCCCGCGCCTCAAAGGGAACAAGCTCCGGACGGGCGACCAGGTTGCCGTGGCGGTCCTGAAGGAGGCGTGCGACAACCGCGTGCGCCCCGACGCCGCGGTGCGGGTGAAGGTCGTTTTCGAGGACGACAGTCTGCTCGCCGCCAACAAGCCTGCGGGCATGCCGGTGCATCCGCTGACCAGCGAAGAGAGCGGCACGCTGATGAACGGGCTGGTGGCGCGGTATCCCGAACTCGCGGTCGTGGGCGACCAGCCGCTGATGGCCGGCGCGCTGCACCGCATCGACACCGGCACCTCCGGCCTTGTGCTCGCGGCCCGCACGCAGGCCGTGTTCGATGCGCTGCGCGCGCAGTTCGACGCGCAAACCGTGGAGAAGACCTACCTCGCCCTGGTCGAGGGACACGTCGCTATACCGGGCAGGTTAGCACACGAATTGGCCCATCACCCCGGGTTGGCGCACTGCAAGATGGTGGACGCGCGGTCGCTGGCCGCGCCGGACCGCCGCCTGCGCGCCGAGACCGCTTACAAGCCGCTGGAGATGGCCGGCCGCAACACGCTCCTGGAGGTGACCATCCGCACGGGCGTGACGCACCAGATCCGCTGCCAGCTCGCCTTGGGCGGCTTTCCGGTCGTCAACGACACGCTCTACGGGGCCAGGCCCGTCGAAGGCTGTGCGCGCCATTTCCTGCACGCCTATGAGATCCGCTTCCTCCATCCCGCGCACGGCCAGCCGTGCTGTCTCCAGGCGCCGCTCACGCAGGATTTCCAGGCTGCGCTGGCTTCTGATCTCTGGGTCAGTGGATTTCGTCGGTGACGGGCGGAATATACTCCAGACCCTCGCGGTGCTCGATGACGCGGATGGTTTTCCACACGCCCGACCGCCAGCGCCACCAGAGGCCGACCGCCAGCACCGAGATATAGAGCGCCAGCCAGACCCAGAGGCCCAGAATGCCGGTGCCGAGGTGCAGCAGCAGCACGGTGCCCGGCACGAGGATCAGCCAGCCGCCCAGCACCATGTAGAGCATCACGAAGCGGGTGTCGCCCGCGCCCTTCAGCGCGCCGCTGAAAACGATCGTCACCGTGTCCAGCATGCCCCACGCCGCCATGAGCCACAGCATGGACCGGCCGAGCGCCAGCAGCTCTTCGGCCGAGAAGGCGGCGCTCTTCGGCCGGAACAGGTCGAAGTAGAACTTCGGGAAGAGGATAAACGTCAGGCCGATCACGGCCATGTAGATCCAGGCCATTTTCTGGGCGGTATAGGCCGCGCGCTCGGCGGCCTCCGGGCGCTGCCCGCCCTGGTGTTGGCCCACGACCGTGGCGGCCGCCATGCCGAAGCCCAGCAGCGGCGCGAAGGCCAGGTTATTGATGCTGAAGGCGATGTTGCTCGTGGCCAGCGCCAATTCGCCCAGACGCCCCGTGAGGATGATGAAGAGCGTGAACGAGCCGATGTCCATGAGCAACTGAAGGCCCGACGGCGCCCCGAAACGGACAATGCGCCGCATCAGGGGGAAATCGAACCTCAACACGGCGGGATAGCCCACGGCGCAAACGGTGGTCTCGCGGGAGAACACGGCGAGCTGGAGGAAAAAGGTGAGGAAGCCCGAGATGACCGTCGCGTACGCCGCACCCGCGATGCCCATTTCGGGGAAACCCCAGTGGCCGAAGATCATGGCGTAGTTCAGCACGATGTTCATGAGGCAGCCGGTCGCGTTGGCGATCATGTTGATCTTGGTCCGCCCGACGCCCATGAAAAACCCGCCGACCGCGGCGTTGAGGGGCACCATGACCCCGCCGGCCATGAGGATGATAAAATAGGTTTTCTCGGCGGCCAGAACCGCGGTCACATGTCCGCCCAGGGTCAGCAGCCAGCAGCCGAGCGGGATCAGCGCGAGGATGAACGGCCACGACGCCAAGGCCAGCCACAGTCCCTGGACCGTGGAGATCACGCAGCCGCGGGCGTGTTTCGCGCCGTGGTACTGAGCCGCGAAGGTGCCCGCGTA
>CAYMLQ010000192.1:0-10822 GCA_964390795.1 uncultured Lentisphaeraceae bacterium
CAACGGGGGAAAGGGGGCAGTGTGCCCGTTTTCAGCTCCTATGGGATGCTAGTGCTCCTTAATGTAAAAGCCCAGCGCCCCCGAACGGGCGCAGGCCTGGAACGGCTTCGCCTGATGTGACGCGGCAAGAGCCGGGCTGGAAAGGGTCACTTGACACTGATCAGGGCGCCGGAACGGAAGATCAACAACACCACGTTGTTGCCGATGCGCCGGACGTGCGTCCGGTACGGCGCGAGCCCCTCGCCGTACGCCGTCCACGCGTCAAGGTTCTCCTCTCCAGCGACCGAGCCGCAGGAGAAGAGCGTGACCTGCTGCGGGGGCGGCTGGCCGTTCAGCGCCAGCGCCACCGTGCCAGCGCCCTCGACCGTCAGCGCACCCGTCACGGCCACGAGGTCGTTGCTGCCCGCCGCCGCGCAGTCGACGACGTTGGTGACGCCTGCAACGAGCGTCAGGTCGCCGCGGACCGACAGGGCGCCGACCGCGCCGACCGCGTCGCCCGCTGACAGAAGCCCGGCGACCCGCACCGTGCCGCCGGTCACGACGCCGGAGCCAGAGAGCGACGCCACCGTCTGCACGCCGCCGCAGAGATCCAGCGCGGCACCGGACTTGACTGTGGCCGCCACCTGCGTCGCGAGCCGGTTGGTCGGCGTGCCGCCGTCGCTCTCGCCCAGCCACTTACGGCGCAGGTAGCGGAGGGTGTTCATGCGGTCGGCGTCAGACAGGCTGTTCGTGTAGACCAGCGACTCGGCCACGTCCATCTGCAACCCGCCGCCGCAGACCGTGGTGAAGGGCGAAAAGTTCGAGGTCGAGGTGTGCGGGCCGTAGGCGTTTTCGTTCACCCACAGCCGGTAGTCGCCCGCCTGCAGCTGCATCGTTTGCACCGCCCAGGTCAAGGTGGACTCGGGCGAGTCGACGGCAACGGCGGCGCCGCCCCTAGTGAGACAGCGGTTGTTGAGATTGTTCAGCATGTGCAGCCACCCGCTCGCGGGAGTCTGCCCCAGACTGTCCAGCGGGTTACGCCATGTCCCGGACGGCGCGATGTCGCGGAAGACGATGAACACGGTAGATTCCTGAGCCGGCACCGCTTTGGCGAGGGTGAGATACTTGCCGGTCGAGAAGCGCAGCACGGGCAGGCCGTTAAGCATGTTGGTCAGGTAGGTCGGGCCGGCGCTGTAAGCGGCCCAGTTATTTCCGCTGAGGCTGAGCCAGCGGCAGACCGCGGCGCCCGAGGTAGGCGCGCCGCCGGTGCCGTCCCAGTTCCGGGCCAGCGTGTACGGGTTGGCCGCGTCCAGCCAGAGGGCGCTGCCGGGCGCGGGCGCGCCCTGCACCTCCACGGCTCCGCCGTTAACCGCAAGGGGTCCGGTGAAGGTGTGCGCGCCGCGGAGCGTCAGCGTGCCGTCACCGCTCTTTGTCAGCCCGGCGGGGCCGCCGAGTGCGGCCGCAACGATGCCGGCGCCCGTCGCGGCATACGACGATCCGGAAAGCGAGCCGTTTACGATCTGCCCCGCGCCGAGCGCCACAGGGCCGACGGCTGCCGAGATCCCGCCGAGGTCGAGCGTGCCGCCGCTCACCGCGATTGGCGCGCCCGCGGGCATCGCGCCGGCTGCGCCGAACTGGAGCGCGCCGTTGCTGACGGTCACACGGCCCGTAAAGCTGTTCGCGCCGGAAAGGATCCAGCGGCCCGCGTCCACTTTGCTAACGGCCGTGGCGGCGCCCTCCGAGATCGGCCCGCTGAGGGTGCCCACGCCGTTGCCGCGCAGCGTCAGCGTGTTGGTCGGGCTCAGCCTCACCGAGCCGCTCAGCGTCACGGAGGCGTCGGCACCCGGCGCGCCGATCGTGATGGGTGAGTTCTTGTAGAGGCGGAAGTCGTTCGTGTGGGCCGTCGTTCCGTAAAAGATCAGGCCGCCGGGGTTGGGTTTGGCGAGGTTGAGCGTGCCGCCGTAGAGACTGACCAGGCCCGTGCCCATCGCGCCGCTGGCGCGCACATGGCACATGTGCCAATTGTCATCGGCCGCGCGGACCGTCAGGCCGCCGGAGAAGGTGTTGCCGCTGTTGTTGAAGCCGATGGCGCCCGGGTTTTCCGGCTTGTCGATGGCACCGCCGCCCGTGATCGGGCCGTAGTAATCCGTGCCCCACGTGCCCATATCCATGTAGAGCGTCGTTCCCGTCGCGAGGTCGATCGCGTTGTAGATGTTGACGTTGCTCTCGCGGTTGTCAAAAATGCGCGGCTGTATGCCGGCGTCGCTGGGCACGAACTTGAGCTGTCCGCCGCTGAGGGTGAAGGTGGCCTTCACAAAAGACGACGGGCCGTTCAGGAAATCGAGGCGGTTGAGCAGGAAGGGGTCGGCGACGTTCTGTGCGGAGCTGGTGCGGTTGGTGCCGTCGAGCCGCACGACGGTGTTGCTGCCGGCCTCAGGCGCGTACAGGTCGGTCGTCCAGTTCGTGACCGTCGTCCAGTTAGGGTCCGCGCCGCCGCCGTCCCACACGTACGTCTGGCTCCGCGCCAGCAGCAGGCGCCTCGAGACCGTGTCGTCCACCAGTTCAAAGCCGGTGGGCAGATCCGTCAGGCTCGAGAAGAAGGCGGGGCCCGCGTTGCGGGTGAACGTGCCGCCGTCGGCGTAGTTCACGACCACGTATGTTCCGGAGACGCCGCCCGCGCCCACATCGAAGTCGAGCTTGAGGCTGCGCACGTCCAGCGTGCCGCCGTTCAGGTCGAGCAGGTCGGACGAGGCGCCGTCGAGGCGGAAATGCAGCGTGCCCGAGCCGTTGAAGGTGCCGCCGTTGACCGTCACGTTACCGGCGACGGTTGATCCGCCGAGCGTCAGGGTGCCCCTGTTCACCGTCACCCGCCCGGTGTAGGTGTTCGCGCCTGCGCCCAGCGTCCACGTGCCCGCGTCGGACTTGACGAGCGCGTGGGTGCCGCCCCCGCTCACTCCGCCGCCCAGCGTCCCCGAGCCGGTGCCGCGCAGGTGGAGCGTGTTCGTGCCCAGGCTGAGCGGGCCGTTCAGCGTCACGGCGCCGGACGCTGATATCGGTGCGGTTCCGTAGAGGGTGATCGGGTTCGTGTGCGTCGCGGCGTTCCCGAAGGTGAGCCCGCCGGGGTTGGACAGGTTGGTGCTGACCGGGCCTCCGTACACGCTCACGGGGCCCGTGCCCATCGCACCGCTCGCGTTAATGGTCACGGCGTTCCAGTTCTGGTCGCCGGCGCGGATGACCAGGCCGCCCGAAAAGCTGTTCGCCGGGTTGTTCAGGGTGATGCCGCCGTCGTGCTGCAGCTTCTCGATCGTCCCGCCGCCTGAAACCACACCCTTGTACTCCACGCCATACGTCGTGTAGTGGTGCTGGAGCGTTGTTCCGGAGGGGATCTCGACATCGTTGTTGACCACGCAGCTTGCCTGCCGGGTCAGGTAGACGAGCGGCTGGGTGGCACCGCTCGCCTCGAACCGAAACGCGCCTCCGCTCACCGTGATGGCCGATTTCTGCCCTGAGAACGGCGCGTTGAGAAACTCCAGCCGGTTCAGCACCAAGGGCGACGCGATGTCCTGCACGACGCTGACGCGGTTCGTGCCGTCCAGCTTGACAAGCGTGTCGCTCGCGCTGACCGGCACGCTTCCGTCCGGATTCCAGTTGTTCGCGGTGCTCCAGTTGTTGTCCGCGCCGCCTCCGTCCCACACAGTCGTTGCCGCGCGTACGCTAGGCACCGTTAAGAAGGCTCCCAGAACCACGCCCCCAACCAACGTCAACCGCCTCTGATAACTGACCATGATCGTCTCCTTCTGTGACAAACTCAACACCCTAAAGTCGGCGGCATCCCGCCCCAGACTTAAGCCCAACCACCTCTCGTTGGGCTGCATTCTACCACATCGTCGGTCTCCAGAAAATGCCTCTGCTTGACCTCGACCTGTCATTTTTTGACTTTCCTGGTTTCGCTCATGGGTTCACGAACACCCGCCTCACGGCATCGAGATACCCCATCTTATTCACCGTGTCCGGCTCCAGATAACTGCCCTCGGTCCACTCGTTCCAGCAGTTAATGTTCAGGATACGCGGGCCTTCAGGCTTGGCTAGCAGGCGCTCTTTCGCCAGCCGAAGCGCTGCCTCAAACTTATGCAGCCTTGATCAGCTTCCACTCGTCCCACGGCCGGCCGCGCTCCTTGAGGTTGCGCGGGTCGTTCGGATGGTACTGTCCGAAATAGTAACAGGCGACGGTGATCTCCGATTCACAGAACTGCACGCATGCAGGCTCCTTGACCGTGCCGCAGCCGACCGCCAGCAGCGCAGCAGCAGCAACAGACATTCCAATCCGATAATCATTCATCCTTCCATCACCCCCTCCGTTACCCCTTGCCAACACATCTTACAGCACCCTAAGTGACGTCTAGGCTGTCATCATTCGACATCAGATTACCAATTAGCGATTCGGACGCGTTAGGCTGATATTGACTTTCGACTAGGCTATAATTGTACAAGTCGAGTCCATGCACCTGTTCGAACGCGTGCCGCGCACCGGGCCGGAATAGAAAGACATCGCCCGGCCCCGGATGACTTTCGCCCAATGAGCTGTGTTGCAGACACGAGCCAGCCACGATCATTTGGATTTCGATGAACTCATGATCGTGTGCGGGATATACGGGGTGTTCGGAAACGAAATTGGCTTCAATCCGGTTTCCCGCCGAGAAGAAACGCTCCCATTTAGCACGCTGGATCATATCGTCTGACATAACCCGTATTATAGCCGCTTGACTTCCGTTGGCAAATCGCATTATATGCTATGCGTGAACCAAGGAGCCTGATTCCCCATGCCTGAAAATCCCTATGAAGCCAACCGCTTTTTCTTAAAGGACACGATCCGCCAGCAGGTCGATTTCGCGCGGACCGAGCAAAGCCTCAACATCCCGCCCCCTCTGCCCCAGAAGCCCTGCCCAGTGGAGGCCGTGCGCGTGTGCCTGCCCGACGGCGCGACCGCGCTGGCCAGACATGGCCGCATGCCGCTGGGCGAAGCCATCTCCCGCCGCGAAAGCGTGCGGAACTTCACCCAGGCGCCGCTGACCATCGACGAGCTGTCGGCCCTGCTGTGGGCCACCCAAGGCGTCCGACTCGTCCTGAGCAGGGCCTGCGCCCTCCGCACCGTGCCCTCCGCCGGAGCGCGGCACGCCTTCGAGACCTATCTGGCCGTCGAGCGCGTTGACGCCCTCCCGGCCGGGCTCTACCGCTACCTCCCGTTCGACCACCAGCTCGTCCGGCTGACCACCGACGCGCGCATCGGGCAAGCCGCGGCATCCGCGTGCCTGCAGCAGGAGTTCGTCGCCGAGGCGGCCGTGACCTTCTTCTGGACGGCCCTCCCCGAACGCATGGAGTGGCGCTACGGGCTCGCCGCGCACAAGGTGATCGCGCTGGACGCCGGACATGTCTGCCAGAACCTCTACCTCGCCTGCCAGAGCATCGGCGCGGGAACGTGCGCCATCGCCGCCTACGACCAGGAGGCCTGTGACCGGCTGCTCGGCGTGGACGGCCAAGAGGAGTTCACCGTCTACCTTGCGCCGGTCGGCAAAATCTGAGCAGAGGTTGCTACACCTTTTTATAACTTACCCTTGCCGGGCGGCGGACTCCAGCGCAAAAGCGGCCGTTGGTCGTGTTCCGCTCAGGCGTTCGGCAGATACGCACCGAAGGCCTTGAGCCGACTCTGCAACTCACGCGTGTCCAAATCGTGAACCGACACGCCGGTGACAGATGCCATCGCTGCGGCGACGCCCGCCGCCTGTCCGGTGATGAAACAGCCCGGCATGACGCGCAGCGAGCCGTGAACTCTCTGGTCGGTACTGACACAACGTCCGGCGACCAGCACGTTCTCCAGTCCTCTCGGCGTCAGGACGCGGTATGGAATGCCGTAGCTTTCGCCCTTTCCGTAGCGGTAATCCCGGTCGAACTCCTGCCGGTGTTTCTCATAGCTCGCCTTGTCTGTGGCCCCCGGATGGATGTCGATGGCGTACGCGTAGCGCCCGATCTCGTCAGGAAAAACGGCGCGCTTTTTGTAGTCCTCAATCCCCAGCACATAATCGCCGGTAATGCGGCGTGTCTCGCGTACCCCCAGCAGCGAGCCGGTCTGCACGAGCCGCGCGTTCTCGAACCCTTTGATGTATTCCCGGTAATAGCGAGCGTACTCGGTCATACTTTTGCGCCCCGCCACCAGCGCCTCGGTGAGCGACCGCTCGTCCGTACCGTCCACGCCAAAGGTGTGCCCGATGTTGCCTCCGCCGAGGCCCTCGCCCATCTTGTGCATGCCGGTCAGGTGGCGGTCCTGCAACGTGAATACGCCGTCAGCAAAGGCCTTCTCCAGCATATGACCGTCGGGTTGAGGCCCCTTTGGGCGGTTCGACTCCCACGTCTTCCAGTCGATGCCGCTCCAGACGCTGCACAGTGTGCCCGGCATGAGGCGTCCTTGCGCGTCACCCTTCTCGAACGTCGCTCCCGCCCATGCCGCGAGGTCTCCATTGCCGGTCGCATCCACGTAAACCTTGGCCCGCACCGCGAACAGCCCGCCCGGCGCGGAGCACACCACGTGCCGCACGCGTCCGGCTTCCGCTTCCACCGCGCTGAGCGTCGTGTAGAAGCTGAAGGCCGCGCCCGCTTCGCCCAGCAGCGCATCGTACACGCGTTTTAGCGCTTCGACGTCCGTGGCTGAGCCCGGCAGCGCCTTCTCCTTCGCCAGCCGGTCGAGCACCCTCCGTCCGAAGCCGCCCGGCAGGAAGTTGACGCCATCGCTCACCGGCATGAAGACCGGCACGCGGCCCGCCGTGCCCATGCCGCCCAGACAGGTGTGCGCCTCGGCCAAATAGATGCTCGCCCCCTGACTGCGCGCCGCGACCGCCGCCGCCGTTCCCGCGGGCCCGCCGCCCGCGATGAAGACGTCCACTTCGTGTTTGACGGGGAGCTTGCGCTGGAAGACCACCTCGCCTTTACTCAGTGTCGTCGTCTCCGCCGCGTGCCCGCTTCCGGCCGCCAGCGCCCCCGCCAGCAGCCCCGACGTCTTCAACCATTCCCGCCGACTGATTCCTGAATTCATCTTCCCTCCCGTCGCGTTCCTCGAACGTTCAGCGTTGAGTCCGTAGCACGGGCGTCTCGCCCGTGCGGACCATGGGCGGGACGCCCATGCCACCTAACCTAACAGCCTTGTCCCGCCAGCCCGTCGAGACACACCGCCGCCGCGCCGAACAGCGACGCCTCGTACCCCAGCCGCGTCTGCTCGATCGCCACGTTCCGGCACTGCGGCAGCGCGTCGAGGTCGAACGCTTCGCGAATCGAGGGCAGCAGAAGCGCCAGCGCGTGCGCCACGCCGCCGCCGATATACACCCGCTCCGGATTCAGCACGTTGGCGGTCATCGCCAGCGCCCGCCCGATGTAGCGCCCCGCCTGCACAAACACCGCACGTGCAACCGGATCTCCCTGCGATGCAAGCTCTTCGCACCGCTTTGCGTCCGCCTCCAGCCCGGCCTCGCGCGCCAAACGGCCGATGGCCGTACCCGACGCGTGCGCCTCCAAACAGCCGAGCCCGCCGCAACCGCACTGACGCGGCGCAGCGAACTCAACTTTGACGTGGCCGATCTCTCCCGCGCAAAAGCCTGCGCCGCGCACGAGGCGACCGTCCGCCACCACCGCGCCTCCGATCCCGGTGCTCACGGTCATCCAGACGAAATTATCGCTGCCCTGAGCAAAACGAAGCTCAGCCAGCGCGCAGGCGTTCACGTCATTTTCAATGAAGACCCGCTCCGACACGACGCCGAGCGCCGAGAGCAGCAACGGCCGCACGCAGAACGCGCCCCAGCCCGCCGAGGGCGAGCCCAGCACGCGGTCGCGGCCGTCCGTCATCGCGGGCAAACTCACGCCCACGCCAGCGAGCGACTGCAGCCCCAGACCAAGCTCCGCAGCGCACCCAGCCAGCATCTCGCCGCACCTCGCGAAATACGCCGCGTGATCCGCCGTCGGCAGCGACGCTTGCCGCCGCGCCAACACCTCGCCGGTTTCGGTCATCACCGCAGTCAGCACCTTGGTGCCGCCGCCGTCTATCGCGCCTATATGCATTGGAGGTTGGAGGTCGGAGGTCGGAGGTCGGCCTCTTTACCTTGAGCGTTGAGCGTTTCCCCGGCGGCCAGCCGCGCCAAGCCCGGACGCATGGCGCACACGAGGTCGTGGAAGTAGACGAGATGCAGGTCTTCCAGCAGTTCCATAGAGTCGGTCGGCGCGAGCAGGATGTGGTCGCACAGCGCTTTCATCTTGCCGCCGTCGCGACCGCCAAGACCGATCGAGGTCAGCCCCATCTCCCGTGCAGTAATTAGCGCGTGAACAATGTTCGGCGAGTTGCCGCTCCCGCTGAAAGCGAGCACCACATCGCCCCTGCTGGCGTAGGTGCGCAGCAGGATGGAGTAGATCTCCTCGTACGAGAAGTCGTTCGCGAGGCAGGTCACGAGCGCGTTGGAGTCACTCAGGCAGAAGGCCCGGAAACCCGGCGCGTCACCTGCGCGGCAGCCCTTTACCAGGTCGTTCGTCACATGCGACGCCGTGGCCGCGCTGCCGCCGTTGCCCATCAGAAACACCGTCCGACCTTCGGCCTTGGCCTGAAGCAGCACGTCACCGATTTCCGCCAGCTTGCCGAAATCCGTCCGCATCAGCCGTTCGGCGGCGTCAGCCGCATAGGCCGTCAAACTCGCCTTCAAATCATTCGTCACGGTGAACTCCTTAATTTTCGAGATCATCGAGAGCTTCGGACTCATCGAGACCATCGGGGAGGGAATTAGCCAATCGTTACAGCGTCCAGCCTTCGCGGTACGGACGCTTGACAAACGCCTGTGCTTCCGCATCGTTGGTGACCTTCATGTTCGGACCGTCCCACAGCAGGCGGCGCTCGGGGAAGCGCACCGCGAGGTTGCCCAGCAGCACCATCTCGGCGAATGGCCCGGCGTAGTCGAAGTTGGAAATGGCGGGCTTGTTCTCCTTGATCGCCTGCAGCCAGTTCTTCTCGTGGCCAGCCTCGCCGCCGGGAATGCGCTCCAGCGTCTTGGGAGGCAGCTTGAACGCCTTCATCGACGTCTCTGGAATCAGCCGCGGGCTCTTGCCATAGCAGCCGCACATCAGCTTGCCCTTGTCTCCGATGAAAAGCACGCCGCCGTCGGAGTCGCCCATCTGGCGTCCTTCCTCCAGTTCCTCCGGGCGCGGCGGCAGGAGCCCGCCGTCCCACCAGGTAAGCGACAGCGGCGGCTGACCTTCGCGCTCGGGAAATTTGTAGCGTACGATGGAGGAGCGAGGGAAGTTCTCATTCTTCGGCTCGGTCTTTTTCCAAAAGCCGCCCCAGTAGGTCGAGATGTTGCCTTCGACACTGACAGGATACTTCAGTTTGAGCGACCAGTAAACGCAGTCCATGATATGGCAACCAAGGTCGCCAAGCGAACCCGTGCCAAAGTCGCACCACGCGCGCCAGCTCTGCGGATGGTAACACGGATGATACGGGCGGAGCGGCGCGGGGCCCAGCCACCTGTCCCAGTCGAAACCCGCGGGAACCGCAGGCGTGTCGGCCGGACGGCCAATCTCGATGCCCTGCGGCCATACGGGGCGGTTGGTCCACGCGTGGACTTCGCGCACCGTGCCGATCGCGCCTGCCCAAATCCATTCGCAAACCATGCGCACGCCGTCGCCCGAGCGGCCTTGGTTGCCCATCTGCGTAATGACCTTACACTGGCGGGCGGCCTCAGTCATCGCACGTGCCTCACCGACCGAGTACGCCATCGGCTTCTGCACGTAGACGTGCTTGCCCGCGCGCATGCAGGCCATGGCGATCATCGCGTGCGTGTGGTCGGGCGTCGCGATGACCACGCCGTCGATGTCCTTCTGCTTATCGAGCATCTCGCGGAAGTCGGTGTAGACCTTCGCGCCGGGATTATCCTTGAACGTGTGCGCGGCATAGTTAGCGTCCACATCGCATAACGCCACGATGTTTTCACCCGCCTCGGCACACTTCTTGATATTGCCGCCGCCCATGCCGCCGACGCCGATGCCGGCGATGTTCAGCTTGCGGCTCGGAGGCGTCTGTCCGTTGAGTCCGAGCACATGGCCCGGCACAACTTGGAACGCGGCCGTTGCGACGGCTGCGCGTTTGAGAAAGGATCGGCGTGCGATGGCACTAGGTTTTGCTGTCATGGTTACTCCTGATTAGAACTCCCAGCCGGGCCGGATGAAAGGTTTGATCAGCGCGTTCGCCTGCGCGTTGTCGGACAGGCACTTCGAGGCGTCCCAGCCGATCTTGCCGGGAATGCGCTGGGCCATGCAGCCGACGAGCATGCTCTCGACCAGCGGCACGGCGTGCTGCGTGTCGGAGGTGGTCTTGGCCAGGCCGAAGCAGGCGTCAACGAACTCGCGGCGCTGGTTCTGGTCCTTGGCGCGCGGCAGCGTGACGGGAATGCCCGCGCAGGCCTCGTGCTTGGATATCGCCTTCATCTTTTCCTCGCCCTTCAGCGCGATGTAGCTGAACTCGCCGTAGTCGTCGGTGTTCACCATCACGCCCTTGTCGCCCATGATGAAGCAGCCGGTGGTCGGCACCTGGCCGAGGGTGGCGATGACCTGCGGCATGATCTCGGCCGCCGGTTTGCGGTAGCCGTCGTACCAGAAAAGCTCCACCGGCGGCTTGCTGCCGCGCGCGGCGTAGGTCAGGCGCACCTTGCTGAACTGCGGATAGGTGTCGTCGAACCGATCCGATATCTCCACGGCCTCGCCGGCCAAGACCTCGCCCAGCTCCAGCCCGCGGAACGCGAGGTTCATCGTGTGGCAGGCCATG
>CAYMLQ010000193.1:0-10818 GCA_964390795.1 uncultured Lentisphaeraceae bacterium
CGTTGAAGTCCTCCCAGAAGCTGGTCGCGCCCATGTCGAGCATGCCGCCCCAGTAATTGCGCACGGTGTCGATGCCGCCCTGCGTATTCCCTGCCTTGGACATCGCCTCCAGCATGTAGTACCCGTAGAAGGTCGAGACGCCCTGCACGCCGTTCTGCGCCAGCACCTGCTCGTTCATCGCCTTGGCATCCGACAGTCCCGAAAGCGCCAACAGCGCCGCCGCCTGCTTGCTGCCCTCCGGCGCAGGCTGGTACTGGCGCAGCCGCGCCGCGCCCGCCTGGCACTGCGACGCCAGCTCCGCGTCGCCCAGCGCCGCCGCGAGCCGCGCGCCGTCCTCAAAGGTCATGAGCATCAGCGCCTGCATGCCCGCGTCAACCGCCTTGCGGTTGTGCTGCGTGGGCCAGTCGAGAAAGCCGCTCGGCAGGGCGCAGCGGTTCTCGGCGCTGATGTGCTTCGTCAGATTCGCGAACACGGCCTTGATGTAGTCACGGTGGGTCTTGAGGTAGGCGAGGTCGCCCGTGTAGCGATACCAGTCGTGCTGGCAGCGGATCCACCAGAGCGTGTAGGAGGGCATGCCGTTCATCCACTTCTCGGCGGGCGTGGTCTTGCGCATGTAGTCGAGCGACTCGGTCAGCACGTCCTGTTTGCCGAACACCGCCATCAGCGACATCACCTCGGGATGCATGTCCCCCATCCACACGAGGCGGTCGCGCTTGATGCCGTCCCAGATGAACTCCTGGCAGCAGAGGTGCAGCGTGCGGGCCGCGGTCGCCCAGACCTGATTCAGCCGTTCGTCGCTGCTCGTGAACGAGCCGAGCTGCGGCATGGGCCGCATCAGCGAGACCGCGCGGATCGACTCCAGGCTCAGCACGCCTTTGGAGACAAGGTCCACCCGCGCGAAGCGGAAGCCGGAGTTGCCGATCTCGCGCGTGCCGAGCCACGGCAGGTCGATCACGCCGTCGCGGATGGCGTGGTCGTTGCACGCGCCGCGCTCGCCGAGTTCGGCCATGGCCTCGGCCACCGACTCGCCGAAGCGCACGCGCACCTTCACGTCCCTGCCGCTCGGGCCGCCCGAGGCGAGCTGCACGCCGCCGTGCAGCTCCCGGCCGAAATCGACCAGCACCGAGGCGGATGCGCCCTTGTTCTCTAGGCGGCAGCCGGAGCCGGCCAGGAAAATGCCCTCCGGCACCTGACCGTACTTCTCCTTGAGCAAAATCTCAGCGCCGGTCACTGACGACTGTTCGCTCTTCTCCGACACCCATACCACGCGCGCGGGCATCACGAACGTCCGCACGCGCGGATCGACCTGATCCGCCGCCACCGCACACCCCGCCGCCGCCATCAGACAGAAAATAGCTTTCATTTCCCGTTGTCTCCCCCTCATTCTCTGCACCTTACTTTGCGACCGGCGCCGATTTCTCCAAATCGCGAATCGCTGGCATGAGCGCGTCATACGCCGCCGCGTGAGCGGCATTCGGCTCGCACACCGCCGTCACGGGCGAGAAGGCCTTCGTCATCTGGGCGAGCGGCACGCCGTCCGCGTGGGCAGCCAGCATCGCGCCGCCCAGCGCCGCGGAGTCCGCCACCGCGATGCTCTCCACGCGCGCCTGAAACACGTCCGCCAGCGTCTGACGGATGCCCGGGCTCTTCGAGGCGCCGCCCGTCACGCGGATCACGCCGAACGTGCCGATCCACGCGGCGTGGCTGCGCAGCGCCAGCGCCTGCCCCTCCACCACCGCGCGGATCCGCACCTCGGGCGAGGCGGCCGCGAAGTCGAAGTTCGCGCGCAGGCCGGGCGTCAGCACCGGCGGCGTGATCTCCGCCTCGAACCACGGCAGCGCCAGCCGCCCTCCGTTGCCGGCCGGCGTCAGCTCGAACGCGGTCGTATCGAAGAAGTCCCACCCCGCCCCCGCCTCGCGACGCACGCGGTCGCGCGCCAGCGAGCCGTTCTTGAAGCAGGCCAGGCTCATGCAGCCGCCCGCCGGGTTGCCGAACACGTGGCCGCACCCCTCGGGATCGGTGCGGAACGCGTCCAGCGCCGCGAAGAAGGTGTCGCTCGTGCCGAGGCTCACCACCGCCACGCCAGCGCCCCACGCGCCGGTGCCCACGAGGCTGGCCGGATTGTCGCCGGTCCAGACCGCCACCGGAATGCCGGGCCTCAAGCCGTACTTCGCGAAATAGGCGTGCAGGTTGCCCGCCACGCCTTTGCCGACCCGCGTCAGCTTCTGGGCGAGGCCGGGCGCGGTGAAGTCGGCGATCTCGGCGTCCCACGCCATCGTGCGCAGGTTAAGCAGGTTCATGCCCGCGCCGTCGCCCGAGTCGATGGGCGCGTCCCTGCCGATCAGCACGGAGCAGAGGAATGAACTCACCAGATGGATGCGCGCGGTTTGCGCGTAACGCTCCGGCTCGGCCTTGGCGAACTTGCGGATCTGCGGCCCGGTGAAGCGCTCGATGGCGGGCGACCCGGTGTCCGCCTGCAGGCGCGCGCCGAAGCGCGCGTCCAGCTCGCGGCACTCCGCCGAGGTGGAGCTGTCCATCCAGATCGGGCTCGCGGGCCGCGCCAGCGTGCCCGCGAGCTGTTCCGCGAGCGGGGCCGCGGGCGTGAGCCCCGCAAGCGCCGCCGCAAAGCGGTCGTTGAGATACACAGAGCCGTGCTGCTGACCGTCGCCGCCGATGGCCGCGATCTGGCCCATGTCCGCGCCCGTGGCCTGCAGACGCGCCAGCAGCAGGTCCAACGCCGCCAGCCACATCAGAGGGTCGGAGTGCTTGACCAGCGGATCGGGATGCGCCAGAACCCCGTCGGGGCACTGATACTGAGGCAAGTCGTCCTTGAAGTTGACGCTTGCGCTCGCCACGATCGTCCCCGCTGACGGATCGATCACCAAGCCCTTCATACTCTGCGTGCTGCTGTCGATACCCAGATACGTCGCCATTGGATCACCTCTCGCTTGTTAAGGTCGCCACACCCGGCGACACACACTCTTGAATTTTGCTTTATGTTACCTTTGAAAGGCCGTCACACACAAACACAAAAGAACCTCGCTATTTTACGGCAGAAGCTTTTCCAACCTTGTCAGCGTCGCCGTCGTAGGCATACGTGAACTGTTGCGGCGTGTCCGCGCAGGTCAGCTCCGGCGGCAGACTCTCGCCACCGGACTGGCGCGGCATATACTGCACCGCGCAAGCCTTCACCGGCCGGTTCAGCTTATCCGTCGCAAGCACCTTATGTCCTTTGTGCGTAAAGCGCTCCGGCGCACCGCCGCTGCGCGTGCGGTACCACCCCGTCAGGTGGCCAGACTGATCGTAGTCGTACAGGTCTTTCCAATTCTTCTGGATCGTCAGCACCGGATCGGCGTAGCGGTGCGCCGCATTGGCGTAATCCACCGACAGGATCTGCCCGTCGGCGCGGTAGGCGCGCACTTCATTCGGCAAATAGTAGAATGCCACAAACGAGGGCGCCGAGTAGTAATCGCCCGCCTTCACGAAACAGCCGATGTCCACGCGGCTGCTCATCATCGGAGAGGGTGTGCCGTCCGCAGCAAGCGGACGATAGGTGCCGTGATACGCCACGTTGATTTCCACCTGCGAAGCGCTCTCGTTCAGCGGCTTGATGTCGATCTTCTTAGCGTCACCCTGCAGCACCACCCACAGGTATTTCACGCCCTCGCGCTGCGCCGCCGCCTCGATCGTCATACGACGCTCGCGAGCCACACCGCGAACCACGCGCGCGATGCAGAACGGCGTGTCGAAAAGGCCCTCGGGGCGCACATCGAAGAAATCAGTCCCCAGTTCGGACTGCGCGTCCTTCACCGTCCGCAGCGCGACCAGTGGCGGCAGGTCTTCCGGTTTCAGCGCGTGCGCCATCTTCACCATGGCCTCGACATCCAGATTCGCCGCGTCAAAGACCACGGGGTGCGCCGCACCCGTGAGGTAGTCCTCCGGTTTTTTCACCGTCTTCTGCGTGGCCCGCAGAAGCATTTGCAGCATCGGCGCCACTTGCTTGCGTGCCACCAGGGCGCGCTTGGTCGCCGGCTGAAACGCCGCCATGGCGGCGGCAAACGCGCGCACAAAGGGCTGGTCCGTGAAAGAGGAGCCCTGGCTGATGACATAATAGGGCACGTTGGCCGGAAACAGATCGCCCGTTTCCGGGTCATAATCTTTGTGCTCGGGATAGACCCAGCACTGGTTGCTTAGATAGAGGCGAAACGCCGCGACCGCCTGAAACGGATCTGACAGAATCGCACGAGGCAGACTGCGCCAAAAGGGCCCGCTCACCATCGACATCGAGCAGTTACCGAGAACAGGCTGCTCAAACAGCGTGTTGGGCAGGCTCAGATGTCCCCGCAGCCGCCGCGCCGCCGCACTGTAAACCACGGGCGTCAGTCCCGGGAAGTTCGTCACACCCAACTGCGAGTGCCCGTCGTCTCGGTTCACGTAGAGGTCGCCGAAATTCCCGGACGCCGTATCCTTCAGCATCCACCCTCGCACCTGCTCCGCAGCAGGCCCGTGATACGCAGGCGCATAGGCTGACATCCGCTTGATTTCCGGCTGGGTGAGCGCCAGCAGCGTTCTGAAACAGCCCTGTTCAAAATCCCAAACGGTGTTCGTGGCATGGATCTCCGCAGGCGACCCCATGAAGACGTTAGAAGGTATCACCTGCACCACTCCCGCCACAGGCTTGCCCGCTAGGCGCTCCGCCTTTTCCAGCAGGACCGCGAAGGCCGGCTGCGACACCAGCTGCTTGAGGTCGTTATCAGACCGCATGGCCTTGTGATCGCGAAACCCCAAGTCGATGGCCCTCTCCAGAGCCTCAAACGCCTCCCTCTTGTCCGCCCGGTAAGCCAGCGCGCACGCCAAGTTGTACTGCCACGTCGGGTCTTGAGGCAACAGCTTCACACCTTCTCGGCAGACCGTTTCCATCTCGTCGATCTTGCCCGCCCGCACCGCTTGCGCCATCTGCTGCTGCAACTGGCGGTGCTTCGGATAGATGAGCGGCATGTCAAACACGTTGGTAGACGCCTGTGCGCCCGCGGCAAGAGCCAGCACGGCCAGCCATACTGTTTTTTTCACTTCAGACTCCCCTTTTTCACCACAGCCGCCACCAAGGCTTCTGCACCCGCGTTTGGCTCAGCAGCCACTCGACCACATCCGGATTGGCGTACGTTCGATCCCACACATTGTGAGCGGCTGCATCGTACTCCGTGTAACGAACCTTCCGGCTGCCGGCCAGCTTCAGCGCCTCCACCATGCGGAGCGAACAGCCGACTGGCACATTCTTGTCTTCGCGTCCGTGAAACACCCACACGGGCAGCCGCTTGATCTCCTGAATACGGCGGAGGTCGCCGCCTCCGCAAATCGGAACCGCAGCCGCGAATAGCGCCGGCTCGCGCTGGATCGCGTCCCACGCGCCGAAGCCGCCCAGCGACAAACCGGTGACATACAGGCGGTTGGAATCCGCCTGCCGCTCGGCCACCAGATGACGGCACAGTTCCAGCGCGACCTCCATAGCCGCGGCCGGCTCCTTGGACGCCGCGTAGTCCGGCTGCATCGCAAGCCGCTTGACCCACGCGTTTCCGTGCTGACACTGAGGCGCCAGCACGATCACCGGTTCAGGCCGCTTGATCAGCGTTGCCAGCAGGGTCGGCAGACCGACCGTAACTTGACGCCGGTTGTCGCTGCCGCACTCGCCCGAGCCGTGCAGAAAGAGAATCAGTGGATAACGTTTGCCAGCCTCGGGAAACTGCGGCGCGCTGAGACGATAGGGGAAAGTCTCACCCAGCGCATTCGTATAGACGCACGGCTTCATCAGCTCTTCCGCCGCAAACTGCGCCCCTGCCGGAAGGGCCAGAAAGAAAAGACAGCAATAGACATTCATGATTTCATTATGCCATAGGAGAGGCCGGAAGGGAAATCCCGTTTTCTGGGGGCTTTGCCCGAGCCACCATTCCTTTCCCTTTTGCCTCGAATCCTCGGCTTCAAAGCACTACACTTTGACCCATGCAAATTGCGAATGGAGCTGCCGATGGTGATTGACGTACACGCTCACACGTTTCCGGACGCCATGGCTGCGCGCGTGCTGGCGAAATTGACTGGCAAGGCCTGGGTTCCGATCGCGCCTGCCGCCGACGGCACCGTCGGCGGTCTCTTGTCCCACATGCGCCACGAAAGCGTGGACTACGCCGTGGTCTGCCCCATCGCGACGAAACCCTCGCAGTTCGACGGCATCCTGACCGAGTCGCTCGCGATCCTCGGCGGCGGCTACGGCGAACCTGCCGCCCGCCACCTGATTCCCTTCGCCTCCGTACACCCGTCCGACGACGCGCGTTTCGCGCATCTCGCGCGGCTGGCCGAAGCGGGTATCCGCGGCATTAAGCTGCACCCCTACTACCAAGCGTTCGTCCTCGACGCTCCCGACATGCTGGAGTTCTTCCGGTGCTGCCGCGATTTAGGTCTCACCGTACAGTGCCATTGCGGCTTTGACGTCGGCTTTCCGCCCGACCCCTTATGCGGCCCCGAACGCGTGGCCCGCGTGATCCGCGAGGTGCCAGGCCTGAAACTCATCGCCGCCCATCTCGGCGGCTGGCGCCAATGGGGGGAGGTCGCCGAACATCTGCTGGGAAAGGACGTCTGGCTGGACACCGCAGTGCTGGGCCCCGATTTCGGAAACGAGGACGCGCAGCTCATCCTGCGCGAGCATCCGGCAGACAAATTGCTGTTCGCGACCGACTGGCCTTGGCTGGGATTTGCCGACGGTCTGCGCTATGTGCGCGGCGCGCGGCGTGAACGAGCGCAGACCGACGCGATCCTCGGCGGCAACGCGGCCAAGCTCTTAGGCCTCACAGCCCCCGCCCCGTGGTGAGCCGGTACGTGGCCAAACTCAAAAAGACACCTTGTATTCGCGGGGTGTTACGCGTTCAACTCCTAAATCCTAACTCCTAAATTCTCTTTTGGGAGTTCCCTACCCCTGCTGGCTCTGGCGCAATTTGTAGATGCGCTCCATGCGCGCGCCGATGTCCTCGTACCCGATGTCCGCGCCATAGACGTCTTTGTAGTAGCCGAACGCCTTTTCGATGTCTCCGGCGTCCTCCGCCAGACAGCCCAGCTCGAACACGACCTTCTTCTTCAGGTCGTCCATGATCAGCAGTTGCTCGTTCGCCGTTTCCAGCTGCATGACGGCCATGTCGCGCTGCCCCTTCTTCGCGAAGCACTTGGACAGGTAGTACAGCGCCTCCACGCGCTCTTTAGGGCTGCGCTGCGCCAACTGAAACTGCCCGATCGCATCGTCGAAGTAATCGTACCGGTAGTACTGCAAACCAAGCTCGAAGCGCAGCTTGAGGTCGTTCGGGTAGCGCTGCACACGCGAAACCAAATCGTCGAAGACGAATTGGTTCATCTCGACCTCCAAGCTCTCGGCCGCAGCCGCGTCGCCAGACGCCTTCAATCCGGCGATCTTGGCCTCATAAGCCGAAATCCGGGTCGTCGTGATCGACCGGTCGAGCTCGGGGTCTGCGGCGTTCACGCCTCGGGCGGCCTCGAGCGTCGCAACGGCCTCGTCGAAGCGCTTGTTCTGCGTATAGAGACGCGCCAGCGCGCGATAGAAGTTGAGGTTGTTGGGCTCTTTCTCGATGCGCGCCTTCGCCTCGTCGATCAGCGCGTCCGCGTCGGAGCCGGCCACAACCGCCTTGGCCTGCATATCGAGCTTCTTCGCCTGATCCTTGTTCGCGATCAGATCGCGGTAGCCTTCCTTCTTGCCCGCCGCGTCTTCCCAGCCCGCAGCCATGGTCACGCGAGCCTCGGCATCCTTCAACTGTTTGAAAATGGTCTGGTCATTCGGGAGGAAAGCGTTGAGTTTGATATAGGCGTCGCGCGCCTTGGCGTAGTCGCCAACCGCCATGTAGTAGTCGGCCACGCGCCGCAGCAGCAGCATGTCGTCCGGGTTGTTCTCGTAGGCCGCCTCCACCGTGAACAGCGCCGCGTCCGGATGCCCCGCTGCGTCCGCCACCTCCACCGCGAGTTCCACGTTCTGCGACTGCAGCGGATTCATGGCCAACAGCTTCTCGCATTCGAGCAGCGCCATTTCGCTCTTGCCAGCCTTCAGCAGCCCAGCGATCTTCATGCGCAGCAGCATCGCGCTAAAATCCTGCATCTGCGCGGCCATCTTCCCTTTTTTCTCTTTCTTGAACTTGGCAATCTGCGACGCCCGCAAGAATTTTCGCGCCCTCGAGAATCCGGGGGCGAGCGTCACACACTGCACGAGAAGATCAATCGCGATGTCCAGATTCCCCCGCTCGAAGGCCGCGACACCCTTGTTGAAAAAATTCTGCGCCTGCTGCGCCTGCTGTTCCGATTTCTCGCCTGCCATAAAGTCTTCCTACGTTGATCGTCCGAAACCACGTTTTAGAAAAGGTTAAAGAGTATAGTGCGCTGCGCCTGCGCCGTCAAGAAAGCAGGCATCCGTTTTCGACATTTTCCGAAAATCGCCTCCCCCCCCCTTGACTTTCAACCAGGCATGCTCTATTGTGTATGGCCTTCCTGCGGTGCGTCTAAGGAGACACTCCCCGCTGCGGGTCATCTGGCCTTTCCGGCCCGATTTCGCTTTACAGCAAGCGGGGGTATTCTCTATAGTGTGCGCCGGAAAGTTAACAAAAGAAAAGAAATCGCGGAACAAGGACCGCTAAGCAGACTATGAGCCAGATCGATAAAACAGCTATTCGGAAGCAATTCCAGCGTCACGACCGTGACTCCGGTTCGAGCGAAGTTCAGATCGCCGTTCTTACCAAAGAGATCGAGTTGCTCACCGAGCATCTCAAGGTCAACAAGAAGGATCACAGCTCCCGTTACGGCTTGATCCGCAAGGTAAACACCCGCCGCAGCCTGCTTGATTACCTCAAGCGCGAGGATGAGGCCATTTACCAGAAGATCATCAAGGATCTCAGCCTGCGCCGTTAAACGCGCCGGATGCCGGGTCACGTGGCGCACGCCGCGTGACCTTGATTCTCTCCGCATGTGCGGATGCCTTCACGCGGACCCTTTGTCACTCTCACGAGTGATGCCATCTTTCCTGGCATAGCGCTTTCCGGTCCTTGTCCGCCGAAAGGTAGAGCAGAATGCAAGACACAACCTCGGTCTCCGTCAACGTTGGCGGAGCGCAGATGATTATTGAGACCGGACTCCTCGCACGTCAGGCCGCTGGCGCCACCGTCGTCCGCTTGGGCGATTCGATGGTGTTCTCAGGGGTGACCAACACCGATAAGCCGCGTGAAGGCATCGACTTCTTTCCTCTGCAGGTCGAATACCGTGAGAAGTATTATGCGGCCGGACGTTTCCCCGGCGGCTTTTTCAAGCGCGAGTCGCGCCCGAGCGAAAAAGAAATCCTGACCGCCCGAATCATCGACCGCCCCATCCGCCCGCTCTTCCCCGAGGGCTACATCAACGACGTCCAGGTCAACAACATGGTGCTCTCCGCCGACTGCGAGAACGACACCGACGTCTTGGCCGTCAACGCCGCCTCCGCAGCCCTGCACATCTCCGACGTTCCCTTCATGGGCCCGATCGGCTGCGTGCGCGTCGGCCGCGTCAACGGCGAGTTCGTCATCAACCCGACCCATAAGCAGCGCAAAGAAAGCACCCTTGACCTGATCTACGCCGGCACGCGCGAGCGCTTCCTGATGATGGAAGGCGGCGCCGCCGAGATCTCCGAAGAGGACTTCCTGGCCGCCATGAAGCTCGCGCACGTCGAGGTCGTCAAGCTCGTCGACGCCCAGCACGAGCTGCGCAAGCTGCTCGGCAAGCCCGCCAAGGTCGTTGAAGAGAAGTCCCCCAACGCCGAGAAGATGGCGTTCCTTTATGAGAACGGCGGCGAAGCCCTGAAAAAGGCGCTTCTGATCGCCGACAAGATGGAGCGCCAGAACGCCGTCAAGGCCATCAAGGACGACCTGCAGGCCAAGACGCTGGCGAAGTGGCCGACGGAAGTCACCGCCGCCTCGTTCGTGACGCTGTTCGACTCGATGGAGATCGACACCGTGCGCAAGAACATCCTCGAGGATGGCAAGCGCATCGACGGGCGCGGCAACGAGGATATCCGCAAGCTCTACGCGCAGATCGGCATCATGCCGCGCGCTCACGGCTCGGCCATCTTCGAGCGCGGCGAGACGTCCGCCCTGGGTTCGGTCACCCTTGGCACCAAGAAGGATGCGCAGGACCTCGACGCCATCACCGGCGGCGAAACCAGCAAGTCCTTCTTCCTGCACTACAACTTCCCGCCCTACAGCGTCGGCGAGGTCGGCAGGCTCGGAGCCACCGGCCGCCGCGAGATCGGCCACGGCGCCCTCGCCGAGCGCTCGCTCGCGCAGGTCGTGCCGCAGGACTACCCCTACAGCATCCGCGTGGTCTCGGACATCATGGGCTCGAACGGGTCCTCCTCCATGGCCTCCATCTGCGTCGGCTCGCTGGCGATGATGGACGCGGGCATCCCGATCAAGGCCCCGGTCGCCGGCGTTTCGGTCGGCCTGTTTACCAACAAGGACGAGAGCCAGAAAATCCTGGTCACCGACATCCTCGGCTCGGAGGATCACTGCGGCGACATGGACTTCAAGGTGGCCGGCACCCGTAAGGGCATCACCGGCTTCCAGGTCGACCTGAAGCTGCGCGGCCTCACGTGGGACGTGGTCGAATCCGCCCTCGTCCGCGCCAAGCAGGGCCGCTTCCAGATCCTCGACTTCATGGAGTCGGTCATGCCCGGCCCGCGCGCGGAACTCTCCGCCTTCGCGCCGCGCATCACCGTCATGATGATCCCGGTGGACAAGATCGGCGCGCTCA
>CAYMLQ010000194.1:0-10772 GCA_964390795.1 uncultured Lentisphaeraceae bacterium
GCCAAGTCCCGAATGTTTTCGGCCGTGAAGCCGAAGGTGCCGTCGCTCGCGTGCATGGCCACAAAGCCGTCGTTGGCGAGTGTGAGCCGTCCGTCGTTGTAGCCGGGCAGCGATGCCGGATACTTGGCGTAGAGGGTGCCGTTGCTTACGATGGTCCCGCCGGAGTACGTGTTGTTGGTGCCGGTCAGCCACAAGGTCGCCGAACTGTTGTTCGCCTTGACCAGTGTGCCCACTCCCGAGACATCGCCGTCGATGGCCCAGTGGATGTTGTTCGCGGTTCCGTTCATGAACGTCCTGCCGTTCAACTTCACCGGCCCGGCCCAATGGTTCATGTTGGTCGTGGTGGTGGTTCCCGAGCCTTGGAAGAATGAGCCCTCGTTGAGAATGAGCGACCACGTGGGGACGAAGGGCGAGAGGTTGTAGAGTTCGAGCCGCGCGCCGCTGTTGACCGTCACCGAATTAGAAGCACTTCCGTTAACGAGGAGGCTGCTCTCAAAACGGAGCAGGTTTTGGTTCACAACCATGCGGCCCGATCCCGGATACACCGGCATGGAGACGAGAGCGATCTCGCAAGCGCCGGTCTTCGTGAGGGTGTGGTCGTTCATGAACAGGTAGCCGCTGCGGAGGTCCCACCGGTTCTTGCCGCCGAACGTCGTGTCGCCAGACAGCAGAACCCGCTGCACGGCGTTCATCTGGTTCGAGATTGCGTTATTGACGATGGCGCCTGTTCCATCGGCACCCGCTCCGCTCACCGTAAACTCCTCGACGCCCAAATTCAGGTTGTCGTTAAAGCGCGTGCCGCCGACCGACTTGTCGCAGCCCACATCCAACGCCGCACCGCTGGCGATGAAGACGCCGCCGCCAGGCGCGCCGAACGCGCTGTTCGCTTCCGGCCGCACGAGGCCGGCGTTGACGTACAGCGGGCCCGTAAACGTATTGGTGCCGGCGAGATGCAACTGATTGGTGCCGCTCTTGACCAGCGTGCCTGCGCCGCTGATGGTGCCGGACAGCTTCTGCGCGAGACTGCCGCCAAACTCAAGGCTGCCCTCGCTGACCAGCGTCGCGCCCGAATAGGAGTTGGAGCCTGTGAGCAGTACCGGTCCCGGGCCAAACTTTGCCACACTGGAGGCCGCACTGTTATTGACGACAGCCGCATTGACTGTCAGCGTTTTCGAAGCGTTCCAGTTTTCAAACGAGAGGGTCCCGCCTGACCACAGCGCCATCAGAGAGCCGCTATTTTCGGCGTGCCCGATGGTGAGCGACTCCTGGCCCGCCTTGATTAGGAGACGGGAGGTCTGTAGCGCCTTGGTGGCGGTGTCGTTGGTCATGGCCACCACGGAGGCATACGCCGTCTCCTGCCGCACTTCGAGAACGCGGTTGGTCCACAGCGCTTCCAGCGTGATCGGGCCTTCGCTGCCCATCGTGTTGATCACCGCCGAGGCGTTTTCATTATGGGGAATCACCGAAGCCACCGTGCCGCCGAGCGCCGCGATACCCTGCTCGGTGCTGGTGCCACGATAAACGCCCAGCGTCGAACTGTAGAACGCGAGGTTGGTGCCGTTGATGGTCGCCCACGGGCCGATCATGCCGTCCGCCTGACCGCCGACGAAGATGCGGTTTTGCGCACTCTCGCCGAGCCCTTCGCCGGTGAAGTTGACCGTGCCGCCCGCCCAGGTCATGGAGGCGAAGACGAGCGCGGAGGTCTGCCCGCTGGCCGCCTGGGCCGCAAATACGGCGTTGCTGCCCGCCCCGACCGTGAGCGCGCCGAGGGTTTCGGTGAAGTGGGCCGCGCCGCCGTCGTGGTTGAAGCGCACCCCGCCGCCCGCCAGCGTGAGGGGAATCGAGTTGGGAATACGGTCCGCCTTGTTCGCCGACACCGTGTTCTCCAGCGACAGCGTCGCGTTCTGGCTGACCGTGACGCTGCTGGCGCTCACCAGCGCGCCATTGGCACCCGCGAGCGCGGTGACGCCCGCGCCGGCCACGGTCAACGCGTAGGTGCCGCCGGTGACGGCACCGGACAGAACCAGCGTGCCGCCCGCCTTCAGCGAGGAGACCTGCGTGCCGCCCGCCAGCGTGATGGCGCAGGGCACGGTGTTGCTGCCGGCCAGGCTGACCAAGGCGCCGCTCATCGTTCCGCTGTTCCGCAAGTCGCCCGTCCCGTTCAGGTTCAACGCCAGCCGGTTGTTCGGATCGTTGATGCTCGCGCCGTCCAAAGCCAGCGTAGCGCCCGAACTGACGGTGACCGCACGCGCGGCGCTCGGCACGCCCAAGGCCTGACTGTTGCCCAGCACGAGCGTTCCGCCGGAAACGGTCACGGGGCCGTCGAAAAGGTTCGCTCCTCCGAGGCGCAGCAGGCCACTGCCGGCCTTGGTAAGGCCTGTACCCGCAGTGCCACTGATCACGGCGTTGATGGCCAAATCGTAGTTCGAATGAATGCCGGAGTTGATCGTGAACGTGCGCGCGGCGTTGGCCAGCGACAGGCTGCCGTTGATCTGCGCGCGTCCCGTCGTGGCCGCGTTGAACGTGACGTTGTTGCTCAGCGTCAGCGTGCCGGTGCCGGTCTCGATGCGGGTGAGAAAGCCGTGTGCGGGCGTGATGGTCAAGCCGTTCACGGACAGGTTACCGCCGCCCGCCGTATTCAGGACCGGCGTCGTGTCCGTGATCGCATTGGGCGAGGCGATGACCAGAGCGCCGATGCCGTCGCTCGCGCCGTTCAAGTCCAACCGTCCGGTCTGGTTGATTGTCAGCGTGCCGGTGCCGATCATGTCGGGATTCGCGCTGGACGCCGCGTACTGCAGCACGCCTCCGTCGTTGATGTTCACTGCGCCGTTGGCGATGGCGTTGACCCCGGCCAAACCGTTTGCCTTGGCCAGCACGAGCTTGCCGTCGTTCACGCTGGTCGTGCCGGAGAAGGTGTTGGCACCGGTGCCGCTGAGCGTCAGCGTGCCGTCACCGTTCTTGTTCAGCGCCTTCGCGGTGGTCGCGATCGCGCCGCCGAGCGACGTGTTGCCGTCGCCGTTGACCGTCAGGTCAAACGCGCCGCTGATGTTGCCCGCGAGCACCAGTGAGCCGCCAACCTGCAGGGAGGCGAGATACACATTGTTGCCCGTCAGGGTGATCGGGCACGAAACCGTGTTGCTGCCCGACAGGCTGGTCAGCGCGCCGCGGATCGTACCGATCTGATAGTCGCCCGCGCCGTTGAGGTACAGGTTCGTGTAGTTGGCTGGGAAGGTGATGTTGCCTGCCGTGCCGTCCAGCACCATCGTGTCGTTGTTATTGACGCTCATGATGCGGCCGACGCTCGGCGCGCCCAGCGCTTGCGGGTGGCTGGCGATGATGGTGCCGCAGTTATCGGCGCTATACACGTTGCCATCGAACACGTTGGCGCCGCTCAGTTTCAGGACGCCCGCGCCAGCCTTGGTGACGCCATTTCCAGCCGCGCCGCTGATCACGGCGGAAACCTCCATGTCCACGGCCGCGCCGGGCGCGACGCTGTTGTTGACCGTGAAGGTCCGGGTGCCGCCGTTCAGGTCGAGCGTGCCGGCGAGGGTGGCCTTGTCGGGATCGTTGGCCGCGTTGAAGGTCACGTTACCGGCGAGCTTATTCGTGCCCGTCCCCGTCGTGACGTAGGTCGACGAGCCAGCTGGCCCGCCGCCCATTGTCAGTGAACCCAGAGTCAGCGCTCCATAGGCGGCGGAGTTGGTGATCCCGCCATTGTAGATCGTGACTGCGCCGAGGGTGTCAACGTCACCGGCGAAGTCCAGCACGCCAGAATTCCAGATGTTGACGGCGTTGTTGTTGAGGTCGCTTGAGCTGACGGCACCGTAACGAACCGTACCCTCGTTGATACTCAGGGTGCCCGAGAACGTATTCCCCGCGTTAAGCACCAGAGTGCCTGCGCCGTCCTTCGCGACCGCAGCGGCGCCGTTGGCAACGGGCACGCTCATCGTGAGCGTCCGCCCCGCACCGACGCCCAGGAACAAGGTGCCGAAGAGGTCGCGTTTGAGTACGCCCGTGCTGGAGCCGCTGCGCGTGATCGCGAAGTCGTCGCCGCCCGTCAGCGTGAGCCGGCCTGACGTCAGCGTCAGGTTGTTCGCGCCCGAAGCGCCCAGATTCACAACGTTCCCGGCGCCGGGGCTGTCGATCCAGAGCGAATTGACGGAACGGGCCGCGTTCAGCGCCAAGTGGTTATTGAGCGCCGTGTATTTTGTGTCGACGCCAGTCTGGTCAACCGTTCCGTCGAACTCCGTTCCCTCTTCCAGCGTATAGGCCCGCACGCCGGTCGCCGAACTGTAGTAGGCCGGATTGGTGCCGACCGTGGCGAAGCCCATCACGCCTGAGGCCAAGCCGTCGAAAAAGACGCGCGGATGGCTGCCGCCCGTGCCGAGCGTGCCGTTCGACGCCGTAAAGTTCACCGTGCCAAAGCCGGGCGTGAGTCCACCGAAAACGAGGTCGACTGAGGAACCTGCACCTGCGCCGTTGACCACGTCGATCGTCGCGGCGCCGTTGACGAGCGTTGCGGCGCCCAGATTCTCGCCGGAGGCCTCGCCGTCCTTACCCGCGAAGCGGAAGGTGCCGCCGTTGAACGTCACGCCTGGCGCAAAGCCGGACAGACGGTCCCGCTTGTTGACCGTCGAGTTGTCGAGGAGCAGCGTCCCGCTGTCGAACAGCGTGTACGCACTCAGGCCCGTGTTGGTCGTGGTGCCGTCGCCGCTGAGCGCCAGAGTGCCGCCGTTCACCGTAAACAGACCCGAGTAGAGGCCTTGGGGCGAGGTGACGTCCATGCGCCCCGAGCCGGTTTTCACGAGCGCCGCAGACAGGGAGGTGTTGGTCAGCGTTCCGGAGAAAGTCGACGCGTTGTTGTTACGCCCCGCGTACAGGGTGTTGCCCTGCAGGTTGACCCAGCCGGAGCCGCCCAGCGAGCCGATCGTCTCTGTACCGCTCACAAGGAACAAGCCGTTGACCGTTACGTCCGCCGCGTCGGGAATCGCGTTTCCAGCGTTCTGCAGCGTGGCGCCGGGAATCACGGTGATGCTGCTGCCCGGCAGAGCCCAGCTCAGGCCGAACGACACGTTGAGGTACACCGAACCGAGCTTCGGCGACAGCACGCGGTCGAGCACGTCCGTCGCGCCGATAGTTAGCGCGTTAGCACCCAGCGAGAACGGCTGATTCACATACAAAATGGTATTCGAGGTCGCGGCGATCGTGCCGCCGTTCGGGCCGATGACGAGGATGCCGTCGGGGGCCGAATTCAACGAGCGTCCCGCATAGTCGTTGACAAGCATGCCGCCCAGACCGGTCGTCGCATCGCGGTTGAGCGTCAGCACCGTCGTGCCCGCCACGAGCGGATTTGCAGCGCGGCGGTCACTGCCGTAGATCTCGAAAATGGGAGCCCTAGACCCCAAATGAGAATCAAGCGTGTCGACGGGCGAGCCGAAATAGTCGACGCCCAGCCGAACGAGTTGCCCAGGCAGGAGCGACGCCGCGACGGCATCCGCCTGCGAACCCGTGAAGCCCATGGGGGTTGACACTTCGATTATGGAGCCGGGGCTCATTGTGATCGCGCCGGTGCCCGTCAGGCCGCCCGAGAGACTGGCAGCGAGTCTGCCGCCTGCCGCGACCGTGACCGGGCCGTTGATGCCTGCGGGTGTCCATGGTGTCAGCGTGCCGCCGTCTTCGATGCGTGCGGAAGCGAGGCCGCTGCCGCTGCCCATGGCGTCCGGGCGGTCCACAATCAGCTGCGCGCCGGACTTGACAGCGAAGGTCACCGGCTTGCCGGCCGACGTGTCTCCGTAGGTCGCCCCGGTCTCGTCGAGAATCACATTACCCAAGATGTTGACGGTCAGCGGCCCGGCAGGGGCCACCACGGGAGCGCCGGGGAGCGTCCAGTGTCCAAAATACAGATACCCGGGGGTCGTTCCGGGTCTGGCCATGCTCTGGAACGTGATCTCGCTGGTTCCCGGCGTCACGTTGATCGTGCCCGCGCTCCAGCGTCTGTCGGCGGTGCGGTCATTGCTGAGCCCCTTGAACGGGGTGCCCGTGCCGATTGTAATCGCGCCGGCCGGAGCCTGTTGCTCCGAGGTCAACCCATAGAACAGATCGGCGTTCGCGCCCAGATTCTTGACGGTGTTCGTCGCCAGGTTGAGCGGCCCCAGCAGGCCGACCGAATGCGCGATGATCGCGTCGGGCGCCAGCGTGATGTTCGGCGTTACTCCCGCGACTCCGAAGCCGCGGTCCAGCGAGTTCAGGCCCGCACCGGCATACGAAGAGCCGTAGATCACGCAGCCCGGCCCGATGTTGAAGGTATCGTCGCTCGTGAACGGCGTGGTGGTCACACCGATCTGGCCGCCGTTGACCGCAGTGTAGTCATCGCCGGAGGCGTTCGCCGTCGCACCGACCTGCGCCAGCCACAGGACGCCGGCATCCACGCGCACCGGCCCATTGCCGAGGAAGCGGCGCATCTGCGTACCGCCGGTGTTCAGCGTGCCTTCATTGACGTACGTCCCGCCCGAATAGGTGTTATCGACGGAGCCGTCCAAGGTCAGTGCGGCGCCGCCGTTCTTCGTCAGCGCGACCCGTCCGCTGCCGTTGTCGGTGATGAGCGAGCGAATGTAGGTGGTGTTCTGGCCGACCGTGACATCGAGCGAGGCGTCCGCGCCTGAACCCGCAGTCAGCGTTGACGGGTAGTAGATGACCATCTGGTTGTTCGCAACGCCGCTCATCAACTGGCCGCTGGTGAGCGTTAGCTTGTTGGTCGGGGTCCAGTATGCCTGGGCTGCCGCGTTGATGAGCAGCGAGTTGACGGTCTTGTCAGCGAGGAGACCAGGGAAGGCGGTCAGCGCATTGGTCATGCGCACGTTCTCGGTCGCGCCTGCGGCGTTGATATCGTTGTTCGCAAGCGTGTTGTATTCATTCGTCAACGCGCGGATGCCGGTCGTCCCGGCATGGGTCACCCAATCGTACGTGAACCGGGCGCCGGGCATGATGCTGATCGTCGTGCTGCCTGCCGCGCCGTTGCCACCGACCAAGGCCGGAGGCGCTGTGAAACGAACCTGCGGCGCGTTGGTCGCCGTCATTCCGAGCGCGGTGCCCGTAAAGTTCACATGGGAACCCTTGTCCTGCGACACGCTCGAGAAGATCAATTGCGGCACGCCGAGCGCCACATTGTTATTCACATTGCGGATCGTATTGACCGTGTTGTAGCCGGAGCCCAACGACAGCTTGCCCAAGGTCTGCGGCACGATCGCGTTGTAGTAGGCGCCGTTGAGCGTCAGCGTGCCGCCGTTCAGGGCGACGCCGGGCCGGTTACCCTCTGTACCGAACCGATTCGGGGCCGAGCTCACCGAGCCGTTCACGTTGTCCTCGATCTGGAACGTGCCGCCGCGTTTGACCGTAATGGTGTTCGCGGCTGTCATGCCAGGCAGCGTCACGCCGATGCCGGAGGCCGCGCCGGGGATAGCGCCTACGCGCATCAAGCCGCCATCCGTGTCCACGGTGATGTCGCCGCTGAAGGTATTTCCAACAGAACCGCCCACCATCATCTGGCCCGCGCCGGTCTTGGTGAACAACTCAGAGCCGGTCAGCGGCGCCGGCGATGACGAAATGAAGTTGCGGGGCACTTCGTACCCTGCCGTCGAACCCGGCTGCCAGTTCGTGATCGTCACCGTGCCCTCGCTCGGGCTGCCTGACACGTAGCCGCCGTCCGCCAGGGTCAGCGTCACCGTGTCGGTGGCGCGCGTCTGGTAGTTACGGTTGTACAGCGGGGCGACCACGATGTCGGCCGTCACCTGGCCCGCCGGAATCGTCACCGCGCCGTTCAAGTAAGTCATGTCGGTCCCGTTCGCCGCGTTCCCGCTCAGCGTATAGTGAACCGTCAGCGGCGCGTCCTGCGCGACGCCGCGCGACACCGTGATCGTGCCCGTGTCCTGCGGGTACTCGGCCGCAGCCGCGTCGGTCACCTCCAGGGTCACCGCGCCCGTCAGCAGCGTCTCCGTGGCTGACGCCCACACTGTCGCGTACGCGTTCGATGCAGCGAAGCGGAAGAAAGTGGTCGTCCCGGCGGAAAGGCCGGAGATCTCCTTCGCGAACGCGCCAGTCTCCGCGGGTGCCGCGAACCAGTTCGTGTTCGCCCACGCCCCGGCGTCCGTGCCGCCGTCTGTCGCGCCCCAGTACACCGCCACAGCCGTCTCTGTCAGGCCGGTCGAACTCAGGTAGCCGTTCAGCGTCGCAGCCGCACCCGACACGCCGGAGGCCGGCAGGTTCGCGACGTGCGGAAAATCGGGCGACGGATACGCGCCATACGTCGCCAAGACGCCATTCGAGGCGACGTTCATATACTCGGCCCACACCCAGTTTTCCGAACGCGCGACGGACGACACGCGCGTCTCATCTATGGAGCCAGCGAAGTATCCGTAGGTGTAACCACCCACCCGATAGGGCGAACTCACTTGAACGCGCGTTGAGGTCAGGCCCGTCCGCACCAGTTGCCCATTTAAGAAGATCCGGGGCACCTTGTTCGAATAGGTGACTGTGATTTGGTTCCAGTTCGTGCCGATGTTACCCGAATAGACGGCCAGAGGCGGCATATAGCTGCTGCCGTGCTCGTAGACCGAAATCCCGTTCGTGCCGACCGAAAGACCTGCGCCCACGACGTCGTTTATGCTGCCCAGTTCGGCCTCGAATACCCATTTCTGCCCCGCCGTTCCCGTTGTTGATGAATTGCTTTGGACATCGACCTCATGGTTGGTGGTCGCACGTACCCAAGCCGAGAAGCTGAAGGTGTTGACTGCGCGACCGGCCGTGCCGAACGTCACGTAGTCGTCAAAACCATCGACCAGGTCGCCGCCTGCGGTCGCGCCCGGCTCATCCTGCATGATTAACCCGCTCGGCGTCCCGTTGTTTCTGAACGCGGTTGAATCGAACACCGTGCCAAAGGACTCGGCATGGTGAGCCGCGATCACGTACCCTTCGGACCAGACCGAGCCGTTCGTCGTGTAGGCAGGAACCATCTGACCGCTCTTGCCCCACAGCATCCAGACTGTGGCGCTATTGGTGAGGCGCGGCACCTGCACCCACACGCGCGACAGGCCCGTCGCATCCCACTTCTCGATTTCGTAAGGCAGCTCGCGCGTCATGGACTCATCGACGAACCGCAGATCGCCGTTCGCGCCCGAAAGAAGCTGGCTGTAGCTGAACCCGCTCAGGTTTGTCCCCAAGGTCACAAGGGCGGGGAAGTTGGTGAGCGTCTCCGTGCGGTTGTATCCCGCAAAGCAGATGGGCAGCCGCTTATTCCAGTCATCGGCGGCGACGCCTGCGTCTTGGATCGTGACGGTCGCGGAATTCGCAGCGCCCACCACGTAGTTGCCTGCGGCCAGTGTCGCTGTCACCGTTTCAGCGCCCTCGCTCCAGACCGAGTCGGCGCTGGGCGACACCGCGATGTCCGCGCTCGCCGCACCGACGGGGATTGTCGCGCTGCCGGAGAGCGACGCGTAGTCCGCGCCGTTCGCGGCCGTGCCGCCGAGCGTGTAGTAAACCGTCAGCGCACTGTTGGTGGCTGCGGCGGGGCGCGTCACCCGGAAACTGCCCGCATCGGGACCGACCTCGGAGGCTGCGGCGTCGGGGGCCTCAAGCGTCACCTCGCCGGGCACGAACGTCAGGGAGGGCGTCGCCCACGCGCTGAGCGAGGCGTTCGTCGCGAAGAAGGTGTAGTAGTACGGCGTGTTCACCGTCAGGCCGTCAACCGCCAGGCTGACCGGACCGGAGAAATTATTAAACGGGCCTACGTAAGCGTTCGTCTCCCAGTTTCCAACCACGTTGCCGCCGTCCGTCCGGCCCCAGCACACGCACACGTCAAGGGCCACTCCCAGTCCGTACAAATTACCTTTGAGGGTCGCCGACTGATCCGTCACCGCGCTGGCGTCCATGACGGCGTTGTCAACACTCACCAACGGGATCGATCGGCTCGGGTAGCGCCACTGGCCCGGCTGCGCCGACGGGCAGACATACACTTCGCTGCCGCCCGGAGGCGTGTACCAGAAGGCGAGACTCTCACCGCCAGAGGCATCTTGGCTGAAGAACATGAAGTTGTAGCCCTGCCCGGCCGTCAGCGTCCGGGTGGCCGTGCAGTTCCACAGCCATAAACCCACAACGTCACCGCTGTCGAACACGCCGTCGTTGCCCATATCCATGAAGAGCCAGCCCTTGTCGTCCTGGCTCCAACGGAAGGTGTACGTGCCGGTGACGGGCGGATAGAAGCGGCCGCTCAGCGCCGCGACGAAGTTATCGCCGGGGCTTCCGCCGAACTCGTTCCACGAGTTGGCCGGCCCCTGTAAAACGATGTTCTTGCCCGCGATCTCGTTCGTCGCGAGAACCGTGCCCGCCTTGCCGCCGGTGAAGACGCGCGTGAGGGAGTTCGTATAGGTTGACCCCGTGAGATCAACCGTCGCTTGAGCGTAGGGCACAGGCATGAACATGGAACCGCGCAGTCCGTTCGAATACTCGAAAGGCCCTGCGCCGGTGTCACCCGCCCAGAGTGTCCTTCCGCCCAAGAACAGCGCCATCGCCGTTACCGCTAAACGCGATACCCATACGCCACCCGACTTCAGCCCATTCCTTCGGTTCATTTTAATGCTCCTGTCACTTGTCATTCGCAATCTGCTTGACGCACTCGACACTTAATCGGCCTCATCTAACGAAGAGGCTAAAAATACAATTAATCACACTAGCATCCCATAGGATTCACCACGGGCAGCAGAATAAGCGCTGACCGGGAG
>CAYMLQ010000195.1:0-10768 GCA_964390795.1 uncultured Lentisphaeraceae bacterium
ACATGAAAACGCCGGATCAGGAATAGGGTCGGATGTGTACGTACAAACTGCGTTTCCCGGCGGGTGCGGGATACGGCAAGGTCGGATAACGGGGGCTTCTGTCAAGTCGGCGGGCGGGGTGAAAAGGGCCGGTCGGTTCGGGCATTTCTGGGGCCCGGCGTTGACGGCGGGCGTCAATAGCCGTATGCTAGATGCTAGGGCCGTTTTCCGGTTGGGAAGGGAAAACCGGCCGGACGGGCGGGCGCGCCTGCACGGAGAACAACGGAGTGTCGGATGTGTACGATGAAGAACGCGCCACCATGAAACGCACCCACACATTCATCTCCTTCCTGGCGCTCGTGACGCTGGCCGCGGTGCAGGCGGCGGAACCTGAGACTCTCACGGCCCTGAAGGGAGCCGCGCCTGGGGCCAGCGAGCCTCAGCCGCCCGCCGCTTTTTCGTTTGCGCCCAACCAGTTTGCCGGCAGCCTGTGGTATCGGCCCGGCAATGCAAAGCGGCTGATTAACGGGCACCTGGACGAATCCTTCGGACGAAAAGAGCGGTGGCCTGTCCTGATGCGAAATCTCAAGAAGAACCGCGGTTCTTTCGGCATTGCCGCGGCGGAGATCGGCTATATGAAGGACTCCGCTGGCCTGCTCACGCTCTTGCGAACCGAGGGCATTCCAGTGTCCGTCGAAGTGCCCGCCTTCACGCAACCTTTGGACGGCGCGCAACTCGCCCGCGCCGAGATCCACGGCGAAGCTGTCAACGGCGTGAACATCTTTTCCAGCATTTTCTGCATCAGCGATCCGAAGGATCGGTCCAACCCGTCCGGCAGCGGCTGGTTTGTCACGAGAGACGGCAGCCCGTTCACCCCTGACGAGTTGGTGTTCGACGAGCGCATGCCCAATCTGCTGCCGGAATTCGACGCGGCGCTGCTGGCGCGTACTCCGGGGAGCTGGGAGCAACGGAAACAGGCCGCGCGCAAACTCAGCCCTTTCACCGCGGCCAGCCAGCCTTACGACCGCCTCCTGTCCTCGCTGATGCAGGACTACGTGAGCTACCTCAAGGTGGCCCAAGCGCGCTGGGGCAGCCGCATGCCGGCCGTCAGCCTGCACTGGAATGTCAACCCCGGATGGGAGTGGCGCGATGAGAGGGGACTGGATGCCATCCACGCCGCCAATCCCGGCTGGTGCAAGACGCCGGAGGAGTTCCATGGTATCGTGTTCTCCTCGCCCCAATACAACTCGGTGCCTTATCTCAACCAACTCCTGGACGTGCTCATCGCCGCCGGCTTCAAGCCGCGCACCGTGTTCATGGATGTGGACTGGACTTACAGCATTCCCTACGTCACCGAAGTCCTGCGACGGCACAAGCCCGCCCTGGCCGCCCGAGGCGTGCAAATGGGCATCAATGTGGTGGAGGCCAGCTTAAGCGAGCAGGAGGAGCTGTTCCACGACGGCCACACCCTGCAGAGGCGCGCCGATCCCCTTGCCACGCCCAACGCGCTCTACGAAAACACGCTCGTCGCCATTATGGAGTATCTACAGGCCAGCGGTGTATATGACAAGGGCATGCAGATCCGCGTGGGCAGTTGGTCGCACCGCCCATCTGAGACGGGCGCAGAAGTCAATGAAGCCACTGTGGGCTCGCTGGCCCATACCGCCAACCAGATCATCAAACTGCCTTAGAACAAATCACATAATCCGAGTGCCATTCAGCCGCGCCACAGCAAAGTTGGGGGGAGAAGCGCGATAAGCGGTGAGGCGGGTTTAGCGCGTGTGGAAATAGAGCGGACGGGACGAAGGGGACGGCTGACTCGCTACGCTCGCGGCGCGGAGGGGAGGGAGAGCAGATTAGCGGAGTGGGTGGTGTGGCGGGAAATGTGACGGAGGGGACTCGGGGCAGAGGGCGGAGTTCGAGTAACGGGGTTATGTCTTGTGAAGCGACTCCTTTGGATCGAGGGTCTGACGGCGGAAGGCGGATGGGGTGATGGCGAAATGTTGCTTGAACAGTTTGCTGAGGTGACTGGCGTCCGAAAACCCGCAGGTGCCCGCGATCGCCTCGATCGAAAGGGGCGTCTCGCGCAGGAGCGTCTGGATGCGCTCCAGCCGCACGCGCAGGATCTCGGCGTATACCGTGCGCCCCATCACCGCCTTGAAACGCGTCTCCAGCGTGCGCCGCGAGGCATGCAGGTGCCGCACCAGCTCATCCACCGTCACATCGACGCTCGCGTTGATGCGGATGAACTCCAAGGTGCGGGCGACCAGCATATCGGCGATCTGAACGGTTTCGGTCGAGTTCCGCGTCACCAGGTGCGAGAAGCCGTAGGTGATGACCGTCTGCCGGGGAGCGCCGCGCCGCTTGCCGCGCATCATGCCGTCGAGCATGCGGGCGGCCTCGAACCCCGCCTGTTCGGTGCTCATCTGGATGCTGGACATCTGCGGGTTGGTCGTTTCGCAGAGCAGCTCGTCGTTGTCGACACCCAGCACCGCCACTTCCTGGGGCACGGCCACGCCCGCCGTCAGACAGGCATCCAGAACCTGGCGTCCCCGCACGTCGTTGGCGGCCAGAAGCGCAATAGGCTTGGGCAGCGCTTTCAGCCAGCCGCAGAGCACGGTCTGCTCCACGCTGAAGTCCTTCCGCGCGGCGGCGGAGAGCCGAGGGTAAACCGCACAGGAAAAGCCGTCCTGTGTCAGGCGTTCGCAGAAAGCGGCCCGGCGCTCCTCCGACCAGAACGAGCCGTTGACTTCGCCGATAAAAGCGAAATGCCTGAATTTCAGGTTCAGAAAGTACTCCGCCGCCTGTTGGCCGATGGGGCGGTTGTCGCACAGGATGCGGCCCAGCCAAGGGGGCGGCTTCGCGGGAACATAATCGAGCAGGCCGGTGACGATGATCGGGATACGCGCCGCCAGCAGACGTTTGGTATCGTGACGGTTATCCAGAATCCCGATGATCCCGGTAAACCCCCAGGTGGCGGGGTGCAGCAGCTTCTGTTCGCCCTCGCGCCCCTCGATGATGTGTACGGCCCACGGTCCGTGGAAACGAACGAACTGCAGGATGCCGCGCAGCATCTCCCTGGCGGTCTTGACCGACGTCGGCAGCAGCAAAGCCACCTGCGGCATGCGTGTCAGCATCTGACTCATGGTGTTGAGTATGTGCCAAAAGCCTCTCTGAGGCAAACCGGAAGTTGCGTTTTTCTACAATAATTTTTGCGCGATTTTACATTTCGTAAAAACGCATCTGGATGTATCGTACTCTCATAAATGCGTGACACGAAACACAAACAAGGAGATACGATGAGAATGAACGAGCGCTTCTACATAGCAGCCGCCGCCGGTGTGCTGCTCGCGTTGCAAGCCCAGGCCGCCACCTGGAACGCCACCGCCGACTTCAGTCTGGCCGCCAACCCGAACGGCGCGTGGTCGTATGGCTATGCCAATGCCGCTGGAGCCTCCAATGCGCTGATGACCGTCTCAAATTCCAACCTGTTTGGAAGTTCCGGCCTTAATGGCTGGTCTGTGACAGCAAACACGGTTCCTTGCGTAGCGAAAAACACCTCCGCGAGTACCTATTACGGTTGGGCGCCCGGCGTGCTGGGCATGCATCCAAACAACCCCGGCGCAACCGAGCATGCGGTTGTCACCTGGACCGCACCGTCCAACGGACTCTACCAGTTCACCTCGTCGTTCACCTATGTGGGCGGCGGCGGCGGCGTAGGACCCTCGGTCACCAAGAACCTTAGCCCAGGCACCGGGGTTTTTGTCGGCCTGAAGTCGGGTGTCATTACTAACGCCGCTCCCGTTTTTACCTGGAACGAAACCCTGAGCCTGGTAGCCGGCGAGACGATCAGTTGGGCGCTCAACAGCGCAGGGATTAATGGCTCTGACAGCACGGTGCTCAGCGCGGAGGTCACGAGCCTGCCGACGGGGGTTTGGGACGCCAACACGGATTTCAGTTCCGCCAGCGCGACGAACGTGAACGGCGTGTGGTCATACGGGTGGGCCAATTCCGCGGAGAACACCGTCGGCCTCATGGATACCTATAACGCCAACTTCGGCGGCAGCGCGGATTTGAACAGTTGGTCGTATTCCATTCCCGGAGCGGTTCCGGTTATCGTTAAAAACAACAATCCAGCGAACACCTATTACGGCTGGGCGCCCGGCAAGCTGGGCCTGCATCCCTATCTTTCACCGTTTTTTGACCATGCGGTGATCTGGTGGACGGCGCCGTCCAACGGCGTCTATCAGGTCAATGCGTCAGCGACGCAGGTGGGCCACGCCGGCAGCGATGGCGTGGACGTTTCCATCCACCGGAATCTCACCGGCTCCATGGCGGGAAGTTTGTGGACGGCGGATTTGCTTTTTGGATGGGAGGCCTATTACGACGGCGTTTTCAGTCTGACCAAGGGCGAGAGCATTGCACTCGCGGTGGGTCAAGGTCCTGCTAACTCCCACGGCAGCGATTCCACCAAGGTGGAGTTCACCGTCACGCCCTTGCCTCTGGCCACCCCCGTGCTTTGGGACGCCAGGGCGGACTTCAGCGCCACCACCAATGCCAACGTGAACGGCGTCTGGTCGTATGAATGGGCCAATACCAGCAGCGGCACGACGGGGCTGATTGCCAATATGGATCTCAACGGCTTAAGCAATACCGGCCTGAACACCTGGTATGTGCCGGGTTCTGGCGGGTTGCCGGACGTGATGAAGAACAACAGTGCTGGCGCGACGTACTACGGCCTCCAGCCGGGCAAGCTGGGCATGCTCCCCTATATCTCTTCGGCGACGTGGAATGAGGCGGTGATCCGGTGGACGGCGCCGTACACCGGCGAGTTCCAGTTTGCGGCGGCCTGGAAGCGGGTGGGCGATTGGGGGGCGGCGGGCGGCGACAGGATGAATGCGGCCGTCCAAACGAATTTCACCGGCTCGCTGGCGGGGAGCCTGTGGACCGGCTATTCGAATTTTGGCGTGCCGGCGCGGTGGAGCGGGATCCGCAGACTGAAAGCCGGCGAGAGCGTGGCGTTCGTGACGGGTAACGGCGGCGCAAACAATTACGGTTCCGATACCACGCAGGTGGACATTTTTGTGTCGCTGGTATCTAAATGGCCGATGGGGACGCTCATCAGGGTTTATTGAAGACGCGGCAAGGAGTGAACGGCAGGGACGGCTCGGGGGAACCGTCCCTGCCGCAGTTGCTTGAGAAGTATTCAGGAGACAGAAGTCAGAATTCAGAACGGGAAGATCGACGGAAGCGACTCTCTCAACGTATTCTATTCTGGATTGATGCTAAGTTCCCACGACTTCGTGTGGGCTCTGCTGAATACAGCGGTCTGAATTCTGAATTGCCGCATCGCGGATACGCTCGCTCCCGTGACTTCGCACGGGCTCTGCCGGATACGGCGGTCTTGGGTTGCGGGCTGCGCCCGCGCAGAAAGAGTAAAAGGGGGAGTTTTATGTTTCTCAACAGGTTGAACGGAACGAAAGCCACACGAACCAGTCTGACAATCATGGCTGCACTCGCCGCGTTTGGCGGCGGCGTCTTTGCCGCCGAGAACGCCGCGGTCAAACCTGCCGCAGGCGTCCGAGACGGCTTGCTTCTCGAATACACGTTTGAGGGTGACGTGGCGGACAGTTCGGGGCGCGGGCGCAACGGCACGGTGCGGGGCAACCCGACGTTCGGCGAAGGCCGCGCGGGCAAGGGCATCGTACTCGACGGCGCGGGCAGCTACATCGACTGCGGCCCCGCCCCGGCGGCGCTCGGGCAGACATTCACCGTGGCGTGCTGGGTGAAGCCGGACGCATCGCAGAACGCCCACGCCAATATCTTCGGCAATCACGATCACGGAGGTGTGGGTTTTGTGATGCAGCAGGACGGCGCGCAACCGAACCGCTTTTCCGTTTCGTATGGCGCGGGCTGGAACAAGTTAAGCATGACGCGCCCGGTGCAGCTCACTCCGGGCAAGTGGCAGCATGTGGCGCTGGTGAAAACGCCGGAAACACTCACGTTTTTCCTCAACGGCTCGGCGGTCGCCTCAATGCCCGCTACCGCGCCGATGGCCGCTTCGCCGACGACCCTGCGCGTCGGGTTGGGCTTCAGCGGCCCGGAGCGGGCGTTCCGCGGAGCGCTTGACGAGTTCCGCGTATGGAACCGGGCGGTCACGGATTTTTCGCTGGCGCTGTCGCACGAGGAGAAGCTGGCGCCGATCGCGGAAGCGCTGCGCCTCCAGTGGCGGAGCGTTCCGCCCGCAACGGGGAGTGCCGGCGGGGCGCAGTGGGAGTTCTCGCTGCCGCCGGACTTGGCGGCGGGGAGGTCAAAGGAACAGCCGGAAATTCAGGTTGTCATCGAAGCGCTCCAATGGCCGAACAACCGCAAAATGAGCGTTCCAATTGCCAGCTTGTCGAAGCAGGCTGACTTCAAAGCCATCGTTGTTCCCACGCTGCCGCCGGGAGCTTACACGGTGACGGCGCGTCTGCAGATCTCGCTGGATGGCCGGAGCGTGGCGGGCGAGGCCATCACGTTTTCGTATGTCTTCGAAGCGCCGGCGATCGCCTTGCAGGCCGCCAAGCCGGGCACGAAAAGCCAGAGCTCCATCGCAACTGTGCTCTCGCAAACGCTCCCGCTCGACGGCCCGGACTGGCGGATCGCCGTGGATCCGAAAAACGAAGGCCGCGAGATAAAGTGGTTCGACGCCCCGCCCGCCGACACCCGCCCGACGAAGGTGCCGTGGGTGATCCAGGATATCTTTCCCGGCTATCACGGCGTGGCCTGGTATTGGCGGGAGTTCGAAGCCCCCGCGAATCCGCACCGCGGCGGCCGCAGCCTGATCCGTTTTGAGGCGGTGGATTATCTGGCGGAGGTCTGGGTGAACGGCCGGGAGGTCGGCAGCCATGAAGGTGGGGAATCTCCGTTTCAACTCGATGTCACTGACGCCCTGCGGCCGAGCACGAAGAACCTGCTGGCGGTGCGGGTGCTCAACCCCACGCACGAGCCGATTGACGGCATCAAACTCAAGGAGACTGCGTCGGGAGTTAAGAATAACCGGATCTCGGGCAACATGGCCTTCAATGCGGGTGGCATCGTGGATTCGGTGGCGCTGGCTCTGAAGCCGGCGGCCTACCTCGATGAGGTCGTCGTGTTGTCGGATTGGAAAACCGGCCGCGTTCGGGTCGGCCTGGGAGTCTTCAACTCGCTGCCGAACCCTGCGGAGTCGGTGGCGCGGATCACCGTGGCCGATGCGCGCTCCGGCGCGGTGGTGGCGGCGGGCAGCTACGCGCTGACGCCAGCCTCCGGCAGCAGCCGGTTTGAGGCCGCGCTCGCTGTGCCGGGGCACCGGCTCTGGGAGCTTGCCGATCCGGCGCTCTATCGCATGACCGTCGAGCTGGCGGAAGCCGGCGCACCTTCGGCCGACCAGCGTTCGGTGCGCTTCGGGTTTCGGGATTTCCGTTTCGAGAGCGGGTATTTCCGGCTGAACGGCCGCAGGATCCTGCTCAAGGGCGGCGGCTACATCGCCCATTTTCCGGCCGGCTACACCGTTCCTTTGGAGGAGGACATGCTCCGCCGCGACGTGGTCAACATGAAGGCCCTGGGCTTCAATTTCTGCCGCTTGAGCTTCGGCGGCGTGCCCGCCCGGATGCTGGACCTTTTTGATGAAACGGGGATTCTGGTCCATCAGGAACACTTCGGAAGCTGGCAGTTCGAAGAGTCGCCGCTGATGTTCCCCCGCTGGGAGCGCTCGATCGGCGAGGTCATCCTGCGGGATCGCAACCACCCGAGCGTCGTCCAGTGGGGACTTCTCAACGAGACTCCCGGAGGTTCGCTACACGACCGTGCGGCGGACTCACTCCCCTTCATTCGCGCCTTGGATCCTTCGCGGGTCGTCGTTCTCAACAGCGGGGGCTCGGTGCGCGGCACGCTGAGCAATCCGGGAGCTGCAAGCTGGGATGTGGCCAACCGCGACCTGCTGGATCTTCACCTGTATCCGCAGGTGCCGATCCCTCGTGCGCAACTGGACGTCCTGCGCACGGGCGAGCATCCCGAAAGGATATGGGGCATCTACTCCGTCCTGAGCCCGGAGGTGATCAAAAATGCCGGGCTCTACATCAGCGAGTACGGGCAGTCCGGCTCGCAGGATTTGCCGGCCCTCGTCTCGCGCCTCGAACGGTCCGGCCATGCGTCATCCGATGAGGCGCTCTACTACCGCGGGCAGAACGCGCTCTTCCTGGCGGACTGGACCGGCTGGCAGCTCTTCGACACCTGGCCGCGCACGGAGGATTTTTCTGATGACGCCAACCGCGAGTTCGCCGAAATCCGCAAGACCGGCGAGACGGCCATCCGCTCGAACCCGCGCGTTGTCGCCTACACGCCCTCGCACATCGTTTCCGACATAGCCTATACCGCTTCCGGCGCGGCGGATTTATTCCGGGAGCTGAAGCCGTCTGTGCCCGAAGCCTATCTTCTGGCCAACGCGGCGCTGCGCTGGTGCCTGTTCACCGATCCGCAGAACATCTACCGCGGCGGGCGCATCCGGCTGGATGCCTCGCTCGCCAATGAGGACCGGCTCCCACCCGGCGAATACCCGGCTCGCCTGCAAGTCACCGGGCCGGATGGGAAACCCGTGTTCGACAAAACCGTGGCGGTCCGCATCCCTCCCGCCACCGATGGCAAAGATGCGCCCCTCGCGCAGGCGGTGCTGTCCGAGGAGATCACCATCGACGGCCCGGCGGGGGAATACCGGTTCGTCGCTTCGCTGGCGCAGGGCGGGATGGGCAAGGGGGGCAATGTCGGTTTCCATGTCACCGACCCCGCCGCCATGCCTGCCATGCCCGCCTCGGTGGTGCTCTGGGGTGAGGACCCCGTGCTCGCAAAATGGCTGACGGATCACGGGGTGAAGGTGCTGCCGTTCGATCCCGCCAATCAGGCGAAACGTCAGGTGATCCTGGCGGCGGGCAAGCCCCCGGCTCCGGGTGGCGTGGCGGCATTCCGCGATCTGGCCGGGCAGATGGCGCGCGGCAGTTGCGTCGTGTTTCTCGACCCGGCGGTTTTTGCGGATGCGCCCGGTGCGAACACCGGCACCGTTGCCGAGCAGTATAAGGCCACGCAGGTCATCGGCACCCGCTGGCTGCCGCTCGCCAACAAGGGCACGGTGACCGAGGCCGACTGGGTGGGAGGATATTATCGCGGCGCGCGCTGGGCCAAGCGGCACCCGATCTTCGACGGACTGCCCGCCGGCGGCATGATGGACACCCGGTTCTACAGCAACATCATTTCGCCGCTGATCCTCTCGCAGGACTACACGATCTATTCGGGAGGTGTGCTGATGAATCCCGCCACGGCACCGTTTGACCGTCCGTCCGAGGCGGTCTGCGGCTCGATCCGCACCAACTCCGAGTATGTCTCCGGCCTGCACATCGGCGTCTGGGACTTCGGCGCGGGCTGGTTCATCGTGAGCACCCTGCGCCTCCTCGAAAACCTCGGCCCCGACCCCGCCGCCGAACGCCTCCTGCGCAACCTGCTCAACTACGCCGCCCGCGGCCTCGACAAGCCGCCGGCTGATCTGCCCGCCGATTTCGACCAACAACTCAAAGCCATCGGATACGAATAGCGGACAAGATGAAAAATTATTGCAAAACGCTGCGGGAACTTGGAAAAGAACCACTGTTGTTGGGTAAGCTCTGTGTCCTGCCTTTCGGCGGCAGGGTGCTGGGCCTTTATCCGCGGGAGGGGCTGAATGCGTTCTGGACGAACCCCGCGCTCGACTCGGCGGCGTCTGCGAGGGCTCTGCTGACCGGCGGGGGCTGGACCAATCTGGGCGGAGACCGCACCTGGATCTCCCCGGAGGCCGAACTGTTCATCTCCGACATCGCTCGTCCGTTTGAAACGTACAGAGTCCCTGCCAGCCTCGACCCTGCCGCCTATCGCATCGTAAGCCGCCGTGCAAACACGGTGGAGCTGGAGACGGACCTCACGGCGGATTTCTACCGGAGCGGGTGTAAGGTCGGGCTGTCGCTGCGCAAGCGCATCACCGGGCTGGACGCCCCCGAGTTCCCGTTGCCGCCGGGGGTGGACGCCGCCGGATACGAACTGCACTGCACGCTGTCTGCCTCAGCGGACCTGCCCGCGACGGTCAGGCCCGCTGTCTGGAACCTGCTGCAAGTCCCGGGCGGCGGCGAGATCGTCATTCCGCTCAAAGGCCCTGCGACGCCCGTTGCCTTTTTCGGCAGACAACAGGTCAGGCAGGAGGGGGATCGCCTTCACGCGTCAGTCCCCGTTGCCGCGGACAGTTACAAGTTCGGCGTTCTTGCCGACCCGTGCCGGGGCCTGATGCTGTATCTCAATCTCGCCGCGCCGCAGCCGTTTATGATCCTCCGCCGTTTCCCTGTCGGCACGCGGGAGCAGTATTTCGACGTGCCGTTCGCCGAGCCTGAGCGCAGAGGGGTTGTCCAGCAGGTTTTTGTCGACAACGGAACGCATGGCGGTTTCGGCGAGATGGAGCATCACTCGCCCGCGCTTGTTCCCGGCGTCTGTTCCAAGGTGACCGACCTCTGTACGACCTGGGCCTTTGCCGGACCGGCGGGGCAGCTCAGCGGTTTGGCTGAAGCGCTTCTGTCGTGCTAAGCGGAGAGGTGAAACAGGCTCAGGCTGTTGCGCTTTTATAACAGTAATTTTGCGCAAATCCACCTACCGCAATCAGGGAGCGGGCTGTAACATACTGTCACTTAGAAGGAGACCACTGTTATGCAATGGGGTAACGGAAAGTTGAAACAGCGCATCGCGGCCCGGGAGTTTCTGA
>CAYMLQ010000196.1:0-10753 GCA_964390795.1 uncultured Lentisphaeraceae bacterium
GCACGCCTTAGACGTGATGCGCGCGCATCTGAGCTACGACGACTACTGGCGGACGTTCGACACGACGCTGAAGTTCGCGCAGATGAAGGTGCCCGCCGTCCATATCGGCGGCTGGTTCGACATGTTCGCCCAAGCGACCCTCAACGAGTTCGTGGGGCGGCAGCACGCTGGTGCCGCTGGCGCGCGAGGGACGCAGAAGCTGATTATGGGCCCGTGGACGCACGGCATCGGAAATATGCCCGCAGGCGAGTTCCAGTTTCCAAACGCGACGAAAGTTCCCGCGACGTACGATGCGGGTCGTTGGTTTGAGCACTACCTTGGCGGCATCGATAACGGTGTCGAGAAGCTGCCCGCCGTCACGTACTATGTGATGGGCGACACGCAGATGCCCGGGGCACCCGGCAACGAATGGCGGCAGGCCGACGACTGGCCCGTGCCGGCGACAGAGACGGCAGCCTATTTCACGCGAGCGGGTAAACTCGCTTTTGAAAAACCCGGCGGCGGGAACGACGCGAGCATCGCGTTCACCTTTGATCCCACGAATCCCTGCCCAACTATCGGCGGCAATAACCTCACGCTTGCGCGCGGCCCTATGAATCAGAACAAGATTGAGAGCCGCAGCGATGTGGTCCTGTTCACGAGCGAGCCGCTCACTGCCCCGGTGGAGGTAACCGGTCGCATCAAGGCCCGCGTGTATGTCGCTTCCTCGGCCGCCGACACCGATCTTTCCGTGAGGCTGTGTGACGTGTATCCCGACGGAAAAAGCTATCTCATCGCTGAAGGCATCCTGCGTTTGCGCTACCGCCATTCAGTCGAGACGTCCGAGCCGCTCACGCCTGGAAAGATTGAGGAGGTCGCGGTGGACTGCTGGTCCACGAGCATCATCTTCAACAAGGGCCATCGCATCCGCGCCTCGGTCACGTCCAGCAACTTCCCGCGTTTCGACGTGAACCCAGGCACCGGCGAGCCATGGTCCGAGTCTGGCGCGAAGGTGAAGCAGACCAACCGTATCTACTGCGATGCGGTGCACGCTTCGCGCCTGCTGCTCCCCGTGGTGTCGGGCCTTTGAGGACATGCCTTCTCGTCGCGTTCAACTGTTCGACGGAAGCTCGCCCTCCCGTACTCGTAACAGGGCGCACCTTTGGGCGAGGCTGCGCCGAGCCGTTAACGACAAGCAGGACTGGAGACTGGCATTATGTGAGAGGATTCCGATGCCACGACGGCAAACCCGAGCGCATTTGCTCCGACGGTCGGATTCATATCGTGTCGCCAAGAGCGGTCGTCGCAGACGGTTACGAGCTGAAATGAGGAAACCATGCCTTCGTTGAAGTGGAACACAACCGAGATTCAGACTGACGAAGGGCAGACGGTCCGAGCAAAGACACCGGTCATCATCTCGGCCAGCCGTTCCACCGACATTCCGGCATTCTTCTCCCGCTGGTTCATGAACCGCCTCCGCCGCGGATACATCCGATGGGTGAACCCATTCAACAGGGCATCCGAATACGTATCCTTCCAAGAGGCCCGCGTGATCGTTTTCTGGAGCAAGAATCCGAAACCACTGATCCAATACCTGCCCGAACTCGACTCGAAAGGTATCAACTATTACTTCCAGTTCACGGTGAACGACTACGCCCTGGAGAACCTTGAGCCCCACGTCCCCTCATTGTCTCAGCGCATCGATACCTTCCGCGCGCTCGCCGAGATGGTCGGCAAGAAACGAATTGTTTGGCGATTCGACCCCCTTATCCTGACCGACGAACTGACTGTTGACCGGTTGCTCGATAGAATTGCAGGCGTCGTCGCCCAACTTCGACCGTTCACGGAACGCCTCGTCATCAGCTTCGCGGATATCAAGGTCTACAAGAAAGTCCAGAATAACCTCGCCCGAGAGAAGGTCAACTACCGCGAGTTCACCCCCGAACTCATGGTCGACGTGGCTCAGCGCCTCCAGTGTCTCAATCGGGAGTGGGGGCTGAAGATAGCCACCTGCTCGGAAGGCATTGATCTTGAGCCGTATGGTAACGATCACAGTCGATGCATTGACGACCGCCTGATGGTCGACGCATTCGGCCATGATCAGAAGCTTATGCAGTTCCTCGGGTATGAGCAGGATTTGTTCGCCGACCCTTCGCGACCGTACCTCAAAGACAATGGACAGCGCAAGGAGTGCGGTTGCATCGTCAGCAAGGACATTGGTATGTACGACACCTGTCACCATCTGTGCGCGTACTGCTACGCCAACACGTCATGCAAGGCAGTGGAGAACAATCTTCGGAAACATAACCCCGAGTCGGATGCTTTGGTTCCGTGAAACGTCGGGCCATGGATTTTATAAAACCTGGCCCACTGTTACCTTTTATTGGCCGTATGCGACACTCTCGAAGAGCGTTCGGCAGCCGGGCCTCTGGTCGGCCCGCCGGTCCGACCCTGCCTACGAGGTTCTTCGTTACGGCTTCGTATCGCGGTAGGGCCCGACCGCTGGGCGGGCTGTTGAACCGTATGCGCCTGTCCTGTGCAGCCCAATCGCAGATACGCCCGGCAATCGGTTGGTGGCAGGGGATCGCGAATCGGATGCGTGTTATGCGCGAAAGCACGGGAGGGACGAGCGTCTGCTCGTCCGGGCAAGCAGACGCTTGCCCCTCCCCAAGCCGCACGTTCTCCAGAAACGCAACATCCTCGCACCCCTGCCACCAACAGATTACGATACGACTTGCTCTGAAACCATACCGTACGGTATAGTATGGGCATCATGAAGCAAGTGGTTTCTCGCGCGTCGGCCCCGCACATGCCGCTGCGCCTCGCCCAAAGTGCGTTTGAACTGTTCGCCGACACCGGCTTCGCCAAGGTCAACCTCGACCAGATCGCGGGCCGGGCAGGCGTGACCAAGGGCAGCCTGTATTGGCACTATAAGAACAAGAAAGAGCTGGTCCTCGCGGCGTGTCAGCACTATTATCGGCAATGGCAGTCCGACGTCCAGTCCGCTCTTGCGTCTTCAGCGGATCCCCTTGCGCGTCTTCGCTTGGCCCTCACGTTCAGTGTTGACTCCTGTGTCATTGACCGCCGCAACCGGCTCTTCACCACCGGCATCTTCATGCTGATGCAGGAAGACGCGGACGTGCGGGAAAGTTGGACGCGTTTCTATGACGCCGTGCGTGCGTTCTACATTGGGCTCGTGACCGCCGCCCAGCGGGACGGAAGCCTCTCCGAAGGCGACGTGCGCCGGGATGTCGATCTGATGTTAGAAGCGATGGAGGGGCTGAAGCTGCGAGCGGGATTCGAGCCGCATATTGCGCGGTCTGCCGAGCGGCGGGTGATTGTCGAGGGATTGTTGGGCGTGTTTAGGCACGGCGACTCGGCGAGAGGCAGCGTCGGTGCGGAGCGGCTTTCCGCGCCGGCCGGAATGCGAAGGCGTTCCGCTCCTCAGCGCCTCACGGGCGAGACGCCCGTGCCACGGTTAACGCGGGTAAGGGGGAACAAGCAATGAGCATGAGTGTGTCACGCAGACAGTTCTTGGGCACCGCCGCTTCGGCGCTGGCCCTGCCGACTATCATTCCTGCGCGGGCGCTCGGACGCGACGGTTCGGTCGCTCCCAGCAACCGGATCGGCATCGGCGTGATAGGCCTGGGGGATCGAGGCAACTATCACCTCTCGGCGCTGTCCGCCTTCAAAGAGGCGCAGGTTCTGACGGTGTGCGACGTTCGCGGCAACCAGGCTGACAAAGTGTGCGGCGCGTTCAATGAGAAGTCGGGTTCGAAGGCCTGTGTGGCGACGCGGGACTTTCGAGAGATTTTGGCGCGCCCGGACATCGACGCGATTACCGTCGCCGCGCCTGAAAACTGGCACGCGGTCATGTCGATCGAAGCCATGAAAGCGGGCAAGGACGTTTACTGCGAGAAGGCTCTGGCGCTGACGGTCGCGGAGGGGCGCGCGGTCTGCGAGGCGGTGCGCCGCACGGGCCGCGTGCTGCAGGCGGGCACGCAGCAGCGCTCGGATCGCCGGTTCCGCTTCGCCTGCGAACTGGCCCGCAACGGCTATCTGGGCAAGCTGCACACCGTCACCGCCGCCGTGCCGAGCGGGAAGCGCATGCTGAAGTTGCCGCCTGCCCAGGTGCCTGCCGACCTGAACTATGACCTGTGGCTGGGGCCCGCGCCGTTCAAGCCGTATCGCGAGGGCCTGTGCAATTACAACTGGTATTTCCTGACCGACTACTGCGCCGGATGGATCCAGAGCTGGGGCGTGCATCATCTGGACATCGCGCTTTGGGGCGCGCCGCAGCTCGAGTCGTCGACGCTGGAGGTGGAAGGTACCGCCGATTTTCTGGCGGAGGGCGACGCCGACGTGTCGTTCGGCTGGAAGGTGAAAGTGACCACTCCGGACGGGCTGAGGATGAACTTCTATGATGACGCGAGTTCGCCCGTGGGGCATGGCGTCCGCTTCGAGGGCGACAAGGGCTGGGTGCATGTGACGCGCGGTGGCATCCAGGCTGAACCGGTGTCGCTGCTCGACGCGGTCATCAAGCCGGGCGAGGAGCACCTCTATCTCTCCAATAACCACATGGAGAACTTCCTTCAGTGCATCCGGACGCGGCGCGATCCGGTCGCGCCGGTGGAGGTGTGCCATGCGGCCACGACAATCTCCCTCGTCGCGGACATCGCCACGCGCACGGGCCGGAAGCTGGTCTGGGACTGGACAAAAGAGCGCTTCCTGAATGACGATGCGGCCAACCGGCTGCTCTCACGGACGCTGCGCACCCCCTGGCATGTGTAAATCAGAACGTGTATCTGGATTGTAGGTGAACGAATGACAAGAAGTACTTATCTAACCAGCCTGATATCCGTGTTCTTCGCGACACATGCCGTAACCGCCGCACCGCTGCCGGATAACGTTCGCGAAGCGGTGCAGCAAATCCGGACGAGCGACGGCGTGCAGCCGCGCCAGCCGTTCTACCTGCTGGAGCAGTTTGTTCCGAAAGCGGCTGGAGACGCGGAGCAGCGGCAGAAACTAGCGGCCCTTTTGGCCGAGGCCGCAACTGCGCCGGACACGACGCCAGCCGCGCGAACCATCCTCTGCCAGCACCTCGCCAAGGTGGCGGGCGATGCGGAGACGCCGCTCATGCGAAAACTACTTGCGAATCCCGCGACGGCGGCCGACGCGCGGATCGCGCTGGGCGAAGGCGTGGTTGCGCCTGTTAAGCCGCAGCCGCTCGCGGCCTGCCTGGCGCAGGCGTCTGACGCGAAACCGGCGACGCGTGTCGCGGGACTGTCCGCACTCGCTTACGGTTACCCGCAAGCGGCTCTGCCCGTCTGCGTGAAGGCGATGCATGATCCTGATCCAGGTGTGAGTGCGACAGCAATTCGTCAGGTTGTCCGGCTGGACGGTGCGACGCTGGCGCGGGAGCTTCCTGCGCTGGACGCTCCCCGCCAGGCGCTGGCCTTGGATGTTCTGGCGGAGCGCAAGGTCATTGCGTCCCGTGCGTCGGTGACTCGACTGACGACCAGTGCCGACGAAACGGTGAAGCAGGCGGCGCTCCGGGCTCTCGGTGCGGTGGGCGACGCCGGCAGCGTGGCGACGCTTGCGGAACTGGGTGCGGAGGACGCGCTGGCTCAATTGAATGCTCCGGGCGTGGACGAAGCGATTTTTAAGGGCATCGAGGCGGGCTCTGCGGCGTCCCGTATTGCGCTGATAAACGCGGCGGTGGCGCGCGGAACGCCCAATCTGACGCCCGTGCTCCTTCGTGCGGCGGGCGATGCGGAGGAAAAGGTTCAGGTTGTGGCCTTGAAAGTGCTCGGCCGGAGCAAAGATGCGTCTGCCTATCCCTTGTTGGTGGCCATGCTGGGAGGTGTCCGCAACGACGAGGTGGAGAGTGCCGTGAAGCTGATGGGGCGGGGCATGAAGGAGCGGTCGGCGCGTCTGGCCCCGTTGCTTGCACGCCTGCCGGGCGCTCCGGTGCCGGTGCAGGTTGCGGTGTTGAGAGTCTTGGCACCGCTGGGCGGCGAGGACGCGCTCGCGCCGGCGAGCGAGCGTCTGGCGTCACCCGATGCTGCGGTTCGGGACGCCGCGGTTCGGGCGCTGGCGGAGTGGCCCGACCCGGCGGCGGTGCCGCAACTGCGGAAGGTCGCGGACGATCCGGCTGCTTCAATGACGCACCGGACGTTGGCGACGCGCGCGCTGGAAAGGCTCGCTTCGTTGTGGACGCGCTACGCGGCGCTGGCGTACCTCGACTGCGGTCCGGCGATGGAAGCGACGGGCAAAGAGGGCGTGGGGCTGCGCGTGGCGAAGGGCAAGCCGTGGGCGTATACGGAGCAGCCGGAGGGCACGGTGGCGTTCGACCCGGGCGAGGTGGTTATTGAGGTGACGGGTTTGAAGGCGGGGCATCCGTATCAGATCGGCTTCTCCTGGTGGGATTATGACGGGAACGGCCGTTCGCAGTCCGTATGGGCTAACGGACTACAGGTGGTCGCCAAAACAGCGCTGCCGTCGTGGAAGGGCGGGCAGGCAGCGGCTGTCTCCTTGACAGCGATTGTGCCTGCGGCGGCCATCAAAGAGGGGCGGGTGACGATCGCGTTCCGCCGTGAGGCCGCGAGCAATGCGGTTGTGGGCGAGGTGTGGCTGAGCGACGCGACGGATACGACGGTGCGTGCCTCTGCTCAGCGTGGCACGGGCGTCTCGCCCGTGCAGCATGGGCGGGACGCCCATGCCACGGAGACCGCCGCTGTTCAACGTGGCACGGGCGTCGCGCCCGTGATTCATGAACGAGACGCCCATGCCACGGAGACCGCCCCCGTTGTGAAAGCCAATGCGGGCGCGCCGAAGAAAGTCCTGATCGTGACGGGGATGGAGATGCACAATTGGCGCGAGACGACTCCGCTTCTGACGGAAGCCCTGGCAGAGGATAAGCGTCTGGAGGTGAGCGTGAGCGAAGATCCGCGGACACTGGCATCACCCGAACTGGACAAGTACGACGTGATCGTGCTGCACTACCAGAACAACAAGGTCGAGGTGCCAGCCGGCGCGCTGGCGAACCTGAAGCGCGCGGTCGAAGGCGGAAAAGGGCTGGTCTTGGTACACTTCGCCTGCGGCGCCTTCATCGACTGGCCGACGAAAACGGTGGCTTCGGATTTCGGCGCGATCGCGGGTCGGGTCTGGAACCCGAAGCTGCGCGGCCACGACCCGCGCGGGCCGTTCCGCGTTCGGATCGCCGACGCAACACATCCGATCACACACGGGCTTCTCGCTTTCGACACGGAGGACGAACTCTACACGTGCTTGGACGGCGATGCGCCGATACAGGTGCTGGCCACTGCGACCTCGAAGGTGGATCAGAAAGAGTACCCGATGGCCTTTACGCTGACGCCCGGCAAAGGGCGCACGTTCAACTGTGTGCTCGGGCACGACGCGAAAGCGCTGAACAGTGCGGTCGGTACGCTCTACCGGCGTGGCACGGCGTGGGCGGCGGGACTGGATGTCGAATAAGAGGAGTAGACCATGAAAATCGGATTTCACACGGACGCCTTCAATACGAGTTTCAGAAATTTCGACGCCTGCCTGGAGTGGGCGCAGAAGAATGGCGTTCACAATATCGAGTGCGGGCTGATCGACGGCGTGAGCTGGATTCACGGTTTGGGCTATCAGCCGCACGTCGCGCTGTACGAAGATCCGCTCATGCTGAAGAACAAGATGGCCACCTATGGCGTGAGGTTCTCGCAGGTGGACGCCGCCTTCCCGCTCTCCGGAAAAGACGGGCCTCTGTACGGCGTGCCCTATGTGCTGAAGACGCTGCCGTGGGCCAAGCATGCGGGCGCTCCTTGTATCGCGACGACCGACGGACTCCACAGGCCAGCGGGGCTTTCGGACGGCGAGGCGTTGGATCTGATGAAGCGGTCGTATGAGCAGATACTCGAGGTGGCCGACGCGTATCAGATCTTCATCAACATCGAAGTCCACGGCTACTTCACGACCAAGCCTGACATGCTGGAGAAGATGCTGGCCTTCTGCGACTCGCCGTATCTGGGGTTGAATCTGGACACCGGCAACAGCTTCATCGCGGGACAGAACCCCGTCGAGTTCGCGAAGCGGTTTATCGGCAAGATCCGCCACGTGCATGTGAAAGACGTGTCGGAATCGCTCGCGGCGCTGGTGCGCGGAAGCGCAACGGGCATCGCGCTTAGTCACTGCGCGATCGGCGACGGCGTGAATGCCGACAATATCAAGGGATGCCTCGCTCTGCTGCGCGACGATGGCTTTACGGGAACGCTCAGCATGGAGTGCGAGGGCGCGGGCGGCCCGCTGATTGAACGCTCGCTGGCGTGGCTGAGGGCGACGTTGAAAGAACTGGGCATTCCGGAAGAGAAATAACCGTAGGGGCGGGGCCTCGTGCCCGCCCTTTTGGAGGAAGCACCATGAACATTGGCGTGAACATGTTATTGTGGGCCACGTGCGTGACGCGGGAGCACGTCGCGGCGTTAAAGGCGATCAAGGCTGCGGGTGCGGACGGGGTGGAGATCCCGATCATGGAGGGCAAGGTCGCCGCTTACCGTGAACTCGGCGCCCTGCTCGACGACCTCGGGCTGAAGCGGACGTCCTCCATGGCGTTTGTCACGCCGGAGATCAATCCGGTTAGTGACAATCCGGCCTGTCGGCAGGCCGCCTCTGACAACCTGAAATGGCTGATCGAGTGCGCCCATGCGCTGGGCGCGCCGGTGATCTGCGGGCCGATGTATCAGACGATCGGAGTCTTCAGCGGAAACGGTCCGACCGAGACGGAATGGGAACGCGCTGCCGGGGTGTTGCGCGGCGTGGCGGAGGACGCGCGGCAGGCGGGGGTGACGCTCGCGATGGAGCCGCTGAACCGCTTCGAGTGCTACATTCTGAATACGCTGGCGGATGGGGCGGCGCTGACGGATCGGATCGGGCATCCGAGCGTGGGCATTCTTTTCGACACCTTCCACGCGAACATCGAGGAGAAAGACCCTGTCGGCGCGATCCGCAAGCACGGGCGGGTCATCCGGCATTTCCACTGCAGCGCCAATGACCGCGGCATTCCGGGGCAGGACCACATCGACTGGGCGGGCACGTTTAAGGCCTTGCACGCGGTCGGCTACGACGGCTGGCTTGTAATCGAAGCGTTCGGTCGCTCCCTTCCCGGCCTCGCCGCAGCGACGAAGATCTGGCGCGACCTTTTCGATGACGCGCTGGATGTCGCACGCCAGGGGATTCCGTTTGTGCGCGAGACGTGGCAGAACACGAAGTGAAGCGATACATCCTCAGACGCATTTTTGAGATGGTTCCGACGACCTTCGGGGTGCTGGTGCTCACCTTTCTGCTGTTCCACGTTGTGGGCGGATCGCCCGCCGAAGTCGTGCTCGGCAAGAGCGCGACGGCGGAGGCTCTGGCTGCGTTTGACGCGCGTTACGGCTACGACAAGCCCCTGCTTTTCGGGCGCTGGAGCGAGATCCGCGCGCTGGCACCCACTCCGCTCAGCAAACTCGAGGCGCGCGCAAATGTCGGGCTTTTCCGCGTCCCCGTCGCCTACGCACTGCCTTCGGGAGCGTACCGGATCAATGCTGGGCGCGTGCTGCTGGGGCTTCGTGACATCGCGTCCGGGGCTGAGGATGAGGCCGTGATCGACGGACCCGCGCCGCTGACCTTCGCGGTGAGCGATGGGTGGAAGGCGGTGACGGTTGACGTGGGCGGCAAGCTGCCACAGTCGATCCGGTTGGAAAAAATGAACGCGGGATTCTTCGATTCGCAGTTCGCGCACTATGGCGTCTCGCTGGCGAAGGGCGACTTCGGCGTCTCCTCGGAATACGGCATGCCGGTGACGCGCGTGCTGGCCGCAGGCGTGAGTCCGTCGCTGTCGCTGACGGTGCCGATTTTGCTGGGCGGGACGCTGATCGGCGTGATGCTCGGACTGCTGTGCGCCGCCTGGCGCGGCGGGGCGGCGGACAAGGCGGTGCTCGTGCTCTCCACGGTGCTGATGAGCGTGAACTATGTGGTGTGGGTGCTGGCGGGCCAGTTTGTTTTGGCGTTCAAACTCAGACTCTTCCCGATCTGGGGTTTCGAGTCCGCCGCTTACCTCGTTCTGCCGGTCGTGATCGGCATTGTGAGCGGGCTGGGTCGCGATATCCGCTTTTTCAGGGCGGCGATTCTCGACGAGGTCTACAAGCCCTACGTACGCACGGCGCAGGCCAAAGGGTTGAGCGGCTGCCGCATCATGGTGCGGCACGTCCTGCGCAACAGCCTGATCCCTATCGTGACCTATGTCAGCCTGTCTATTCCTTTCCTCTTCACGGGCAGCCTGCTGCTGGAGAGCTTTTTCGGGATTCCCGGACTGGGTAGCGTGAGCCTGAACGCGATCCACTCCTCTGACATGGCGGTGGTTCGGGCCGTGGTGATTCTCGGCGCGTTGCTGTATCAGGGGGTGACCCTGCTCACCGATCTGTGTTATGTTTGGCTCGATCCGCGCGTGCGTTTGCAGTGATGTTGAAAGGGCGGTCGGTCATCGCCGACCTCGGCGTGAGCGCCGAACTCGGTTATATCTCAATCCCCGAACTCCTCGAGAACGGCGCAGAGCCGGATCTTCACTACACCGAGCCCAAGACCATCGGCGAGATACTCGGTTCCCCCCCCGCAGGGGCTGCCCTCACGGGGCGGCCCCCTTTTCATGCCCAAAAAATTCCGCCGCTCCCTAGCCGATCGCGGCCTTCCAGCCCGTCGCTCGCCGCGATAGCGTCTCGCGCCGGGTCCCCTG
>CAYMLQ010000197.1:0-10627 GCA_964390795.1 uncultured Lentisphaeraceae bacterium
CTCATTTCCAGTCCTCCGGATCGACCTCACGTTTGACGGACACGTTGAACTCGGCAGCTTCCTCTTTGGTCCAGAGGCCGGAGAAGTCGTCGAACCCGCGAGAAGAGATCGGGGCATGGCCGGATAATCCCAGCGCCTTTCGGAGAAGGCGCTTGACCAGTTGGTTTAGGCTCAACCCCTCCTCTGATGCTTGTTTTTCAATCAGCAGACTGACATCGGGATCGAGGTTGTGGATGGTTATGGAGCGCATGGGGGTGACTCCCTTTTGAATGGTGCATAACGAACCAAAGTGAACCATAGGGTAGCAGAACGGCCGGCGGTCGACAAGCTGGTTGCGCAGAAAATCGGAGACGTATGCGCCAGTAATGCGCTTGCCGATAAGCGCCGTTTGGGTTACATTGTCATTGCCTATGTTCGACACGAGTCAAATACGGATGCACGAACTCGAGTTTTGCGGTGACGTGAGGTGGCTAATCCATGAATGACGTTTCTGTTTCGAGCGTCGGGACGGTGAGCAATTGGCGCACGACTGACCAGGAGGAGATCAATCGGCGCAAGCTGCGGGCGGCCAAAGAACCCATGCGCTTTCGGAATCTGACGCCGGCGCAGGCGGTCTTTTCAAACTTCAGCATCGCGTCCGCGAGCGGGCAGACCTATCAGGTGGAACTACGCAGCCTCAAGCCCCTGGTCAGCTCCTGCACCTGCGTGGACTTCCGCGTCAATGGGCTCGGCACCTGCAAGCACGTGGAGGCGCTGCTGCGCTGGCTGCGGACCGACGCCGACGCGGTGCGGCAGGCGGAGACGTCCGGTTCGCCCCGCATCGATCTCGTGCCGGACATCGCGACCGGGCGGCTGCTGGTGGAGCGGAACCTGAGCCTGCTGCCGCCCGGCCTGCGCGGGCTCTTCGACATCACGGGATTGGCGCTGCCCGAGTTTTCAAAAGAGGAGATCCTGGCGGCGTTCGAAAAGGCCAACCGTCCGGCCGCGCGCGTGTCGCAGGAGGTGGCGTCCTGGATGGGTCAGCAGGCGCGCAACGAGGAGCGTATCCGGCTGCGCCGCGCCTACGAGCAGAGCGTGCGCTCCGGCCAGTTTCCTGCGCACGAGACCAAGCTGCCGCTCCTGCCGTACCAGCGCGAGGGCATGCTGCACCTGGCCTTTACCGAGCGCGCGCTGCTGGCGGATGAGATGGGCCTGGGCAAGACCGCGCAGGCCATCGCGGCGGCGGCGCTGCTGCACCGCTTGGGCAAGGTCAACCGCGTGCTGGTGGTTGTTCCGGCGTCGCTCAAAACGGAATGGGAAGAGCAGATCCGGCTCTTCACGGAGCTGCCGTACCAGCTCGTTTTCGGCGAGCGGGGCGCACGCAAATCCGCCTATGAAAACGCGCCGTTCTTTACGCTGACCAACTACGAGCAGGTCTTGCGCGATGTCGCGCCGCTCAACGCGGTGCTGAAGCCCGACTGCGTGATCCTCGACGAGGCTCAGCGCATCAAGAACTGGGACACGCAGACCGCGCGGGCGGTCACGCAGCTGAGGAGCCGCTACGCGTTCGTGCTGACCGGCACGCCCCTTGAAAACCGGATTGACGAGCTGTATTCGCTGATGTCGATTCTCGACCCGCAGGTGCTGGGGCCGCTCTTCCGCTTCAACCGCGAGTTCTATGTGCTGAACGCCAGCGGCCGCCCCGAGGGCTACAAGAACCTGCAGCACCTGCGCGAGCGCATCAAGCCGTATCTGCTGCGGCGGCGCAAGGCGGATGTGGAGAAGGAGTTGCCTGACCGTACGGACCGCACGGTGTTCGTGGCCATGGCGCCGGAACAGCGGACGCGCTATGCGGCGCATGAGGAGCGCGTGGCGCGGCTGGCGGCTCAGGCCCGCTCGCGCGCGCTCACGAAACCGGAGTCGGAACGGCTACAGCGCGAACTCTCGATGATGCGCATGGTGTGCGACACGCCCTATATTCTGGATGAGGAGTGCCGCGTCTGTCCGAAGCTGGACGAGGTGCGGAGCGTGCTGGAGAGCGCGCTCTCCACGCCGGGCGTGAAGGTGCTGGTCTTCTCCGAATGGGAGCGGATGCTCGTGCTGGTTCGGGAACAGTGCGGACAGATGGGGCTGGACGTCGCGTGGCACACCGGTTCGGTGCCGCAGCAGAAGCGGCGTCAGGAGATCCTGCGCTTTAAGAACGAGCCCGGCTGCCGCGTCTTCCTGTCGACTGACACCGGCGGCTTGGGTCTCAACCTGCAGCAGGCGAGCGTGGTCGTCAACTGCGACTTGCCATGGAGCCCGGCGCGGCTGGAGCAGCGCGTGGCGCGCGCCTGGCGCAAGAACCAGGTGCGCAACGTCACGGTCGTCAACCTGGTCTCCGAGGACAGCATCGAGGCGCGCATGGTGCAGACGCTGGCGCGCAAGCGCGCGCTGGCGGGCGGCGTGTTGGACGGCGAGGGCGGTCTCGACGGGCTGGCGATCGGCATGGGGCGGCAGGCTTTTCTGCAGCAGGTGGAAGCGGTGGTGCGCGTGCCGCAGGCGGTGCCGCCCGCGCCGCACGCGTCGCTGGAGGCGCTGCGCGCGCTCGATCCCGAACTGGGCTTTGCGGCGGTGGTGTCGGAGCGGCTGGGCGACCGGTTGCTGTCGTGCGAGATGCGGCGGACATCGCAGGGCGCGCCCGTGCTGCTGCTGGTCGCGGAGGGCGATCCGGCGGCGGCCGCGTCGTGTGCCGAACGGATACGCGACGACTGGTTTGGGATTGAGAAGGGCGGGAGTACGCCGACCGTTGAAGTGGTGGGACGCGCCACACACGAGGCACTGAGGCGGCTGGTCGACCGGGGTGTGCTTACCGAACCAGAGGGCTCCGCGCGCGTGCTGTATGCGGCCGGTCTCGGACTGGCTCAGCCGCGCCTGGCGCCGGACAGTGAACAGGCGCGGGTGCTGGAGCTTCGGCGGCAGGCAGCAGCGGCTTTTCGCCGGGCTCGGCAACTGGTGGCGAGCCTGTCGTTCGAGGCGGCGCGTCAGCCGCTCGAAGAGTCGGTCGTGCTGCTGGCCCGTGCGTACGCGGTGCAGCGCCGGCTGGCCGAGCCGCAGGAGGTGCGGCAGGCCGTGTCTGAAACCTTTGAGGGGTTGTGGGGCGATACGCTGCCGGTGCTGGGCGAGTTGCTTTCGGCCGATGGCTCGCCGGTGGCGGTGGCCCGCGCGCTGGGCACGAAATTCGGCAGGGTATAGAGGTAGGGCGAGCTACCCGAACCCGCTGCGGACCCCTGCGGGGAGGCGTCCCGGATGGGAACAGGCGAAACCTCCCGAAACCGCTTGAAAACTGAAACGGACTTGAACCGGGAAACGGCGTGTGCTACCGTTGAAAGCACTATTGGGGCAGGGCACTATGGCTTCCCTGTGCTTGTGAGGCATAGCAAACTCGTTGCATGAAAGAATGATGAAGACATTTAATGCCATACTGTTGGTGGCCCTCATGCTCGCCGGATGTTCCAGCGAACCGATGCCTCCCATGGTCTATATCAAGTGTGACCCAGGCACCAACCTAGCCGACAAGATTGATTTGAGCATATTCGGCGAACTGAAGCCCGGCATTCGGTTTGCTGAGGCAACCGCTAAATTCGATGAACCGAAACGCAGTTGGACCGGCACAAATGGCACAGTCTACCAACTCTACTCCTTTCCACAGGCAGACGTTGCGGTTGCCAAGGAAACATCCACTTCAGGCGGCATTGTCGAAGATCTCCCGACGCTCGATACGCCGCCCCGTGCTAACACGACCAACCCGGAACGAATACGCCGAGGGTGGCTGGCTGTGCCCGACACACGCAGACGGCAACAAACATCTGGATGAGGTCAGGCGGATGCTCGAGAAGAACAAGAAATAGCCGCTTGAAGCCGCGCGGACGCGGCTCCAAGCGGCGGGGAGCTAGATCTTAGTCCAGACGTTGCCGTTTTTCGAGGAGCCGACCACGGCGCTGATGAACTTCATGCCGCGGACGCCGGCTTCGACGCCCGGGAAGTCCAGCTCTTCGGGCGTGGCCTTCCGCTTGTCCATCTTGGCGCGGATGGTGTCGGCGAAGTTGCAGTAGTTGTTCGCGAAGGCCTCCAGGAAGGCTTCCGGATGGCCGCTCGGGATGCGGGTGCAGCGACCGGCGGCTTTGCTCTTCTCCGCAACATAGCCGTTGCCGCGCTTCCAGACCTGCTCGGGAGCGGTCTGGCTGAGCACGTGGAGGTAGTTCGGGTCTTCCTGCCGCCACGACAGGGCTTTCTCCTCGCCGTAGATCCAGATGGCGAGGTTGTTCTCCTCGCCGACCGAGACCTGGCTGGCGTGGAGCACGCCCTTGGCGCCCTTCTCAAAGTGGAGCAGCACGTTGCCGTCATCGTCCAGCAGGCGGCCCTTGACAAAGGCCGTGAGATCGGCCAGGACCTCGGTGATCTTCAGGCCGGTGATGTACTCGGCCAGGTTGGCGGCGTGCGTGCCGATGTCGCCGATGCAGCCGGCCGCGCCCGACGTCTTGGGGTTGGTGCGCCACGAGGCCTGCATCTGGCCGCTCTTCTCCAGGAGCTGATACAGCCAGCCTTGCGGGTACTGGACCACGACCTTGCGGATCTTGCCGAGGTCGCCCTGCTTGACCATGTCCTTGGCGAGCTTGACCATGGGGTAGGCCGTGTAGTTGTGCATCAGGCCGAAAACGACCTTGCCGGACTTCTTGACCAGCGCGGCCAGCTCTTCGGCCTCCTCGACGGTCAGGGTCATCGGCTTTTCGCACATCACGTTGAAGCCGGCTTCCAAGCAGGCTTTGGCGATCGGGAAATGCGTGTGGTTGGGCGTGCAGACGGAGACGAAGTCGATCCGCTCGTCCTTCGGCAGGGCGAGTTCGCCGGCGATCATCTCGGTGTAGGTGCTGTACACGCGCGCGGGGTCGAGCCCGAGGATCTTGCCCTGCGCCAGACTCTTTTCGGGAACGACGTCGAAGGCGCCCGCCGTCAATGCAATCCCGCCGTCCATTCTGGCCGCCTTGCGGTGAACCTCGCCGATGAACGCTCCGATACCGCCGCCGACCTGACCCATTTTAAGAATACGCATCTCTCTGCTCCTTTTTGTGCGCTGTTAACACAGACGCAATTTTTGAAAATAGTAACGGGTAGCTTGGGCAAATGAAAGCGTAAAAAATGAGAAATTTTTGGGGATTGACACTCGCGAGTCTATATTAGACACTTCAGCCTATCAAATCAGTTTATTAGGTTTGTTTTCACAAGGTCTAGCGTTTATGAGAAGAATTGATCTGGCGGGTGACTGGACCGTGCGCAAAGCCGGGGCCAAAAAATGCCTTCCGGCGATTGTGCCCGGCTGCGTCCATGCGGATCTGCTCGCGGCGCTCGAAATTGAGAACCCCTTTTCGCGTAAGAATTTGGATGGCGTTGCCTGGGTGGCTGCGTCCGAGTGGATCTACGAGAAACTTTTTGTGGCCGAGGATCTGTCGGCTTTCGACCGCGTGGTATTGCGTTTCGAGGGGCTGGACACCTTCGCCTCCATCAGCCTGAATGACAAGGCGCTGGGCCAAACCTGCAACCGCTTCGAGCCGGCGGAGTTCGATGTCAAAGCCCTGCTCAAGCCGGGCAAAAACCGGCTCGTCGTTACGTTTGTTCCGCCGGCATCGGCGGCAGCCGAGGGGGTGCGCTCGCCGGTCGGCGCCAGGGGTTCCGCGCAGCCGTCCGCAGCGACGGTGGGTGTCTGGCGCGGGGTGTCCATTTTCGCGTTCGCCAGCGTGCGGGTGAAGGATGTGCTGCTCCGTCAGGATTTCGCGGTGAGCGGGATCGTCGGGCTGGACGTCGCCGTTGCGGCGGAACGATATGACCCGGCGCTGCATCTCGAGATTCTTGTCCGCGTTTGCTACAAAGGGAATATCCTGCACGAGGCGCGGGACATCCTGTCGAAGGATCAGGCGTCGCTGCGACTCAACATCAAGAACCCGCAGTTCTGGTGGCCGGCGGGGTTGGGCGACCAGCCGCTTTACGAGGTGACCGTCGACATTCTGGCGGGGCGTACCTGTCTCGAGCACGTCTCGCGGCGTATCGGGTTGCGCCAGTTTACGGTTGACCAGCGCGTCGAGGGCGGGCGGTCCGCCCACCGGTTTTTCATCAACAGGCATCCGCTGTTTCTCAAGGGCGCGAGCTGGCTGCCTGCGGACCTTTATGCGGCGCGCCTGACGCGCGTTGAATATGCGCGGCTGGTCAAGGCCGCCGCCGTGGCGAATATGAATGTCCTGCGCGTCTGGGGCGGCGGGGTGTACGAGAGCGACGCGTTTTACGATTTGTGTGACGAATATGGCATCTGCGTGTGGCAGGACCTGATGCTGGGCGCGGCGCGCGCGGAGGTGCCGCCGCCTGCTGCGCTGGCCGCGTTCCAGCGCGAGGTGCGGCAGAACATCCAGAGGCTGCGGCATCATCCCTGTCTGGCGTTCTGGTGCGGGGGCGACGGCGGCGGGGGGGGCGTGGCTGCGGCGTACGAGGCGGCGGCGGCCGCTGATGTCGCTGCGTTCGATCCAGACCGCGTGCTGTTGCCCGCGACACCGCACGAGCCCTTCTCTCTCCCAGCAACGTCCGCCTACGAGACGCTGCCGGCCTATCCCGAGCCGCGCGTGGTGGCAGGGTATTTGAACGAGGACGAACGCAACGTCTCCCATCCGGTCTGCGCTTACCATGTCTCCCCTGACAACGGCGCGAAGCGGGTGTTCAGCGCGTTCCTTGACCGATTTCTGCTGCCGTCGGGCTTCGACAACACGCTGTGGCTGAGCCAGATTCAGCAGGGTGTGTCCGTCAAGCGCCAGCTCGAGCAGACGCGCATGGGCGAGCATGCGGCGGAAGGGTTCATCTATTGGCACTTCAACGATTGCTGGCCTGCGTGCAGCCCGTCGTCGGTGGACTTCGAGGGCCGCTGGAAGGCGCTGCACTATATGGCCCGCCGTTTCTTCGCTCCCGTCTGGCTCTGCGGCGGGTATCATCCGGAGGCCGGAAGCGTGGATCTCTTTGCGTTCAATGACGGGGTCAAGCCGTTTAAGGGCGAGCTGCAATGGCGCGTGACGCAGATGGAGGGTGCGGTGGTGAGCGAGGGCGCCAAGAAGGTGTCGCTGGCTCCAGCCTCGCGCGAGAAACCGGCTTGCGTCAAGGTGGCGGACGCGCTCCGTAAATTCGGCGCCGGCAATCTGCTGCTCTGGCTCTACCTGCTGGACGAGCAAGGCAATCAGGCGGCGTGGAACGTGGTTCTTTTCTGCGAGCCGCGCGAGCTGGCGGTGCTGCCCCCGCGCATGAGGGCCGAGATCCGCGCGTGGGACGACAACAGTTTCGCCGTGACCCTGACCAGCCACCATCCGGCCCTGTGGGTCTGGATTTCGCTGGAGGGCATGGACGCGCGCTACGATGAGAATTTCTTCTGTCTGGAACCGGAAAAGCCGTTCCGCGTTCGCGTCACGCCGTCGACGCGCCTCAAGCTCGACCAGTTCAGGCAGGTCATCCGCATCGGCTCGCTGCGCGACACCTGGCAGGAGAAGCGCAGCCTGATGCAGATGGTGGCCACGCCGAAGAAGTAGGTCACCAGTGCATCCGGACCGGAACGCCGTCGGCGTGGAGCGCGTCCTTGATCTGGCGGATCGTGAACTCGCCGGTGTGGATCATGCCGGCCACGATGGCCGCATCCGCGCGGGCGATGTTGAAGGCGTCGCGCAGGTGCGCGGCGCAGCCCGCGCCGCCGGAGGCCACCACCGGAACGCGCACGGCCTCGGCGATGAGCCGCGTGACGGTGAGTTCGAACCCCGCGCGCGTGCCGTCCGCATCCACGGAGTTCACCACGATTTCGCCCGCGCCGAGCTGCTCGGCCCGCCGGGCCCACTCCACCGCGTCAAGCCCGGTGCGCTCGCGGAAGCCGCGCGTCGTGACCTCGTAGCCGCTCGGGAAGCGCGCCCGGTCGGGATTCGCCACCGGGTCCATGCCCAGGACGATGCACTGCGCACCGAACGCCCGCGCGCCCTCGCTGATGATGGACGGGGTCTTGACGGCGAGCGAGTTGACGGAGATCTTTTCCGCGCCCGCGAGCAGCACGCGCGACATGTCGTCGAGGCAGGCGATGCCGCCGCCTACGGCGAAGGGGATGCGGATGGCCTGGGCCACGTCGCGCACCATGTCGATGTCGATGGGGCGGCGCTCGGCTGAGGCGGTGATGTCGTACACGACCAGCTCGTCGCACCCTTCGTCGGAATAGCGGACCGCCATTTCGATCGGGTCGCCAAGGTCGATGTTGTTCTGGAACTTCACCCCTTTGGTGACGCGGCGCTTGATGACGTCCAGACAGGGAATAATGCGTTTCGTGAGCATGGTTTACGGATTCCAGCGGGTGAAATTGGCGAGCAGGCGCAGGCCGATACGTCCAGACTTCTCGGGGTGGAACTGGGTGGCGGCTACGTTGCCGCGGCCGACCATCGAGGCGAAGGTCACGTCCGCGTAATCGGTTGTGCCGATCGCGAGCGACGGGTCGGCGGGGGCCGGGTAGTAGCTGTGAACGAAATAGAACTCGCTGTCGTCCGCAATGCCTTCGAGCAGCGGGTGCGGCCGCACGATGCGCACCTGGTTCCAGCCCATTTGCGGGACTTTGTCCCAGCGGTCCGTGGGCTGGAAACGCGGAACGCGTCCCGGCAGGAGACCGAGGGTGGGGGTGCCGCCGTCCTCTTCCGAGAACTCCAGGAGGATCTGCGTTCCGAGGCAGATGCCGAGGAAGGGGGTGCCGCGGTTCGCGACCTCCTTCAGCACGGGGATCAGGCGCAGGTCAGTGAGGTTCCGCATGGCCGATCCCGCCGCCCCGACGCCGGGGAATACCACGCGGTCGGCGGCGAGAATGACCTGCGGGTCGGAGGTGACGGACGCGTCGCAGCCGAGCGCTTGGAACGCGAGTTGCACGCTGGTCAGGTTACCTGCTTTGTAGTCGACGATGGCGATCATAAGGGTTCCCGGTAGGGGGTGCGCAAACAAGCGATTTATTGTCGTTGAGGCGGCTGGGAAAGTCAACTACAATAGGCCTTTAAACAACGAAGGGCGCATCTGCGATGAGGAGCAAGGCCAGAGAGTTGAGCCTGCTCTCACTTAGCCCTGGGCCGGCTAAAGCCGGTACAACGAGCGGACGCTCAAGCCCTGGGCCGGCTAAAGCCGGTACAACGAGCGGACGCACCAGCATGTTGTACCGGCTTTAGCCGGCCCAGAGCACTTGCCGAGGCTGTGTTACACATGAACGCAGAGTCGCAGACGTGCCCGTACAACGAAGGGGATTAGCTATGCGTTGGAATCCAGGTTTGCTCGTCGTGATCGCTGTGGGTCTCTGCGTCGCGGCGCGGGCGGAGACGAAAGAGGTCAAGGTGTTGGCCGTGGGAAACAGCTTCTCGGCGAATGCGCTGCGGCATTTCGGCGACATCGTCAAGGCGTCTGGAAATACGACCCTTGCGCTCAACGCGATGATCGGCGGGTGTGATTTCGAGCGGCACATGCGGCACGCGGACGCGTTCGATGCCGATCCGAATGCTCCTGAAGGCCGGCCCTATCCCGGAAAGAAGAGCCTCAAGGATCTGTTGACCACGCAGAAATGGGACTACGTCACCATCCAGCAGGCGAGCCCCAAGAGTTTCAAGCCGGAGACGTTTCACCCGCACGCGGACCGTCTGATCGCCTACATCAAGAAATATGCGCCGCAGGCGGAGATCGTGATCCATCAGACGTGGGCGTACCGCGACGATCATCCCTACTGGGGCCTGACGAACTTCAACCACGACGTGATGTACAAGGGCGTGCGGGCCGCATACGACGGGCTCGCGAAAGACACGGGCTTCCGTCAGGTGCCCTGCGGCGATGCCATGGAGGCCGCGCGGCTCGATCCGGCGTGGGGAAAATTCGTGCCTGATCCCGATTTCAATCCGAAGACGGCGGTCTATCCGGCGTTACCCAAAAACGAAAAGCGGTCGCTGCACGGGGGCTACAGTTGGAAGAAAGACGCAAAGACGGGCGAATACAGGCTGGGCTGGGATAAGTTTCACGCCAACACGCAGGGCGAGTATCTACAGGGGTGTGTCTGGCTCGAGTTTTTCTTCGGCCAGAGCGCCGTGGGCAACGCCTTCGTGCCGAAAGGCATGACGCCGGAAGACGCCGCCATCCTGCAGCGCGTCGCGCACCGTGTCGTGAAGTCTGGTAGGGCGGGTTCCCCGTAACCCGCCGCCGGTCCCGAATGGCGATAAGATCAGCAATTTGGATTTAGCACGCAAAGACCCGGAGACTCAAAGATGGTAGGGCGAGAATGGCCTTTTCTCATCTTGGGGTCTTCGGGTCTTTTGCGTGTGCCGATCAACAGAGGGATCGGGTTTTAGCCGTCTTAACCGTTGCGCTTCTCGAAGTCCTTCATGAACCCGACCAGATGCTCGACGCCCGCGACCGGGAAGGCGTTGTAGATCGAGGCGCGGATGCCGCCCACGGAGCGGTGGCCCTTGAGCTGCTTCATGCCGGCTTCGGAGGCCTGCTTGATGAAGAGCGTCTCGAGTTCCTCGGTCGGCAGGCGGAAGGTGACGTTCATGTCCGAACGGAACTCTTTCTTCGCGGTGCCGCGGTAGAA
>CAYMLQ010000198.1:0-10624 GCA_964390795.1 uncultured Lentisphaeraceae bacterium
CGGACTTAAAATCCGGAACAGGGTTAAACCTGTGTAAGGGTTCGAGTCCCTTCTCTGGCACCAATTTTATTCGGCGTGATTTGCGTTCTCTGCTTGACGCAGGCTTTGTCCGTTGCTATTCTAAAAAACATTCTTTGCAGATATTATGATTTGACAAACCCGTGTAATCCGGCGGTCGCATCTTGAAAGGGCGGCCGGTGCCTGAACAAGGACGCGTGGTTTGCATCGCTCTGCGATGGTTCTTGGAGAGTGACAGATGAACAGTGCTATTATTGTGGCCGCCGGAAAGAGCGAACGAATGGGCTCTAATACCGACAAGGCCTTCTTGAATTTAGGTCCCAAGCCGGTCGTCGCATGGTCGTTGTTGGCGTTTGAGCAGTGTGCCGAAATCGACCAGATCGTTTTGGTTGTCCGAAAAGACCAGGTCTTGGCTGCAAAAAGCGTCACGCAGATGTTTGGAATTTCGAAAATCCGCATGATCGTGGCGGGCGGCGGGCGGCGTCAGGACTCGGTGATGAACGGCATGGAGAACCTGGATCCGGAAACGCGTATCGTGATCGTTCACGACGGCGCTCGTCCGTGTGTCACCCCTGAGCTTATCGCCGAAACCATCAAGTGCGCGAAGCGTAACGGGTGCGGCATTGCGGCGTCGCGCATTTGGGATACGATGAAGTATGTCGAGCGCGGTTCGACGGTTGACCATACGGTGGACCGTTCGAAGCTGTGGGCTGTTCAGACGCCCCAGGCGTTCAATGCGGACCTGCTGCGCCGAGCCTACCGCGCTGTGGAAGAGCAGAAGGTTACCGTGACGGACGAGGCTGGCGCCGTTGAACTGATCGGCGAACCCGTGCGACTTGTCGATTGGCTGCGTCCCAATATCAAAATCACCACGGCGGAGGATCTGCCTCTGGCCGCCGCCGCTATGAAAATCACGTAAGGATGTGTCGGCACGATTATGGATCGCAAATTTGCAATTCTTGGGGATATTCACGCAAATCTTGAGGCGTTGAATGCGGTTGTGGAGGATGCGCGTAGCAGGGGTGTGACCGACTTCGTATGTGTGGGCGATGTGGTCGGGTATAACGCCAGTCCTTCCGAGTGCATCAGCGTCATGCGTGAGATTGGCTGCACAGCCGTGCGAGGCAATCACGATCACTACTGCTCGTATAACGAGAGCTTGGATGACTTCCAGCCATTGGCTGCCAGCGTGATTGCTTGGACGAGGCGGCAACTGACGGAAGAGGATGTCAAGTGGCTTCACGATCTTCCTTATCACAAGGCGTACGGCGGCTTTATGCTGGTTCACAGCACGCTGGACATGCCGGAGAGATGGGGCTACGTATTCGACACGCTGGCGGCAGAGGCGAATTTCAGCTACCAGATGACTTCGCTCTGTTTCCACGGGCACACCCATGTTCCGATGATTTACGAGAAGCAGCGCGAGGTCATGCGCGTGGAACCCTGCAAAATCAAAATCGCGTTTGGCACGAAGTACTTCATTAATGTGGGGAGCGTTGGTCAGCCTCGTGACAACGATCCGCGCAGCACCTATGTGCTCTATTGCGCTAAAACAAAAGAGCTGGAGTTCGTTCGGGTGCGGTACGATGTGGAAACCGCGATGGCTCGGAACATGAAAGCCGGTTTGCCAGAGCGGTTGGCGCTACGGCTGGCTCAGGGGCGCTGAAACGTCGCGCGCGATCCGCAGTTCTTTCGGCGCGATGCCGAATGCGTTGCGGAAAGAGCGTGAGAAATTGAATGCGTCGGTGAAGCGCAGTTGGGCGGCAATGTCTTTGACCATCATGTCCGTGGTCTGCAGCAGTTCAGCCGCCCGGTTGAGGCGCAGGTGCAGCAGGTATTGGAACGGGCTCTCTCTGCCGAAGCGCCGGAAGAGGCGGCAGATGTAGGCTTCATCCACGGCGCAGGATGCCGCAATTTCCGAGAGGCACGTGATGGTCTCGTATTCGTCCGCGATGTGTCGGCGTACGCGCTCGTAGGTGGCAAAGGCTTTGGCTCCGATGTCATCGGCGGGACGGTGCAGTTCGCCGATCTTCAGGATCAGGTATTGCAGGATTGTGGCGCACTGCCGCACACGGTCAGAATGGTCGCCCAGCCCCTGGCTGATCAGATCGTCGAAAATCCATTGCACGCGCTCGGGTTGCGCGATGTGCCCCGCGCTGCCGGGTTTCAGGCCGGACTGGTTCAGCAGTCGCACGCCCTCTGAGCCGGTGAAAACGACAAAATACTTCCATAGAGAAGAACTCGGCGCGGAGGTGATGCGGTGGGCAAGATGGGGCCCGTAGGTGAAAACCGTCCCTGGTGTGAGCGTGTGGGTCACGGCACCCAAGGTCAACATGCCGCTGCCGCGCACGACAAACTCGACGCAGGGATGTGCGAAGGTCTTGCGAACGGTATCATAGTCCGGCGAGCACTTCTCAAGCCCACCGCTCATGACGGCGAGCGCCTCTCCGCCATCGTTGCGCAAATTCAGATAAAACCGCTGCGCCTCGATGACCTGGCGGCTGAAGTATCGGGGCTGGCTGGCGCTATTCATGGGCTAGCAACGTAACTTGGTGCTCGCCCTCCGCTTGGGGACGAGCACCAGCGCTGATTACTTCGCCGCCTTCTTAGCCTTTTTCTCGAGCCGTTTCTCCATCAGCGATTTGGTGGGCTTTTTCTTCTCTTCTTTTTTCGTGTCGTGACTCTTTGCCATCGTCGTACTCCTTCTCGCTTGCCGCCGAATGCTTAATACACCGACAGACAGTTATAACAGATTACGCGGCAACTTTAACAGGTCGCCGTGGGCTTGTCAACGGGGGGAATGTTTCTAAAAGTTGTGTCCCGTCGCGTCGATCACAACCCCGTTACGGCGACTGGGGCGTCCATGGGCTTGCCGCTCCATTCGGCGGCTGTTACGCCGTGCTTGCGGAAGGCGACGCCGATCGTCTTGCCGTCGCGCGTGATACGCACGCCGCTGGCGGTGTCGGTGTCGGCGCGTACGGCAGACCATGTTTGGAAGGCGCCGGCGCGGTAGGGAATGAGTACGGTGAGTGTGTCGCTCGCGGATGTTTTCTGCATCAGGGCGGCCTCGACGTGCCAGTGATTGGGAAAGGGCTTGGCGCTGCCTCGCACCTTGGGGGCCGGCGTAAAGCCGTCGGTCTGCACGAAGGTGAGCGGCTGCGGAGCGAGGTATTTCACGGTAAGGCCGGCGTTCTTCTGGTCAAGCCGCAGCGTCTGCGCGGACTCGTCCAGCGTGAAGGCGCTGAGACCGTGCAGCATGAACTGAAAGGTCGCGGGCTGGGGCGCGGCGAAGTCGTCGTAGAGCACGAGGATGTCGGGCTTAACGAAAACCACGGCGCGTTCGGCGCGCGTCACCAGTCCCGTATAGGCGGCCGTGGCTTCGCCGCGCACATAATCCCACTGCGGAGTGATGCGCGCGTCAAGGATGCTGCCGGCGGAGCGATACGAGTGGGGCAGTTGGCCGGAGCCGTTCACAAGCACGGCGTTCTGCGCCCGGGTGGAGTGGCACCACAGGTAGTGGAACTTGCTGCCGTGCAGGTCGCGGTAGGTGATGGCCGGCAGGAGGCACTCGCCGTAAGCGTTGAGCTGGAAGCCGAGCTGGGCGTTGTGGCCGTGGCTCTGCGTGCCGAAGGGGTCGGCCTTGAGCAGGAAATGGACGTCTTCGCGGCTGTCGGTGAGCGTGTGGTGCAGGCTGGCCACGCCGGTGCCGCGGAAGATCTTCGATTGGGGCCAGTCGGCGGGAGGGAGGGGCGCGGGCAGCGGCGGCAGGTTGGCTGCGTAAAGGAAGCCGGCCCAGCCGTTGGGCGCCTTGGTCTTGGTCTGCTGCAGCCACCACGACCAGTGAGCGGCAGCGGAGGCCCCTTTCGGATCCGAGCCCTTCATGCGGGCGAAGTAATGGAGGAAGGCGCAGTTGACCGGCTTGTAAGAGAGGTCGCCGAAACCGGAGGTGGGGGTGTTCGGCGGCGCGACGTAGAGCGGAAGGTTTCCGATGTCGGCGAAGAAGGGCTTCTTGAGCCCGTCAATGCCGAGTGCGCTGTGGGCGACCTGCATCTAGGTGGTGACCTTGGTCATGTAGCCGGTGAGGTAGCTCGCGCCTTCGTGCCAGCCGCCGTCGTCGTCGGACCAGACGGGGTAGGCGGCGTAGAACTTGTTCACCGCGTAGTCGAGCCAGGTCTCGGCTTCGGGCACGTCGCCGTAGAGGGCGATGCCGACCTCGGCGAGCTTGTGCCAGATGCGGTTGCCGTGGCTGTTGTACGGGCGGGTCAGGTGTCCGTTGCCCTGGCCGACCTCGCCGCTCTTCCAGGCGTCCGCCGCGCGGCGCTGCCAGACCTTGCGGAAGGCGGTGCGGTCCTCCTCGGTGAGCGCATCGTAGGCCCAGTCGTAGGCGCGCACCGGATGGTAGAGCATGGCCTTGCCGGCCTCGCAGTTGAGCGCGAAGTTGCTCGGTCCGTCCGGATCCCATTTCGCGAGGGCCATGATGAATGTCCGGGCGGCTTCGCCATACTTGGGCTCCTGCGTGATCAGCCAGACGAAGGCGAGCGTCTCGGCCTCGCCGCCCGCGCGGTCGGAGGTCTCGCGATTCGGCCACCAGTTCTGCACAGCCACATCGTCGTCCTTGTCGCGGGCGGAACCGCGGACCTTGGGTTCCGGCGTGGGACCTGCCTTGATCAGCTTGTCGGCCTCCTTGCGCATCTCCTTGAAAAGGTCGGCGGCCCTGCCGGGCGCGGTCGCGGCCGCGCGCAGGCGCGGCAGATCTTCCGGGCGCATGAAGAGCCGAGGGTGTGCCTTCGGAAGCCGCTCGCGCTGCTCGGCGCGAGCGGGCATGGGGAAGAGCACGGCGTCGGCCGGAACCGTGACGGAGCGCGTGACGCTCCAGTTCGAGACCTCTTTCTTGGCGGTTGTGAAGCGGTAGCGCCAGTACCATCTTCCGGCGGCGAGCGGCGCGTTGTGGGTGTAGACGCACCATGCGAGGCCCTTGGCGGCGACGGCATCGGCAAAGTCCGCCGTGCGGGCCCACTCCACATCGTAGGCTGCAGCCCGCTTGTCATGCACCCAGGTGAGCGACGGCGGGTTCATGACCGCGGTCGCGCCGTCGGAGGGACGGTAGCCCCACTCGTCCGGCTGCGCGGGACGGTTGTCCACCATGAGGGGTGCTGAAACGGCAGTTGCCGCCGCCAGGCAGAGGGTCTGAAAAAACAAGACAAGTTTCATGTGCGCATGTTAACGCACGCAGAGGCTCGCGGTCAAGGCGAGGTCGACGGGGGGCGATTCAGTTCAGTTGAAACTGAATCGCGCCAAAGGAGGAGTTAGGAGTTAGGATTTAGGAGTTTGAATGCGCAACAACCCGCGATAACAGGGTGTCATTTTGAGTTTCTGCGCAGTTTCTGCAGCCTGACGAAAGCGGGTTGACAGGGAGGGCGGATCAGGGTATGGTGTCCGTCACCTGAATAATCTGGATGTAGGCCCCCGCCTGCGGAGCAGGAACAAACTTGAAGTTATCGAAGCGATGAGACTCCATAGCGAAAGTGCGGGCGCGGGCGAGCCGGTCGTGATCCTGCACGGTCTGATGGGCTCGTGCGAGAACTGGCGGGGCGTGCGCGCCGCGCTGGCTGATCGTTACCGCGTGATCTGCCTCGACCTGCCGAACCACGGACGGTCGCCGCAAACGGAGCACGTTGACCTGCGGAGCATCGGGGATGACGTGGTCGAGACCTTGCGCTCGCTGGATGTCAGCGGCCGCGTGACGGTGCTCGGCCACTCGCTGGGCGGCAAGGTCGCGATGCAGATGGCCTCGGACCATGGCGAGCGTTTGCGCGCGCTGATCGTGGTTGACATTTCGCCCCGCGCGATCCAGCCCGTGCAGCTCTTCGTGCTGCGCGCGTGCCAGCAGCTCGACCTCGCGGCTGCGACACGCCGCGGCGAGCTGGACACGGCTCTGGCGCAGTTCATCCCGCAGCCGGCGACCCGAGATTTCCTGCTCAAGAATGTGGTGCGCGACGAGGCGGGCCGGTTCGTCTGGCGTGTGCCTCTGAAGTTTCTGATCGATAACTACCGCGTGGTGAGCGACGCACCGCCGCTGGTCGCTCCGTACCTGGGGCCGACGCTGTTCGTGGCGGGCGGGGCCTCGCCTTTCAGGCTTCTCAACGATGCGGGGCTGATCCGCGGCTGGTTCCCTGCGGCTCGCTTCGTGACGGTGCCCGGTGCGGGGCATCTGGTCCACACCGACCAGCCTGAGGCATTTGTATCCGCAGTCCGCACGTTCCTGGACTCGGTCTGCTGAGCCCGGCCTAGCTTGAGTAATCGGTGACTTTCAACGCTCCACGTTCAAGCATTGATAAAGCACAACGGGACAGGTCTGTGAATGGCGCCGTAGACAGGAGCGGAACGCCTTCGCGTTCCGGCCGGCGCGCTGATAACAAAAAGGCACGGGCTGCGCTGCCCGTGCCTTTTGTTTTGCTGGCCAGCCGCTTACTCTTCGAGCTGTGCGGCGATGGCGTCGTCGATTTCCATGTTGGTGTAGACGTCCTGCACGTCGTCGTGCTCTTCCAGAGCGGCAACGAACTTGTTGACCGCCTTGGCGACGGAGACTTCTTTCACTGCGGCGAGCGTGAGGGCGACTAGGCCGACCTGGGAGTTTTCCTGGTCGAACTTGATGCCGGCCGTCTCAAGCGCCGTGCAGACTTCGGAGAACATGGCCGGCTGGCAGGTGACGGTGAAGCCGCCCTCTTCCGTGACCATGTCGTCGGCGCCCGCGCCCAGCACGACCTCCATCAGGCCGTCTTCGGTCAAGCCGTCGGCGGCCGGGACCATGATGGTGCCCTTGCGCTCGAACCCGCGCGAGACCGAGCCCAAACCGGAGAAGTCGGAGCCGTTCTTCTTGAAGATGTTGCGAACTTCGGAGGCGGCGCGGTTCTTGTTGTCGGTCAGCACCTTGACCACGAGGCCGACGCCGCCCTGGGCGTAGCCTTCGTAGGTGATTTCCTCGAGAACATCCGCCGCAAGTTCGCCCGTGCCCTTCTTGATGGCGCGTTCGATGTTGTCGTTCGGCATGTTGACGGACTTGGCCTTGGCGATCAGCGTGCGCAGGGTCGGATTGCCCCCGGGATCACCGCCGCCGTTCTTGGCCACGATGGTCATTTCCTTGGCGATTTTCGAGAAGATCTTTCCGCGCTTGGCGTCAGCCGCGCCCTTCTTGTGCTTGATCGTTGCCCACTTACTATGACCGCTCATCGTCTACCTTTCAGCCGCACGCGCGGTACGGCATGTTTACTCTACACTGCTTGTCGCAGGCCCGGCTTCAACCGTGCCTACGGCGCCTTCTCCTGCGGGCATGGTCTGCCCCAGCAGGTCGGCGGGCGCGTCGCCTTCAAACTCCTGAATCCAGCCGTTCTCGAAGCCGAGATCCCCGGCCGCCTCGGTGAGGAGCGCGTACTCCTCCTCGCACACTTTGCGGTTCCAGCCGTCCGTCCTCGCCGCACGATGCACAGGCGTGTACTGCGACATCACGCTGATGTGCACCTCATTGCCAACCTGCTTCGCAAGCCACTCAAGGTTGGCGACCGCCTCGGACACGCGGCCGGGAAGCGCCAGCAAACGGACGATCACGCCCCGCCTCGCAATGCCGTCCGCATCCGTCTCCAGCGGCCCCAACCGGTTCCAAAACCAGAGGAACGCGCGACGCGACGCTTCAACATATTGTCGCGCATCCGAACCCTCGGCAGCGGTCTCGGGAGTGGCGTAACGCAGATCAATCAGCGCGATGTCGGCCAGCCCGCTGAAGGCATCCAAGGTCTCTGGTGCTTCAAAACCGGATGTATTATACACAAACGGGAGGGAGATTCCAGCGCGAATTAGGGGATCGATCGCCTCGCGGATCTGGGGAAGCCACGGCGTCGGCGAAACGAGGTTCCAGTTGTGGCAGCCTTTTTGGGCTACGCCTCGGAAAAGGTCGCGGAGCGCGTCGACCGAGAGGTCGTCGCCCTGGCCGGCCTGGCTCCACGGGTGGTTCTGGCAGTACAGGCAGCGCAAGGTGCAGTGCGAGAAGAAGACGGTGCCGGAGCCGCGCGTGCCGCTGATGGGCGGCTCCTCGCCGAAGTGCGGGCCATAGCGGAAGACGCGCGGCAGCAGGCCGGCCTTGCAGTAGCCGGTCTGGCCCGCGAGGCGGTCGACGCCGCACGCGCGCGGGCAGAGGCGGCAGCCGGCTGCGCCGGAAGGAGGAGTTAGGAGGGAGGAGTTAGGAGTTGAAGAATAATCCATATAGAATAGACGGCGATGCGCGGTTCATGAACAAGCCCGAAGGAGTGTTTGCGAGGCAGGTTCCACAACAACTCCTAACTGCGAACTCCTAACTGCTAACTGCGAACTCCTCCTTGCCGTCCTCACAAATTCACCGGCAGCGTGTCGCCCTTGCCGAAGGGCGAGAGGTCGCGCAGGTTGCGCACGATCTTGGGCATGTGCTCGAGCACGTAGTCCACTTCGGCCTCGGTGTTGTAGCGGCTGAGGGAGAAGCGCACCGAGCCGTGGACTGCGGTGAAGGGCACGCCCATGGCGCGGATCACGTGCGAGGGCTCGAGCGAGCCGGCCGCGCAGGCTGAGCCGGTGGAGGCGCAGATGCCGAGGTCGCTCATGTGGTAGAGGATCGCCTCGCCCTCGATGTATTCGAAGCTCATGTTGGTGGTGTTGGGCAGGCGGTGGAGGCGGTCGCCGTTGACGCGCGCGTCAGGGCAGGTCGCGAGCAGCCCGTTCTCCAGCTTGTCGCGCAGGCGCGCCAGATAGCGGCTCTCTTCGGCCATGTGAGCGGCGGCGAGTTCGACGGCCTTGCCGAGGCCGACGATGTAGGGCACGTTTTCGGTTCCGCCGCGGCGTCCGTTCTCCTGATGGCCGCCGAGCATGAAGGTCTTGAGGCGCGTGCCGCGGCGCAGGTAGAAGATGCCGATGCCCTTGGGCGCGTGCAGCTTGTGGCCCGAAAGGGAGAGCATGTCTAATGGCAGCTTTTTGACGTCGATCGGAAGCTTGCCCGCGACCTGCACGGCGTCGGAATGAATGATCGCGCCGGCTTCCTTGGCGAGTTCGACGATTTTCTCCATCGGGAAGACCACGCCCGTCTCGTTGTTCGCCCACATCAGGCTGACGATCGCGGGGCCGTGCGCTTTGAGCGCGTCGCGAAACGCGTCGAGGTCGAGCTGGCCCACGCCGTCGACGGCGATCTCGATCTCTCGGAAGCCCATATCCTTCAGGCGGCGGCAGGGGCCCAGCACTGCGGGGTGCTCCACGCGGGAGGTGATGACTTTAGCCTGCGGGCCGAGCAGCTCCGCGCTGCCGTGAATCGCCATGTTGTCACTCTCGGTGCCGCAGCTCGTGAAAAGGATCTCGGAAGGTTCGGCGTTGATGAAGGCCGCGATCCGCTCGCGCGCTTCTTTGACGTGCTTCGCCACCTGGCCGCCGAACGCGTGCATGCTGGAGGGGTTGCCGTAGAGGTCGTTGAAAAACGGCAGCATGGCGTCGCGCACTTCGGGCGCCACACAGGTGGTGGCGTTGTTGTCGAAATAGATGGTGTTCATGGGTGTGCCCTCGAAACGGGAAACTTGAAAACGGCGAACAGGGGGGGAAGGAATTTGCTATTCGCCTTCCTCGACAACGATGATGGCGGGCGATACGAACTCGCGGAGCTTGGCCTCGATGAAATCCTGGCGGGTAAACGCGGCGGAGTGGCAGCCCGCGCACATGCCCCTGAACGCGATGGTCACGCGGTCGCCCACGATGTCGAGCAGCTCGATGTCGCCCCCGTCTTTCTTGAGCTGGGGGCGGATCTCGCGGTCGATGATCTCCTCGATGAGCTTGATCTTCTGGAGGTTGGAAAGCTGCTTCTGCGGTTTGTCCGCCACGGCCGGAACCTGCGGCGTTTTCGCGTCGCGGATGGAGTCGATGAGCTTCTGGATGTCGTCCTGGCACATGCCGCAGCCGCCGCCCGCCTTACAGAAGTTGGTGACCTCATCCACGGTGGTGAGGCTGTTCTCGGTGATCACCCGCCGGATCTCGTTTTCGGAAACGCCGAAGCAGGTGCAGACGATATGGTCTTCGAGATTCTTGATCATGGTCTCCCCCGTGCGGTAGTTGTGGATCGCGGCTTCGAGAGCCTCCCGGCCCATGACGGAACAGTGCATCTTCTGGTCAGGCAGGCCGCCGAGGAAATCGGCGATGTCCTTGTTGGTGATCTTCTCGGCCTCCTCGATCGTCTTGCCGACGACCATCTCGGTGAGGGCCGAGGACGAGGCGATGGCGCTGGCGCAGCCGAAGGTCTGGAACTTGACGTCGGTGATGCGTTTGTTCTCGTCCAGCTTGAACATCAGCGTAAGCGCGTCACCGCAGGCGAGCGAGCCCACGGTGCCGGTGCCGTCGGGGTTTGCGATCTTGCCTACATTGCGGGGGTTCCGGAAATGCTCCATCACTTTTTCGCTATAGTTCCACATAGGGGGCCTCCTTGGTCTTGAAAGCGCCTTATGTTACCACTCCGGTAGAAATTAAGAAATAGCGAATGCGGGATTGTAATCGAATGGGCGCATCTGCGATCAGGTGCATCCCCAAAGTGACTAGCCGACAGCCGTAA
>CAYMLQ010000199.1:0-7019 GCA_964390795.1 uncultured Lentisphaeraceae bacterium
CCGTCGAACCTGCGCTCGATGCGCCGCGCCAGTTCCCGGCCGATCAGCGCGGCCTGGTTGTAGGAGCGCTCGCGCTGGCGGACCGGATGCAGCGGCACGGGCACCACCACATCGACCTCTTCCGGCGAGAAATGGGCCAGCAGGCAGCCATAGAGCAGGTCGGCCAGGTCGTGCTTGAGCCAGAGCGCCTGCGCGTACTTGAACTGGTGGATCTGCTCGCGCAGCACGCCGTGAAAGTGTCCCGCCGCACGCGCTTTGTCAAAGGCGGGTTTCGCCTCCTTGCAGGAGCTGCACACGAAGGCGTGCGCCACCGCGCCTTCCACCGGACATCCGCAGACCTGACACAGGCTCCGGGTGTGCAATTCAAGACTCCCGAAACAGGCCCAGCAGAGATGACGCCCCGGCCGGTCAGACGCCTGACCACACCCCGGACAGATCCGCGGATAAAACCAGTCGGACACCTTCGCAGTTATCGCAGATAGTTTCGTTTCCACACTGCACCTGCCGCTCACGTGGCACGGGCGTCCCGCCCGTGACCCTCATGGGCGAGACGCCCATGCCACTTCTCACCACAGTTTCGCAGGGTACTCGCAAAGGTGACACGGGCGTCCCGCCCGTGTTCTTCATGGGCGCGACGCCCATGCCACTTCTCACCACAGTTTCGCGGGGTACTCGCCGATATCGACCAGCGACTGGACCGCCGCGACCACCAGCGGCTTATCTTCGCGGTAGGTTACGCCGACCCATGAACTCTCGGTCGGCAACACCTCGACCTCCGCCGCGCCCTCGCGAACCATCTCGTCCACAACGAACGGGATATACCACTCGGCCCTGGGATTCCCCGCGTTTTGCTCAAGCCACACCGGGAACCGGGCCTTCAGCGAGGCGAAGAACTCAGGCGTGAAACCCCACATGTTCAACGACACCCGCTCCGAGCCCGTGAGAGCCACAGGAGCGTCCGGGTCTTCCCGGTTTTCCGCACCGCCTGGCACCCGTACGATCTTTGTCATTTCGGTTACCGAAACCAGCAAGCCGTCAGCCCCGACCTCGCACACGCCGCGCGCGACACTGCCATGATCCGACAGGGTCTGGTCAAGCCGGTAACCGACCATGGCAAACCGCTGGCGGCTCTCAGCCGCCTGCGGTCGCGTCAGAAAGTCCGCCAGCCGCCGAAACGCATCGCTCCCATAGAAATCATCGGCGTTGATCGCCGCGAACGGCGCTTTGACCACGCTGCGCGCCGCACGGATCGCATGCGCCGTGCCCCACGGCTTGATGCGGTCTTGGGCCACGTGGTAGCCAATCGGAAGATCGTCCATCTCCTGAAAAGCGTACTCGACCGCGATCGCGCCCGCGTACTTGGAACCGATCACCTGATGGAAGACGCCCTCGAAATCGCGCCGGATCACGAACACGACGCGGTCAAACCCCGCGCGCATGGCGTCGAACACCGAATAGTCCATAATCGTCTCGCCCATCGGGCCCACCGGATCGACCTGCTTCAGTCCGCCGTACCGGCTGCCCATGCCCGCCGCCAAAATCACCAATGTCGGTTGCATCTCAGTTTCCAGTTTCCAGTTTCACATTTTTTTCCCAAATACACCCGAGCCCGAACAACGTCAAATCCGGATCGATCACAAACGGCATGTCGGCGTCTTTGAGCGCCCATCCCGCGTACCCGCCGGTCGCCACCAGTTTGAACTCGCACTTCATCGACCCGGTCAAATAGCGAACGATCTCGCGCACGATACCGCGATACCCGATCTGTGCGCCGATACGCATCGCCTGCAGCGTGCTGCGGCCCAGTTTCGGGCAGGGTCCCTCAAGCTCCACGCGCGGGAGCAGCGCGGTGCGCTCATAGAGGTAATCGGTCATCAGAGGCAGGCCGGGCGTGATCACGCCGCCCACATAGCGTCGGTCGGGAGTGATCACGTCGAACGTCAGTGCCGTACCGAAGTCCGCCACGATCAGCGGCGCCCCGTAGCGCCGCACGCCGCCGCACGCGTCCGCGAGCCGGTCCGCCCCGATCGTCGCGGGTTCCGGGTAGTCCACGGCCACCTCCATCGGCAGGCCGGCCCTGACCACCAGCAGGTCGCACCCCAGCTCGTTCCTGAACAGCCGTTTCCACGCGCCGTTCACACGCGGCACGACCGAGCCCAGCACGGCCCCGTGTACCATGCCGCGCGAAGCCTTGCGAACCGCTTCGGCGCACGCCTCCGGCTGTTTCGCGATGCCGCCTTTGAGGTGCGTCACGCGCGAGATCTTCCCGTTGTCGAACAGGCCGATGCCCGTCGACGTGTTGCCCACATCAATCACCACGCAGCGCATGTTACACCAAGCTCCATTCTAGCGACAAGTCAACGGCCGTGGCCGAGTGGGTCAGGCAGCCGAGCGAAATCGCGTCCACGCCCGTCGCCGCCACCTCGCGCGCTCGTTCGAGCGTGATGCCACCCGAGGCCTCGGTCTTTGAAACGCCCCGGCACAGCGCCACGCACGCGCGCATCATCGTGCATTCCATGTTATCGAGCATGATCCACTCGGGCTGGCCGCGCAAGGCGCTCACGCACTCCGCCACGCTTTCGACCTCGACCTCGACCGCCAGAGCTGGAAAGGCCTTGCGTGCAGCGGCCACAGCCAGATCCAAGCGGTCGGGGTCGCCGCCCTGCCACAGCCGCCGGTGGTTGTCTTTGATCAGCACGCGGTCGAAGAGTCCGAAGCGGTGGTTCGTGCCGCCGCCGCAGCGCACGGCGTATTTCTCGAACAGCCGCAGATTCGGCGTGGTCTTGCGCGTGTCGAGGATCAGCGTGTCAAACTCGCGAACCGCCTCGACGAACCGGCTGGTCAGCGTGGCGACGCCGCACATGCGCTGCATGAAATTGAGGGCCGTGCGCTCGGCCACCAGGATGGAGGCGGCCTTGCCTCGGATCGTCAGGATCGTGCCGCCCGCGCCGACATCCACGCCGTCCGGCACCACGGTCTCCACCTCCAGCGAGGGGTCGACGAGTTCCAGCACCTGCTTGCCCACTGACGCCCCTGCCACCCGGCACGCCTCGCGCGCCAAAATCTCGCCCGTCGCCGTCACGCGAGGATCCACAAGGGCCAGTGTCGTGGCGTCGCCCGTGCCGAGATCCTCGGCCAGCGCCGCCGCCACCGCCGCCACCGCGCGCGGGTCAAACATCACATCTGGAACGCTCATTCGTCCTCCCCGGCCACGCCTGTCCGCCGCAACCTCAACCCGTACAGAAAGCCCGACAGCCCGCCCGCCAGATGCGCGGCATAAGCAACCTGGGACTGCACGAAGACCGCCTCAGCCACCGTCAGAGCGCCGAGAAGCCACGCCAGCGAACGCGCTCGCATCTTGACGGGGAATACCAGCAGTAGCACATAGACCTGCCGCCGCGGAAAGAGCGCGGCATATGCGCCGATCAACGCGAACACGCCGCCCGACGCGCCGATGCACATCGCGGTGTCAAGCGTCTCGCGGGCGCCAGCAGCCGGAAACCACGCGCGGAGCGCCTGCGGCATCCAGTGCGTCAGCGACGGCGCGGGCGGCACGTAGGGCAGCAGCGCCGTAACGGCCAGCCAGCCGGCGCCGCCCAGAATGCCGCCCGTCAGGAAGATCCGCCAGAAGCGCCGGCCGCCGACCTCGCCCTCCAAGCCGGAGCCGAACAGCAGCACCGTCAGCATGTTGAGCCCGAGATGCAGCCAGCTCGCGTGCAGGAACATATAGGTCAGCGGCTGCCAGATAAACCCCTGGATCAACAGTGGCCAGCTCAATCCGAAACAGGGAACCAGCGCGTGCGCGAAGCTGTAGCGATACCCGTAAACGCTGACAAAATCGACCTTGGCAACTGCCTGCTGAATGAGAAAAACAAAAAAACACACTGCCGCCAAGCGCGTGGCGGCAGGTGCCAGATAAAAGAGTCCGCGCAGACGCCAGACCCATCTGCGCATGGTCGAGATCAAAACCAACCCCCGTTCCCGGCTCAGGCTGATTTAATCGCGTCCCAGTTTAAATAGAGCAGCGCGGTGATGGCGAGCATGAGAACCGTGGCGAGAATCGCGCAGATGCCACCTATCATGTCACTCGTCTGGCCGCCCTGAGAGGCGATTTCATCAGCCGGATTGCGCAGACGCGCCGAAATGAACGCACCGCCCGCAGCCTTGGGATCTTCGGCTGCCGTATCGATCGATGATTTCTTCAATTTCATGACGGTTACTTTACCAAATGAGCGCCGCTTTGAGTAGCGGATTTTTCGGAAGAAAAGCCGATTCTCTTTTCAATCAGACTCTCGGCGAACGCTCTTCCGGCAGGGGTCAGCGCGCCGCCCAAGACCAAGGGCGTCCCATCGCCGGCCGTGCGGAAAGCGGTGAACAGGTCCACCGTCTCCACGCCGTGCGCGTCGGCGACCCGCACCACCGTTTCGGCGTACGCCCTCGCCTCCACCGCGTGCTCGCAAGGCGACGCACCCGCGACGCACCCGCACCCGGCCAGCACGTCGAACGCGGGGGGGACGACCAGAAGCACGCGCGGGTATCCGCAGGCCGGCCCCGAAATCAGTCCGGCCATCGCAGCCAGGCGGCGTTCAAAGCCCTGCGTACCCCCTTCGCGGCTCACCCCCAGGAACGAAGGCGCATAGAGGATTGTCGAGGCCGGCAGCGACCCCTTAAGCGCCACGAAAGGCTGCAGCAGCGACATGCCGGAGGAGGCCTCGCCCTGCTCGATCGCCTGGATATCCACGACCCGCCAGTTCGGAAGCCGGAGGTCGGAGACCGGAGTCCCGAGTCCCGAGTCCGCATAAATGAAGCCGTCGAGCAGCACGATGCCGTTGGTTGCCGTGACCGCGCGCGAGGCGGCCGGATCACCGCGCGACGCCTTTGAGGCGATCAGAACCAGAAACGTTTCGCCCGCCTTGAGCGTCTCGCCGGAAACCGCGTCGGGCAGTTTATCGAAGGGTTCGCGCTGGAACTCCGCGCAGCCCCGGCTGATTTCCGCCCCGGCGTGACGCAGGATCCAGGTGACCCGCGAAACCGAGCCCGCCTCCATTTCGCTGAGATAGACGCGCGCCCACCCCTTATCGGTCTTGAGTGTGTCGACCCGGTTTGTGCGCGCCCCCGTCGCCCAGCAGATCTCAGACTCCAGCTCGTAAGCTAGTCCGTCCGCAGCCGAGGTGCGGATGCGGATGATCGGGTGGACGCGGTCATCCCCGTAACACACCGCCGGAACACCCGTGATGCGCGTCGTGACCTCGTATTCCGACCACACCGGCCCATCATAGGCCAGCAGCGTTTCGAACACGCCCTCTTCGCCCGAGGCCGCCCTCGCGTGGAGAGCCATCCTCGCAGGCATCGCCGAAGCGCGCAGCGTCACGCCGATGGCCTCCCCTTCTCCCGCCTCGCGGTTCCCGACCTGCCAGCGCGCCACATGATTCGTACCCCAGCAGGCGGTCTCGTCCTTGCACGCGTACGGCACGAACACGTCGGACGTGCCCGCAAAGCGGTAAGCGGCCCCGCTCGCAGCCGTGGCGTATGGGTGCAAGCGCCGGCCCTGCCACTCCCACCGTCCACCGCGCAGGTCGCCCCCGGTGACCATCACCACGTCTTTGGCGACCCCCGTCTCGCCCTCCCGCTTCCATGCCAGCCCCGTATCGATCTCCTCACGGCACACGGTGCGCACCTGCACCCGCCTCAGCCCCGCCTTCAGCGGCAGCGCCTTGCCCGTCGTCCAGACATCGTAAGGCTGACCTGCGGGATGCGCCAGCACCTGTGCGCCGTCCACCAGCAGCCAGGCCGGGGCGACGCCGGCCAGACCGAACAGGAAAACGCCGTCGGCAGGCACCAGCAGCCACGTCTGCAAGTCGACCAGATGGCTCTTGCGCGTCCAGTCCCCCTTGTACCAGCTCTTGAACGTGGGCCCCAGCTTGCTGAAATCGGCGACGGTGAACCACTCGTCCTTGGTGTCGCAGCGCGTCTCAAGGGTCTTGACCTCCGCCAGACTCGACGGGAAGTCCATGCCTGCGGTCCGCCGCGCGTGTCCGCGCAGCGGTGCGGAATCGACCAGCGGGGATGGGCCGGCAGCCACCCGCACAGCCCCCGGAACCGGGTAAATCTTGATCTTCTGCGCCTGCCTGGCCTCGCGCGCGTCAACCAGCACCGTCACCGCGCTCGCATCGCACCAGACCACCCGCGACGGCACCTCGTTCGTAGAGGCGAACACCCGCACCGACGCGACCGGCTTGTCGGCCACCATGACCGGCACCTGCACCAGAAACAGATCGTCGTCGGTCTTCTCCACAAGCAGTCGACAAGGCGCCTCCGGCACGTTCCACACCGGTTTGGCCTTCAGATCGCCCGCCCCCTGCGCGAAGGCGCAGCTAGCGAGCACGAAAGACAAAGCAGCTGCCAGCACACCGCGTATAACTTCAGCGTTCGGCGTTCGGCGTTCGGCGTTCGGCGTTACCCCCTCGTTTACTCCCGCTCCGCGGGCGGCGGGCCTATCTCCGACCTCCGACCTCCGACCTCTGACCTCTGATCTCTGATCTCCTTCCCCTCTTGCCCCCGACCTGCATTGCGCACAACGCATGGCTTTGGCCAAAATCGCCTGAGACGTGTGTACTCCAGTAGTCATGTGTATCATCCTGCCCGCCCAAAGCCTTTGCGCGAAACGCGCATTCCGTTAAAAAACCAGCGCTTCCCTCTTGCGTTGCCACCGTTTGTTTTGGCATGATTTCTGCGACGTATAAAGCAATGGCAATCAATCCCATACCAAAACCGCGAAACGGCAAGAGCCTCTTCCTTTTATACCAACAGCTTTTTCATTCGCAGACATCATGCCAAAACGGCGCGCCATCGTCGAGCCGCTCCAGCAATTCTAATTTTGGCATCTCCGTTCATTCGCATCCGCGCCCGGAGGTCGCGGGCTACCTTGCGAGGCGCGTCTTTCAGGGGTGGCGCGCGACCTCCGGGCGCGTCTTTCAGGGGTGGCGCGCGACCTCCGGGCGCGTCTTTCAGGGGTGGCG
>CAYMLQ010000199.1:7119-10563 GCA_964390795.1 uncultured Lentisphaeraceae bacterium
CGCGACCTCCGGGCGCGCTATGCACATGATTTTGAGTCTGTTTGCGAACGGAATAGTCAAATGTAGAATTGCTGCGAGCCGCTCATTGCCAACAACCCGCGCCACGCCCGCGTCGCTCACCCGCCTGGGTTTCACGCTGCTGGAGCTGCTCGTCGTCATCGTGATCATCGGCATCCTCGGCTCCGCTCTGGTGGTCTCTGTCCAGTCCGGCTACAAGCAGGCCCGCCAGGCGAACTGCAAGTCCAACCTGCGCCAGTTCGGCGTAGCGCTCACGATCTACCGCGGCGAGCACGACAACCGGTCGCCCGACTGGATGTCCAACCTGTACCCCGACTACGTGGACGACCGCAGCATGTACGTCTGCCGCGCGGACAAGAACGGCGGGCGTGACCGCCCCCGCCCCGAGGAACTGGTCAAACTCATCAACGACCCCGGCAACTCGGCTGACCAGTCCGCATTCTGGGACAACCGCAGAAATTCCGACAACAAGCGGAACGAGGCGGTCGAGTGCTGCAGCTACTTCTACGAGTTCTCCGCCGCGCGGATCGGCAGCGGTTGGTACAAGGGGGAAACGTTGCCGACGGGCGTGAAAGAAAATATCCAGACCATGGCGGACTTCAAGAATGTCCAGCTCCGCTACGGAGACCAGGCCAACATCGTGAACGGCCAGCAGATGCCCTACAGCGCCTCGCGCATTCCCATCGCGCGCTGCTTCCACCATTATAAGGATCAGAAAGTCCTGGGGTACCAGAACACGGCCGGCGGCACCCGCGGTTCCGTCAAGAAAGACTACATCACCATCAACGTCGCCTACGCAGGCAACGTCTTCGTCGGCCCCACCTGGTGGGAAGGGACCATCCACCCCGGAGAATCTTCGCAATAACCCGCCCTATCTTACGTTCATCTCATCATCAGAAAACAGGAATACCGAGCCCGCTTATGAAAACACCCCGCATTCAGGACTTCCAAACTCCCGACGCCCGACGCCCGACGCCCAACGCCCAGCGAGGCCTGCTCGCGCTCGCGCTGGTTCTTCTCGCTGGCTGCACAAGCCCCAAAGCTCCTGACCCCGAGCCCGTCCCGCCGCCGCCGCGCGCGCCCGAGGTGGTCCTGGCCGAACAGCTGTTTGATAGCGGGCACCTTCAGGACGCCATCATCGCCTGCGTCGACATTTCGAAGAAGAACCCGGAGGCCAACGGGCTGACCGACCTCCAGCAGCGCATCACCCAGCGGCTCGCCGACGACCGCATGGCCGCGGCAGAGAAACGGTCTGAGGCCACGGTCGGGCTGCACACCGCCGACGCGAAGAACTTCGGCATCTCTCCCGAGAGCTACCGCCAGAAGAAGCATGTCATCGGCGACAACTCCTCGTTGCGTTCCGCACCCACCGCCATGCAGAAGGTGCTTGCCAACCCGGTCAACATCCATCTGGTCAACGCGGATATCAACGCCATTATCGCCCAGATCGGGCAGTCGCAGAACGTCAACATGATCGCCGACAGCGAGATCAGCGAGAAAGCGCTCACCATCCACGCCGAGAACACCCCGCTCATCGAGATCCTCGAGTACATCGGCCGCAATCTCAACGTCACCTTCTCGGTCGGCAACAACCTCATCTGGGTCACACCGAAAGAGGAACCCTCTTCCGGCGTACCGTTGGAGACGCGCGTCTACCGGCTGCGCAAAGGCATGCTCGGCTCCGAACTTGGCAAATCAGCCCAGGGTGTCTCGCTGTTCAAAGGGCCCGAAGAGCGCGGCAGCGGCCGTTCGAGCCCGGCGGAGCCGAAAGAAGACAAAGAGAAGAAAGAGGGCAAGGTCGGACTGCTCGAATCGATCGAGCGCTTTGTGCCGCAGCCCGAGGGCTCCGACTTCCTGTTCAACGACAAGGTCCACGCCCTGATCGTCAAGAACACGCGCGAAAATTTGGCCGTGGTCGAGGACCTCATCGCCGCCATGGACGTCCGCCCGGTTCAGGTGCTAATCGAGGCCCGCTTTGTCACCACCAACATCTCCGACCTGCGCGAACTCGGCATCGAGTGGCTGCTCGACAACCGCGGCAACGCGCAGTTCGCCCCCGGATCGCTCAGCGCGACCGACCCTTGGCTGCGAGGCCACCAGAAAGTGACCCCGGTCCGGAGCGACGTGTTGGCCGGCTCGATGACCGGCGTGACCGAAGCGGGTACAGGCGGGGCCAACTTCGCCTACCAGTTCCTGCTCGGCGACACCGCCCTTAAAGCCGTGCTCCACGCCCTCGAGCAGACCGGACAAAGTCGCACCATCGTGGTGCCCCGCGTCACCACCCTCAATAACCGCGAGGCCCGTTTCCGCGTCGGCGAGGACACCTCCTACTTTGAGGAGGTGGATACCAACATCATGACCAGCGGGGGCGGAGTTAATGCTGAAAACTCGCGCGACAACGTGACCTACGACTACAATACCCCGACCATCGTCGAGACCGGCTACTCGCTGATCGTCACGCCCAGCGTCGGCGCCGACCTCTCGGCGATCAACATGGTTCTGCGCCCCGAGATCAGCTCGATCAAAGAGTGGAAAAAATACCAGCTCAGCAGCCTCGGCAACAACGACGAGGGCAAGGAGGAGCCGGCGATCGAAGTCCCCGTACTCTCGCGCCAGTACATCGAAACCGAAGCCGTGGTCCGCAGCGGCGAAACCATCGTTCTGGGCGGACTCGCGGACACCAGCAAAGTCGAAGACACCTCCGGGACGCCCTGGCTGATGAGCCTGCCCTTCATCGGAAACCTCTTTAAGGTCGAGAAGCAAAACGATCAGGCCAAGAACATCCTGATCTTCGTCACCGCCACGCTCATCAGCGACGTCGGCGAAGAGCTGATCCCGCTGAACGACCTCGAGCGCTACGGGCTCGCCGTTCCCGAAGAGGCCAAGGTTCCCAATGTCCTGAAGCCCGCCCCGACGCCCGTGCCCGCAGCCGCGGCTCCGTCACCCGCCGCAGAAACAACCGCTGCGCCCGTTCCTGTTCAGGCTTCCGCCGCGCCTGCGGCGCCTGTCCCCGCCCCTGCCGCAGCTCCGGCCCCGGCCCCCGCTGCTGCCCCAGTCCCCTGACCCACACACGATGGGCACCGACACTCCTAAATCCTAACTCCTAACTCCTCCTTTCCAGCTATGTCCCGAACAAAACAGATCATCGCCATCGATGTCGGCGCGCGCTCGGTGCGTGCGGTCTGGGTGAGCCTGCGCGGCGGCACGCCGGTGGTCACGCGCGTCGAGCCCTTCTCGCTGCCGCTAGACGAGGAGGAGCCGCACGCGCTCATCAGCACGTGGATTGCCAAGCTCGGCCTCACGAAGCATTTCTGCGTGGTCGCCCTGCCCGGTGCCCAGACCGTCTTCCAAAGCGGGCGCATCATGCAAAACGACCCGCGCACGCCCGAGCAGATCGCCGCCATGGACATCGCCCAGTTCAGCGAG
>CAYMLQ010000200.1:0-10481 GCA_964390795.1 uncultured Lentisphaeraceae bacterium
TGGGCGCAGACCAGTTGGCGCGGCGGCTTCATCCTCAAGGCCGAAGGCCCCTACGACGCGGCGCTCACCACCGGCAAGGCTGAATGGGAGGTCGCCGAACTCCCCGGCGCGACCCTGACGCCGCCCACCGTAGGCCCCTTTGCCACCGGCGCCCAGTTCGACATGGCCGGCTGCGGCCCCTCCTGGCAGACCGGCCCTTTCACCAAGGCCATCGTCGTGCGCGAACCCGTCAGGGCCACCGTCTACGGGCTCAGCGCGCCGGGTTGGCACCTCTACCCCTCCACGCTCCCCGACCAGCTCAGCCGGCGCGTCACGCCCGGCCGCGTCGTCGCCGTGGCCCCCTCGGCCGACCCAGCCCTCGCCTTCACCGCGCAACACGCCGCCGCGCCTGAGCGCGCCGCGTGGCAGGCGCTGGTCAGTGACGGACGCCCGCTCACGCTGCCGACGAACACGAGCGTAACCGCCCTGTGGGATCTGGGCGACTACTACTGCGCCTATCCGCAGCTCGCGCTCGACGGCGGCAGCGGCAGCCGGATCGTCTGGTCATGGGCCGAGGCGCTCATCGACACCCAGAAGCACAAGGGCAACCGCAGCGCCTTCGAAGGCAAGAGCCTGCCCGGCGTGGACGACACTGCCCGCCCGGACGGTCGTGCCGGCGCGTCCTTCGCGCCCTTCTGGTGGCGCAGCGGCCGCTGGTGCGCCCTGCGCATCACCACCGGCGACACCCCGCTTACGCTCCGCTCCCTGGCGCTCGAAGAGACGCGCTATCCGGTCAGCGGCGACGACGCCTTCACCTGCGACGACCCGCGCGTGGCGGGCATCCGCGCGCTCGCCCTTCGCGGCCTGCAGATGTGCATGCACGAGACCTACGTCGACTGTCCCTACTACGAGCAGCAGATGTACCCCGGCGACACCCGCGTGCAGATGCTCGTCAACCATGTGATCTCGGCCGACCCTCGTCTGACGCTCCGCGCGATCGATCTTTTCGACTACTCGCGCCGCGACAGCGGCCTCATCGGCATGAACTACCCCACCTGGGGTACGCAGGACTCGGTCACCTACTCGCTGATCTGGCCGCTGATGCTGCGCGACTGCCTGGCGTGGCGGCGTTGCGATACCGTGTGGCTGAAAGCCAAGGCGCTGGGCCTGCGCAGCCTGCTGAGCGGCGTGGCCTATTACGAAAACGCCGACGGGCTGATCGCCAACCTGCCGGGCTGGTCATTCATCGACTGGGTGCCCTCCTGGAAGACCGGCAACGCGCCCGACGGCTCGGCCCTCAACGCGCCCAACAACCTTTTCTACCTGCACGCGCTGCTCGCCTCGGCCGAGATCGAGGAGGCGCTCGGCGAGCCGCTGCTCGCGCATCGCTGCCGCGACAAAGCTGCGACGGTCGCCGCCGCGCTCCAGAAGACCTTCTGGAACGACGCGCGCGGCCTGCTGGCCGACGACACCCGGCAGAGCCTGTTCAGCGAGCATGCGCAGTGCCTGATGCTGCTGGCCGACGCCCTGCCGACCGACCGCGCGAAACGCGCTTACGAAGGACTGACGACCGCGAAAGACCTGGCGCGCTGCACGGTCTACTTCTCGCACTACCTCTTCGAGACCTACTTCAAGTTCGGCCGCGCAGACCTTTTCCTGAACCGCCTGAACCTCTGGCAGGAGTACGTGAACCTCGGGCTCTGCACGCCGATGGAGGAGCCAGGAGAGTCGCGCAGCGACTGCCACGCGTGGGGTGCGCATCCGATCACCTTCATGCACACCGGCCTCGCGGGCGTGCGTCCCGCAGCGTCAGGCTTCACGCGTGTGCGCATCGCGCCCTGTCCCGGCCCGCTGAAACGTATCGCCAGCAAGACCCCGCACCCTGACGGGCTGATCGAAACCGACCTAACCTTCGACGGAAAGGGCGGCGTCACCGGCACCGTCACGCTGCCGCCGGGTCTCACCGGCGAATTCGTCTGGAACGGTGCCGCCACGCCCCTCAAGCCCGGCCTCCAAGGACTTAAGCCCTGATCACGGCGTTGTCTTAGACTTGCGGCGAGCCTGCGGCGCACGGGCTCGCGCAGCGCGTGCAGCCGTGCGTGCACCCGTTCGGTTTGGAGACATCCTCTCCTGACCAGCAATAGGTGCAGAGCTTCTCTTTGGGCAGATCGATCGCCTCGACCAGATCGTCCATCCGCTGGTACGCCAGCGACGAGAGGCCCAGCCGCTGGCGGATCCGCCCCACCATCTCTTTGTAAGGCGCGCCATCCGGATCGCGGTAGCCCGACACGTCGGCGTTGTCACCATCGATCTCGCGGATGGTGCGCCGCGTGGCCAGATCCATCTCGCTCTTCGAGCGCGAAAAGTTCAGGAAGCGGCACTGGTAGAGGAGCGGCGGACAGGCGATGCGCATGTGGATCTCCTTTGCGCCGTCGTCGTAGAGCCTCTTCACCTGGTCGCGCAACTGGGTGCCGCGCACGATCGAGTCGTCGCAGAAGATCAGGCGTTTTCCGTGGATCAGGCCCGGCACGGGAATCAGCTTCATCTGCGCAATCAGTTCGCGCTCATGCTGGTTCGGCGGCATGAAGCTGCGCGGCCACGTGGGCGTGTATTTGACGAAGGGCCGCGCGTAGCGGATGCCCGCCTGAACCGCATACCCCAGCGCGTGCGCCACTCCCGAGTCAGGCACGCCGCCCACCGAGTCGGCTTCGACAGGATTGCGGCGCGCCAGCGCGCCACCGCACCGGTAACGTGACACCTCCACGTTGCGGCCTTCGTAGGAGGATGCCGGATATCCGAAATAGACCCACAGGAACGAGCAGATCGCCATTTGATCGCCGGCGGGCAGCACGGTCTCCGCACCTTCCGGGGTGCAGATCACCATCTCGCCCGGCCCGAGTTCGCGGCTGACCACATAGCCGAGGTTCGGAAAACTGCACGTCTCCATCGCCGCGGCCATCGCGCCGTCCTTCTGGCCGAGTATCACCGGCGTACGCCCATACCGGTCGCGCACCGCATACAGCACGCCTTCACTGGTGAGCAGCAGCATGGAGCAGGACCCTTCGATTTTTTCCTGCGCATAACGCACGCCCTGCTCGAACGTCTCCTGCGAATTGATGAGCATCGCGACCAGTTCGGTGGGGTTGAGCCCGCCTCGGCTCATCTCCGAGAACTGTACGGGGCGGTGCGAGAACAGCTCTTTCATCAGCGAGTTGATGTTCGTCATCACCCCCACCGTGATAATCGCGTAGACGCCCAGGTGCGAAGCGATGACCAGCGGCTGATCCTCGTTGTCGCTGATCACGCCGATGCCGCATTTGCCGTGGAACCGTTTGAAGTCGCCTTCAAACTTGGTGCGGAACTGCGAATTGGAAATGTCGTGAATCGCCCGCTGAAAGCCCCGGTCGTCCAGGACCGCCAAGCCACCGCGCATCGTGCCGAGATGCGAATGATAATCGGTGCCGAAAAAGAGATCCGCCACACAGTCTGCCTTCGAGACGACGCCAAAGAAACCACCCATATGACCTCCTGAGCAATTGAACGATTGAATGTCCGTTAAGCCCGCTCACGTTGGTTCACACAGTACCTTTTTCTGGGCCTCAAGCCAACCAAAATGTGACAAAAAAGTCCTAACGACAATTCTGTTATTCAACGGTTTGCTGTTGCCCGCGCCTCACGCGTCAAGTATTCTACTTCCCATCGCGGATCTGTTGAAACCTGATGGCGCTCTTCACTGCCTCCATGTGGAAATTCCTGACATTCATCGGCTCGGTTCTCAAAACGCTCTTCTGGTTGGCGCTCGTTCTTGCGCTGGCCGGTTTCGTCGCGCTCTACGTTCTCGAGCGCGATATGCCTCAACCCCTGGTGAGCCGCATCGCCGAGGCGTGTTCAACCGACGACATCCTCTGCCGTATCGGCCGAGCCACCTTCAGCCTGCGGAGCGGACTGCACCTGCACCAGGTCAAAGCGTTTCCCAAGCGCATCGCGGATTCGGCCCTCGTATCGGTCGATGAGATCACGGTCAGCATCGCGCTCCAGCCCCGGATGAATCGGCACGAGCGCGTGCGCGGCATCACGCTCAAGAACGTCAGCTTCCCAACCCTTCCCAAAAAGCCGCCGAAGTCTGACACCCCTGCCGAATCCCAGCCTGCCGTGTACGCGCCCGTCCAGGCCAGCCCGACGCCTCTCCTACTCCCGTCCGTGCCCCCGTTCCCTCTCGTCATCGAGAAGGCGAACATCCTGGGTCTGTTAGCCGAGCGGATCACCGCAACCGTGGCCCTCTCGGGCACTCGCATCGTGGTCACTCAGGCCACCGTCGCGTGGCCCGACAAGACTTTCGCGATGAAAATCGACGGCGGTGTCACCGCCGATTTCGACACGCGGATCGTTTCGGGCACCGCCAAAGGGCAGACGTTTCCGGAAAACATCCTGCCGCTGCTCTCCGCCCTGCGCGCCCGCGGCGCCATCAAGCAGATCGACTGCTTCTCGAAGCTCGAGCGCCCCGTCGGCGCCGAAGCCGCTTTCGACGTCAACATGGACAACAGTGACTTCGTCTTGCGCCTCGCACTGGATGTCGGCCCCTGCGCTTACCGGCAGGTGCCGATGAAATTCGCACGGGGCACTGTCTGCGCCTATGGCACGAACATCTACACCACCGTGGCTGTGGGGCCGCTTCAGGCAGAAAGCGCCACCGGCCCCCTCTCAGGCCGGCTGGTCTACCGGGAGGACACGGAAGGCATCGAATTCGACACCACCTCAGCCATGGACCTCCAGCAGATGGTCTCCGTCATCAACATCCTGAATAGCGGCGAGCTGAAACCCGTCCGCTGCTTCACGCCACCCCGTGTCACCGCCAAGGGCGTCATGGCCGTTGACTCCAAAAAAAGCACGGTAACAAACTCGCTCGTGGGAAAGATCGCGTTTGACGAAGGCTCGATCTTCAATCTGCATGTGAAAAACGTGACCAGCGACTTGAAAGTCCAAGGATACTCGGCACTCTTCGACAACGTCATTGGAACGTGCGACAGCGGCGGCACGATAGCCGGAAACCTCATTTTCACCTTCCCGAACTACGCAGCCACCTCGACGGTATTCACAACGCGCGCCACGCTGACTGACATTGATCTCTCAGACCTCTCCCACGTCTTCAACATCACCAACGAGCGCGTCGGCTTGGTCTCTGGAAATATCCTTCTTCACGGCCGCACGAACCATCGCACGGTCGCTTCGCTCGAGGGCGAGGGCAAGCTGAACATCCGCGAAGGCACGCTCCACCGCATGCCGCTCTTCGCCGGCTTCACCGACTATCTGGCGCGAAACATTCCCGGCGTTTCCGCCCTCGTCAACCAGTCCTCCGGCTCCATGGACTTCACCATCCGCGACGGCATCCTCCGCACAGAGAACCTGCTGGTCGAGGGCGACCTCTTCAGCATCACTGGCCGCGGTTCCTATAACCTCGACACCGACGCGTTGGATTTTGTTATGCGTGCCAACATTTTCAAGCAGAAGACCATTGCCGGCCGCATCACCCGCCTGGTCACCCTGCCGTTCACCCGACTGTTACTGGAGTTCAAGGTATTCGGCACCATCGACAATCCGGAATGGTCCTATGCCAGCATCATCGAAAGAATCACCGACAGCCTGACCGACTTATCGGACCAGACCAAAAACACACCCGCCCTGCCTGAACAACCCATCCCACCTCCGCCGGCACCGGCGGTCGCGCCGTGACCCGGCACTCTACCCCTCTTATGCGCTTTATTCTTCACACCTACGGCTGCCAAATGAACGTCCGCGATTCCGAGGCGGCCTGCGCCATGCTGGAGGCCGCCGGTCACCAGAAGGCCCTCAACGAAAACGACGCCGACCTCGTCGTCGTCAACACTTGCAGCGTGCGCGGCAAGGCGGAGGACAAGGCCCTCGGCAAACTCGGGCTGCTCTGCACCTCCAAGCGCGAGCGGCCCGGCCGCATCATCGGCGTGATGGGCTGCATGGCCCAGCGCCTCGGCGCAAGCATATTCAGCAAGGTTCCCGGGCTGGACTTCTCCGTCGGCACCCGCAGGTGCGGCGCCATTCCGCGCCTGGTGGCGCGCGTTCAAGCCGGCGAAACCCACATTCACGAGATCTCCAGCCCGGATGAGACGCCCGACGTGCCGGACGCGCATAACGAGTCTGGCTTCTCGGCGTTTGTCACCGTCCTGCTCGGCTGCAACCGCCGCTGCGCCTACTGCATCGTGCCTGACGTGCGCGGCCCCGAGTTCAGCCGGCCTGCGCGCGAAATCATTGCCGAGACCGCCGCGCTGGCCCGCCACGGCATCCGCGAGGTCACGCTCCTCGGCCAGAGCGTCATGAACTACGGCCGAGCCAACGCCGTCTGGGACGCCTCCGCGCCGGCCAGTCCCGGCGGCTTCACCGAGCCTTTCGCACGCCTGCTGGAGGCGGTCGCCGCCATCCCCGGCATCGTCCGCATCCGTTTCACCTCGGGGCACCCTTCCGGCTGCACGGACGAACTCGTCCGCGCCATGCGCAGCCTGACGCAGGTGTGCCACCACCTGCACCTGCCCGTGCAGTCCGGCTCCGACCGCATCCTCGGCCTCATGCGGCGCGGCTACACGCGCGCCGACTATCTCGACGCCGTGCGCCGCCTGCGCGAGGCCATGCCCGACTTCGCCCTCACCACCGACGTCATCGTCGGCTTCCCCGGCGAGACGCTCGAAGATTTCGAGGCGACGCGCGCGCTGATGCGCGAGGCCGATTTCGATAACGCCTTTATTTTCAAGTACTCGCCGCGCCCCGGCACACCCGCCGCAGCCTGGAAGGACGACGTGTCTGAAACCGAAAAGATGCGGCGCAACCAGGTGCTGCTTGAGGATCAGGACGTGCGCGGACTTGCCGCCAATCTGCGGCTCGTCGGTACCGTGCAGGAGGTGCTGGCCGAAGGCCCCAGCCTGCGCAACGCCGCTCGCTGGGCCGGGCGCTCGCCCGGCAACAAGATCGTCATCTTCGATCCTCAGCCAAGTGTGCAGCCCGGTGCGCTGGCACGCATCCGCATCACCCGCGCCGCGCCCCAAACCCTCTACGGCGACATCGTCCTCTGATGCCCGCACCCACTATCACACTTTGAAAGGTGTGATAGTCAGCCTCTCCGAGAATACCCACCTATGACTGTTGGCGACACCCTGACCTGCCGCATCGACACCCTGGCCTACGGTGGCGACGGCATCGCACGCATCGGAGGCCGGGTCGTTTTCGTCCCGAAAACGATCGCGGGAGAGACTGTCCGCATCCGCGTCACGCAGCTCAAAAAAAACTTCGCCCGCGCTCGCCTCTGCGACGTTCTCGAACCCGCGCCGACGCGCATCGCCCCCTGCTGCCGCGTCAGCGACCCCGACACCGGTACGCCCTGCCAAGTTCCCGGCTGCGTTTATGACCATCTCGACTATGCCGCCGAGCTGCTGGCGAAAAAACAGCAGCTCGAAGCCTTCATCGCCCGACTGCCCCACAACGAAACGACCGAACTCCTGCCGTCCGTCGGTTCCCCCGCCAGCCTGCATTACCGCAACAAGATTGTGCTTCACGCCGCCCGTGACCGGAACGCTACGCGCCTCGGCTACCGGCTGGAACCGTCGCACCGCGTCCTCGATATCGCCTCCTGCCCGCTCGCCTGCGACGCCCTCAACCACGCGCTCGCGGAACTGCGCTCGTCACGGCACTTCGCGAGCCTCCCTTGCGAGGCCGACGTCACGTTCCGCCATACGCCGCACGACGGCGCGGTCTGGTGGGTGGATCGCGCGCAGCCTCCGATGCCCTGCGCCGAGCTGCTTACCGAGGCCAGCCCCGCCGGCCCGCTGCGGGTGCCCCACGACGGATTCTTCCAGGTGAACCCTGCCGTCGGCGACGCGCTCACGCGCACCGTCGCCGCCTGGTTCGCAGAGTCCCCCGACCTCTCCGAACTGCTCGACCTCTACTGCGGCGTCGGCGTGTTCGGACTCGCCTGCATGGCCGCAGGCGGCACCCGCCTCACCGGCGTCGAAGCCGGACGCGCCGCCGTTGCCGCCGCCCGGCTGAACGCCGCCGCGCTCGGCCACCCAGCCACGTTCCTCTGCCGCGCGCTGGGACAGGAAGATATCCCTTTCAACGGGCTCGTCAACGCTCCGCACCGCACGACTGCCATCGTGGACCCTCCGCGCGACGGCATGGCCCCCGATATCACCCGCGCGCTCGCCGATAGCGCCATCGCCCGGATCTTCTACGTCTCCTGCGACCCCGCCACGCTGTCGCGCGATCTCGCGATCCTTCTCGCGTCCGGCCGCTATCGCCTCGGCCGTATGCGTCTCTTCGACATGTTTCCGCGCACCGCGCACTTTGAGACGCTGGTCGAACTGACGAGCCGATAGTCCCGCCCGTCAGCAATTCTAACTTTGGCTTGAGACAGCCTGAAGGCTGCACTACAAACGCTTCTTTCCGTGTAAGAAACCGTTCGTAGTACAGGCTTTAGCCTGCATTCAAGTGGATCAGAAGCCAAATTTAGAATTGCTGCCCGCCCGTGCTCTCACTCGCCTTTCTTGGGCCGCTCACGGATGACCTGCGCCTCGAACACCCGATAATCCGCGCCCGAGCGCCAGGCGTCGGAGGGCAGGCCCGCCTTCATCGACAGATGCGTCAGAGTCTCCTCGATCCCCCACCCCTGCTCTGGCGCCACCTGCGGCAGAAAGACCGCGCTGCGGCCCGCCTTGCTCAGCACCATGCCGTGCCTGCCGATCACGATCTCCCGCCACGAGCCGACCGGCTTAGGCGGCGAGAGGATCGAGATGTCGATCTCGATTTCCCCGACCTCGTCCGCACTCACAGGCGAAAAGCGCGGGTCGTGAAACGCGGCGTTCAAGGCCTGCTCGCGCACCGCCTTCCAGATCTCGCGGCGCGGCACGATCTCGCCGATACACCCCCGCAGGTCGCCGCATTTGTTCAGGGTTACAAAGCCGCCCCGCACGGCCTTCATGCCCGCCGTCAGGCCGCTGGGCTCCGCAGCAGCGGCGCGCCGCTCACTCGTCTTCAGCGCCTGCTCGATCGTCTCGCGCGCGAACGCGAGCAGCCGGGCGCAATCTTCCTCCGAGAGTTTTTCATCTGAGGGCGCTGCCGCTTTTGCAAGCTTCGCCGCACTCCCCCACGAGCCGCACACCAGGGCGCCGACATAGCTGACCGAGTTCCGGTCGTCGTGCAACATCTTGCCGGAGGTCTCGTACGCGGTGCGCTCAACGTTTGCATTCTCGGGCAGCATCGCCATCAGAAACGCCAGCGGGTCGCGCCCGCAAACTGTGGCGCCGGTCTCGTCGAGGTATTTCAGAAAGCCCGACAGATCCTTGCTGGCGAACATCTCGAAAACCCCCATGTCGAGCGTCTCCAGGTTCTTCTGCACGTCCTTGGTGAAAGGCACGTAGCCGTAGTTCGCGCCGTAGTGCGTGAAATCCGAACTCGCCACCACCAGCGTCGTGTCGTCGAGCAGCTCCCTAAAAGAAGCTGCCGCAGAGACCAGATTCGACGCGTCAAAATGCCCGCACACCGCGCACACCACCGGCAGGTTGGTGGCCAGGCAGGCCTGTATCAGCGGCAACTGAATCTGGTCGCTGTGCTCGCGCACGTGCGCCTCCGGCTGATGCGTCACGAACGGAAGCGTGCGCAGCCGCGCGATGAACTCCGCGTCCGCCCGAAGCTCGCCCAGCGGCGTCGAGAAATGGGTCGCGTCCGGCACGCTGACCTGATTGCGCATGCTGACGTAATGGCTCGGCCCCAGCACCACCACGCGGCTGTAACGCTTGGGGTCGATCCGCAGGTAGACGCCCGCAGCCACGCCGCCGGAGAAGCGATAGCCCGCATGCGGCACCACCGCCGCGCACACGTTCTTCCTGCGCACCACGTCAATCCCTTTGCAGCGCTCGGCGATGTCGTCTCGCAACGCCCGCTCGCCCGCCGGGAACCACTGGCCCGCCAGCGGCGAGACCATCACCTTCTTGACCATAGGAACCTCCTCCTGCGCGGGCCGCCCGTCAGAACAGCCGAGTCCCCCGCACAGAACCATGACCGCACCTGTAAGACCATGCCGCATACCCGCCTCCGTCACCCCGCACTACCCCGCCCACGTCGCGCTTCTCGCGATCGCCCCATGATCGATCGCCCGCAGCCGCACACGCCTGCGCAGGCCACCCGCGCACATCCCGGCCAGCGCCAGCAGAAAGCAGCGCCGCGACACGCCGTCGGACGTCCGCACCGCCGTCACGCCCAAACCCCGACGATCCGCTTGCCGCAGGCCGGACAGGCCCCGGCCGGCGTCACGCGGTTCTCTGTGACCACATACCGTTGCCTCACCACCAGCCGCCCGCCGCATCCGGCGCAGAACGTGTTCTCGCCCTCCGGCACCTCCGCATTGCCCACGTAGACGTGCTTGAGGCCAGCCTGCCGCGCCACGTCCCGCGCATGCAGCAGCGTCGCGAGCGGCGTCGGCGGCA
>CAYMLQ010000201.1:0-10446 GCA_964390795.1 uncultured Lentisphaeraceae bacterium
GTGTGGCAAGACTGAACGATCATCACCGTGTCAGCGTTCGCCGCGATCATCTGGTGCTCGGTAGATTCTCCCGCCGCCTTTCGGCGCAGAGACGTCCTGCGCTCCAGGCGCGTGTGGACCAGCCCCACCTCGTTTGTCGGCTGTCTTTCCACACACACCCAGTCCCCGACACACGGGAGTTCGTGCGACAGTTGGTTTCGGTAAAGATACCTGCCCGCCAGCTTCGCCCGGAAGGTTCCGGTCTGATCCATGACCAAGAACGAGTCACGATCGACCGTGGCAACCCGGGCAAGGGCGTCTCCCGGGCCGCACTCTGCCCGTTCCTCGAACCACTCGCTCCAGCCCAGTCGCGCCAGCTCACTGTGTCGGCTTGTCATTCATCACCTTTTTTTCGCGGAAGCAACTTTTCTGGCGCAGCACACTGTTGCTGTGTAAAGTGTCAGCGTCCATCGCCGCCATCTTGTTTGGCCCGTCTCTATCTGCAACATGATTTGGCCTGCTCATAATCCGTTGTCTGCCTTCGCCCTATACTGTAGCGCGTTTTCGTCGGTCTGGTAAACAGAAAGATGGGGGGGCTTTACTGCGGGCCCACCGACGAGTTGCTTGCAAAGAGAAAATGCTATTGTAGTACTTTTTCTCTTGAACTCAGAACACCACCTTTGCTCAATTGTCTGTTGACGGATAAAGCTAAAATCATTATTCTATAATTATGAATGAGCCGACGTTCAAGTGGGATCTGGCGAAGGCGGATGCGAACCGGAATAAACATTAAAGGAGACTGTCATGAGAAAAGACTACGATTTCAGTAACGCTGAGAGAAACCCTTATGCCGGCAAGTTCAAACGGCAGATCACCCTTCGGCTCGAGGAACAGGTCGTCGACTATTTCAAGGGGTTGTCTAAAGAGGCTGACATCCCTTATCAGACCCTGATCAATTTCTATCTACGAGATTGCGTGGAGATGCGTCGCAAACCTAAAGTGAAATGGGCGTAACCGCATCAAAAACCGGTCGCGAATGCCCGGTTTACGGGCATTCGAACGCACGCTCTTTTGAACACACCGCCACGCATCATGCATCGGAATTGCGCCAGGTAATCACGCGCAGAATTAATGTTGAGGCCTTCGTCATCGCATAGGCGTTTTGCCGCTATCTCTGGCTTGATCTTGTCATCGTAGACTTGCGCGGCGAGTGCAAAAGCGGCTTTGATTTGGGGAAGTGTGATGGTTGGCATTTGGGGTTTTGAGTCCTAACAGGTTGCTGAGCGGTTCCAACTGTTCCTCACCTGATCCTGCGTGACCGTCGTGCGCCGCTTGCTTTCAACGCATACTGTAGCGTGTTTTCGTCGGTCTGGTAAACAGAAAGATGGGGCGGCTTTGACGGGGATCTTGGGCGAGTGTCCTCACGAGCCGCAGAAGCGGGGCAGCCGTGCGTCAAATTAGAATGGGCGGCTCACGGGGACGTTCGCCCTCTAGGAGACCGGGGAGACCGTTTCGCTGGAGGGCGAGTGTCCTCACGAGCCGCTTGGGTTTGGCTTCGGCTGTTTCGTGCAAGTTCTTTTCGACAGTGGCATGACACATGTCCCGCTCAAGGAATGTTCCGACCTCCGACCTCTGACCTCTGTCCTCTGTCCTCTGACCTCTGTCCTCTGACCTCTGTCCTCTGACCTCTGTCCTCTGTCCTCTGTCCTCCGACCTCCGTCCGCTGGCTCACACCAGCGACCACGGTCCGCGCGGGGTGCGGCCGAGCAGGGCCGACGCCGCGGGGTCGTTCAGGATCTGCTCCTTGACCGGATCCCAGGTGAGCTTGCGGCCGGTGAGCATCGCGATCTGGCCGAGGTGTCCGATGCTGGCGGAGCGGTGGGCCACTTCGGCGGGCGTCAGCGTGGTGTCGCGGTTCTTGACGCAGTCGATGAACTGGCGCTGGTGGCCGGGACTGCGCAGGCGCAGTTCGCCCGCCTCGATCTTGCTGTCGCGGATCTTCGGCGTGGAGGCGTCGAAGCGGCCGCGGTCGACCCACACCCAGTCGCCGTTCTCGCCGTACCACGTGGCGCCGCTCTTGACCTGCGAGCTGTCGGCCACGGTCAGTTCGATGCCGTCGGCGTAGCGGCAGGTGTAGCGGTAGGTCTTGGGCGAGTCGTAGATACCTTCGGGCTCGAACGGCGCAAAGCCTTCGATCGAGACCGGGCCCGAGGTGTCGCGGGCGAGGCCCCACTGCGCGATGTCGGCGTGGTGGCCGATCCAGTCCATCATCTGGCCGCCGCCCCATTCGAGCACCCAGCGCCAGTCCCAGTCGTAGACGCCCTGGAACGGGCGGAAAGGCGCGGGGCCGAGCCAGAAGTTCCAGTCGAGCCCGTCAGGCACCTGCGCCTCGGGGTTCGCGGCTTTGCCTCGGCCGCCGGAGGGCAGGCCCACGTCCACGCGCGAGATCTTGCCGATACGGCCGTTGCGGACGAGTTCGACAGCGCGTCGCATCTCGCCGGAGGAACGCTGCCAACTGCCGGTCTGCCACACGCGGCCGTGCTGGGCCACGGCGTTGACCAGGGCGCGGCCTTCGAGCAGGTCGTGCGTGAAAGGCTTCTCGCCGTAGATGTCCTTGCCGTGGCGCGCCGCGAAGGTGCCGATGAAGGCGTGCCAGTGGTCGGGCGTGGCGATCATCACCGCGTCGATGTCCTTGCGGACGCAGACCTCGCGGTAGTCTTTGATCATCTGGCAGTCGGTGTTCTTGTAGCGGTCATCGACGCGGCTTTTGGCCGACTCCATTTTCTTGGTGTTGACGTCGCATACGATGCGCACGGCGACGTCATCGAAGCTGAGGAAAGAGCCCATGTTGCCCGAGCCCATGCCGCCGACGCCGATCATGGCCATGGCGATCTTGTTGCTGGGCGCATTCTGGCCGAGGACACTGGCGGGCACGATGTTAAAGGCCGTGACACCCGCCGCTGCGGCGCTGCCGCGAAGGAAGTTTCTGCGTGAAAGGTTCATGAGTGGGTCTCCGAACGGAATAGTGGAATGATGGAATAGTGGGGTGAGTGGCAACGCTTAGCGGACGCTATCGGCAACCAGTTTGATTGCGTCGATCTGTTTCTGATCCAGGCCGGCTTTGACATAGATCTCGTGAATTGACCAGTGCAGGCCGGGACGGCCGCCGGTGGTGACGAACTTCAGGCAGCGCGCCTGCACGGCCAGCGGGATCACGGTCTTCTTATTGCTGCTGCCGTCGCCTTTAGCCACCGGCCCCGCCCACTCCTTGCCGTCGTTCGAAGTGAAGACCTCATAGCCGTTCGGAGTGTCGTTGCCCGACTGCTCGGTGTCCAGCACGACCTCCGAAACAAAGGTCTTGTCGCCCAGGTCGAGGGTGAACCACATGCCGCTGAACGACGCGGCGTTCGACGACCACCGCGTGCCGGGGTTACGGTCAAAGGCCCTGACGGCATCATTGCCGGCGTGCGAGGCGCTGGCTTTCCACTTCTTACAGTCGATCTCCTTAGCGGGGCCGCCCGCCTGAGTCGCGAGCTTGGTGTCGTAGAAGGCGGCGTACGTCTTCTTGGCATGGGCGCCGATGGCTGCATCGGCGAACAGGCTCTGCAATGTTGGGAAGAGTTCCAGCCCTTCGCTTTTGAACAGGGTGTCGGCCACGGTCATGCGGCCCTTGTCGTCAGGCGCGAGCTTGAAAAGTTCGACAACGCGTGCTCGCGTGTCTTTACCCGCGTTGGCGGAGGCGAGCTTCAGCGCGCCGCGCAGCGCGACGGTCTTCAGGTTCGCGTCGGTTTGCGCGGTGACGGCGTCTTTCAGCGACGCGTAAGGCTCCATCGAAGGCCAGTCGGCCAGGGCGCGCAGGGCGGTTTCGCGCAGACCGGAATCGCCGTCAGCGAGCGCGGCGGTCAGCGGCGCGAGGAAGGCGGGATCGGCATAGCCGGCCATGAGGCTGGCGAGCATCTTCTTAGCGGGCAGCGGGGCGGTCTTCCAGGCGTCGGCGAGCAGGGCGGAGCGGGCGGCGGGCTCCACGTTCTTGGAGGCGGCGCGGAGGGCTGCTTCGGTTGCGTTCACCTCGGCGTCCTGCACCAGCGGCAGCCAGGAGACGAGGGTTTTGAAGGTCGTGTCATCTGCGGTCTTGCCGAGCGCCTTCCACGTCTCTTTGCGTACGTCCGCCTGCGGCGACTTGAGGAACGCCGCGAAGTGCGGCACCAGGGCGGCTTCGGTGCGCTCGCCGAGAAGGGCGAGGACCTTCACTTGCTGGGCCGGATCTTTCATGGCGAGGGCGATCAGCGCCTGGCCCGCGCCGGGGGCGCGAAGGTCGCTCAGCGCGTCGGTGGCGGCGCGTCCGATGTTCCCCTCTTTCGAGGTCAGTTCATAAAGCGCCGGCACTTGATCGGCGCTGCCGACCTTGATCAGCGCGCGCAAGGCTTCGCAGACGACCGCGTCCTGGTCGGACTTCAGCAGCGCAGCGATATCGGCTGCGCAGCCCTTGGCGTCGCGTGCCGCGAGTTTGGCGATGAGCGCGGTCTGGTCGGCGGGCGCGGCGGTTTTGAGTGCGGCGGCGAGCGCCTTGAGCGGCACGGCATCGGCGGAGCGGATGACGGTCTGGCGCACCAGGGGGTCGGCGTCTTTCACGCCGGCGGCGAAGAACCCATCGTCGGCGAGCAGCAGGACGCGTGCGGCGGCGGCGCGCAGGGGGGCGGGGCTGGCTGCATTCGCGAAGAGCGGTTTGGCGGCGCGCGCGGCGTCCTTGGTGTTGCCGTCGTAGGCGAGGTTGCCGAGGCAGGCGGCGAGGGCCGTCAGGCGCGCGTCCTCGAGACTGGCGCCGGCGGGCTTGGCAAGCGCTTGCAGCGCGTCGGCAGTGCCGGTGCGTCCGAGCGCGGCGAGTGCGGCGGTGGCGACCACGGCGTCCTTGTCGGCGGCGTAGGGGGCGATGGCGTTGGAGTTCTTACGGATCGCCAGCGCGTTCAACAGGGTGCAGCGCAGCTCGGTGTCGGCCGAGGCCAGCGCCAGAACGAGGGCTTTGTCGGCCGCTTGGCCGGGCGTGCCGGCGAGGAGCGTGGCGGCCCAGTCGCGGGTCTCGGGCGCTTTGAGGCAGGCCACGACGGGCGCCAGGTTGGCGGGGGCACCGATGGCCAGCAGCGCGCGCAGGATCGCTTTTTTGCCGAAGGGCGTGGTGGCGGGGTCCTTCAGCAGCGCCTCGATCTTGGCCGTGTTGGCGGCGTCGGTCTTGGCGTGATAGGTGTGGGCGGCGATGTCCTGCAGGTAAGCGAAGACCTCGTTCGCGTTCGCGTCGGTGGCGTTCTTGACGCGGGCCAGGTCGGCTTCCGAGAGGCCTGCGGGCGTGTCGTCGGATTTGAGATCGCCGATGGCGTACTGCACGCCGTCGAGGATGTGGGTGAGCACGGCCTTGTTGAGGAAGGCGCGCTGGTCGTGGGCGAAGGAGGTGTAGAAGACGCGGCCCTTGCCGTAGGGACGAATCCAGGAGACGGCGTAGTCCTTGTCGTCGCGGCGCTGGCCCTGGGCCTCGGCGGTGGCCTTGTCGGCGAAGTCGAGCGAGACGAGCACGCGCAGCTTGGCGCGGTTGTAGTAGGGCGACTGCTGCTGGTAGATCTCGTCGCCGAACGAGAGCCCCTTGCCGCCGAAAGCCTGGTTGAGCGGGTGGCTGGGGTCGTCCAGCTTGAAGGCCCACATGCCGCCGCTGCCCCAGGGGTGGCCCCAGAAGTGGCCGCCGATCATCTCGGACGCCTGGTTGGCCTTGTTGAAGTTGTCGGCTCCGGCATGGATCACGGCCAAGCCTTTGCCCTGTCTCACGAACTCGATGAGGGCGGGTTCGATGAACCGGTTCTCTTCGGTTTTGAGGCCCGTGGTATTGTTCAACACGAGCGCGTCGTACTGGGCGAGGTTTGCCGGTTTGAGCGCCTCGTAGTCGTTTGAGAAGTCGGCCTTGAAGGCTTTGGTTTTGGCTGCGGCGAGTTCGAACGCCTTGTTGCCGTATTCGAGCGCCTTGCCGTGGACAAAGCCTTCGCAGCGCCAGAAGACAAGGATCGAGCGGGTTTTGGCCGGCCGGGCGGTGAGCTGGGAGCCGAGCAGGGCGCTGATCTGGTCGATCTGCTCCTGCGGTATGGGCTCCAGCGTCTGTGCTGTGGCAGCGCCGAGCGCGCCGCTGACCGCGAGCAGCGCGACGGCTGTGCGGATGATCCTTCTATGCGTGTGGTTCATCAACGATCCCCTTACAAGTTTGAGTGAGGCCCCGAGCGGAGGTGTGTCGGCAACAAAAAAAGCGGAGCAAAAGCCGCACCTACACGGCTTCTGTCCGCCCCTTATGATCAGCCAGTGAAGAGCATATCCCTCGTTCACTCTACTGTAACCGGTTGCCGCCTTGCCGTCTACGAACTTCGTCAAAACCTACCGGTCACACGCACACACCAAACCTTAGCCGTATTCTACCAACACAGTTTCCGTTACAAAGAAACCAACGTACGAAACGCGATTGCGATTTCATAATGTGGCCGCATTATACCTCGCCAGCGCAAGGCGCGTAATGGTAAGATTGCGCATATGAAAGGTAAAATCGCGCAGAGACGGAGTGGCCATTTCCGCGTGGCGCTGCTGATCGAGACCTCGCACGAGTTCGGCCGCGAGGTGTTGCGCGGCATCCGTGACTACGAGAAGACGCTCGAGAATCACTGGGCGTTCTATCTGCAGCCGGACGGGATGCAGCAAGAGGTTCCGAAGATCGGGTCGTGGCAATGCACGGGCGTGATCGCGCGGCTGTCCGGCGGCGCGGCCTCGCGCCTGCTGCTGACGAGCGGGCTGCCGCTGGTGCTGTTGGATCCGTACACGGAGCACCTGTCCAAGAAGTATGAGCTTGCCTCTGTACCTTACATTACCACCGACACGGAGGCGATCGTACGCATGGCGTTCGAGCATCTTCAGGCCTGCGGCTGCCGCGCCTTCGCGTTTGTCCACAGCGCGGCGGATACGGTGTGGTCGGTGGCGCGCGAGAGGGCCTTCGTGGAGCTGGCGGCGAAGCGCGGTTTCGCGTGTCACGTCTACGGCAACCGGCCGGCCGCCGAGCCGTGGGAAGAGGACATGCGTCACCTGGGTGCGTGGCTCGCGCGGCTGCCGCGCGGCCTGGGTGTGTTTGCGGCGATGGATCAGCGCGGACGGCATGTGATCGAGGCCTGCCACGAGGTCGGGCTGCGCATTCCCGAAGATGTCATGGTGCTGAGCGTGGACAACGACCCGCTCCTGTGCGAGTTGTGCGAGCCCTCCCTGAGCAGCATCGCGCTCGACGCTTACCGCGCTGGCTATGAGGCGGCGCAGACGCTGCACCGGTTGATGAGCGGCGAGCGCGCGGGGCCGAAAACGCGCATCCTCGTCAAGCCGACGCACGTGTCGCGGCGCCAGTCGACCTCTTCCGGCTTCGACCAAGACGTGGTCGTCGCGACGGCCCGGCGCTTCATCTTCGACCGGCTGGCGGACCGCTCGGTTCAGGTGAGCGACATCGCGCGGCAGTGCGGCGTATCGCGCAGGCTGCTGGAGAACCGTTTTCTGCAAGCCGTGGGGCGCACGCTGTTGCAGGAGCTGACGGGGATGCGCATGGAGCGGGCGCGGACGCTGCTGCGCGACTCGTCCGAAACGGTGACCGAGATAGCGGCGGCGAGCGGCTTTGGCGACCCCAATTACTTCACCAAGGCGTTCCGCCATCGGCACGGGCTCTCGCCGCTCGCCTACCGCGCGTCTGCACGGCGGTTTTAACGAAGAGGCGTGATGCCCCAGATAGAGGAGGCGTATTCCGCCACGGAGCGGTCGCTGCTGAAGCCGCCGGAGCGTGCCACATTGAGGATGGACTTGCGAGCCCACCCCGTCTGATCGCGGAAGCTTTCGTCGACGCGCGTCTGCGCCTCCATGTAGGACGCGAAGTCGGCGAGCACCATGTAGTAGTCCGACTCCAGCAACGAGCGGATCAGCGGCGCGTGCCGCCCCTGATCGCCGGGCGAGAACGCGCCCTGAGCAATCAGATCGATCACACGACGGAGTTCGGTATTGGCTTCGTAGATGTCCCGCGGGCAGTAGCCTCTGGCCTTGCGCTCGGCGACTTGTCGCTCGTTCAGGCCGAAGACAAACATGTTTTCCTGCCCAACGGCCTCGCAGATCTCGATGTTGGCTCCATCCAAGGTCCCGATCGTGAGCGCGCCGTTGAGCATGAACTTCATGTTGCCCGTGCCGCTGGCCTCCGTGCCGGCCGTCGATATCTGTTCGCTGAGGTCGCTCCCCGGGAAAATCCGCTCCGCCAGTGAGACGCCGTAGTTTGGCAGGAAGAGGAGCTTCAGGTAGCGGTGAGTCTGTGGGTCGGCGTTGATGACTGCGGCCACGTCGTTGATCAGCTTGATCGTGAGCTTGGCCATGAAGTAGCCGGGCGCCGCCTTGCCGGCGATGAGGACGGTACGCGGCACCCAGTCGGCGTTTGGAGCATCCCGAATACGTAGCCAGTGCGCGATCACGCGCAACACGTTCAGGAGTTGCCGCTTGTATTCGTGAATACGTTTGACATGCACATCAAGCATGCTGTCAGGATCAATCTGCACGCCAACAAGGTCCTCGATGTGAGCTGCGAGCACGCGAGCGTTCAGGCGTTTCATGGATTGCCAGGTGAGCTGAAACTGCGCGTCGTCCGCGTGCGCTTCGAGCGCCTGAAGCTTGCTCAGCTCAGTGGTCCAGCCGTCTCCGATCGCCTCGGTGATCAGGCGCGACAAGGCCGGGTTGGCCTGGTAGAGCCAGCGTCGCTGGGTGACGCCGTTGGTCACGTTGCGGAACTTTTCGGGCCAAAGCTCATTGAACTCGCGGAAGAGATCCCGTTTGAGCAGGTCGGTGTGCAGGCGGGCGACCCCGTTGACGGCATGGCTGCCGACGATGGCGAGATGGGCCATCCGCAGTCGCTTTACGCCGTTCTCCTCGAAGATCGAAAGGTCGCGGATCCTGCGCTCGTCGCCGGGCCAGCGTGCGGCGACCTCATCGAGGAAGCGGCGGTTAATTTCGCACACAATCTCATAGTGGCGGGGCAGGAGGTATCGGAACAGGCCGGCCTCCCAGCGCTCCAAAGCCTCCGGCATGAGCGTATGATTGGTGTAGGCAAACAGGCGGGTTGTGATGTTCCAGGCGGGTTCCCAGTCCAAGCCCTGCACGTCGACCAACAGCCGCATCATCTCGGGGATCGCAACAACGGGGTGCGTATCGTTGAGGTGGATGGCGTTCTTGTCCGGCAAGGCCGCGAGGTCGTCATGGTCACTCAGGAACTCGTCCAAGATACGCTGCAAGGACGCGCTCACGAAAAAATATTGCTGGCGCAGCCGCAACTCGCGGCCAGCCGAGGTGTTGTCGCTGGGGTAGAGCACCTTCGCGACGGATTCGTCCCACTCCTTCTTTTGGACGGCACGCAAGTAATCCCCGTGGTTGAAGTAGTCGAGGTTGAACTCATCGTCCGAGGCCGCCCCCCACAGGATGAGCGGGTTGACGATGCCGTTGCGGAACCCGAGAACGGGTATCTCGGAGGGCAACGCGTAGACCGTCTCCGTATCCACCCAGTCGACGTGCAGCCGCCCCGCGCCATCCCGTCGATGCACGGTGCGTCCGCAGAATGAGATGCGCTGGCGCTCCGCGACCCGCGTTATTTCCCACGGGTTTCCCAGAAACAGCCAATTGTCTGGGTGCTCCACCTGCCAGCCGTCGCGGATTTCTTGCCGGAAGATGCCGTACTGGTAGCGGATGCCGTAACCGCAGGCGGGGAAGCGCTGGGTGGCCAGCGAGTCCAGAAAGCACGCGGCCAGCCGGCCCAGGCCGCCGTTCCCGAGGCCGGGATCCCGCTCTTGTTCGTACACGTCCTCCAGCACCATCCCCAACCGGTGCGTGCCTTCACGCACCTCGCCCTCCACGTCGAGAGCGAGAACGGCGTTCTGCAAAACGCGCCCCGTGAGGAACTCAAGCGAGAGGTAGTGAACGCGCTTGGCATCCTGAGTCCGCCACGCACGGCGGGTTTTGAGGCGCCCGTCCATCAAGCGCCGGCGTACGGCCAGCGCCACGGACTGGTACTTGTCATACGAGTCCGCCTCAGCAAGTTCCTGCCCCACGGCCAAGCGGAGCGACTGCAGGCAAGCATCACCCACGCAGAGATCCCGCATCGTTTTTGCCGCGCCGTTTTTGCCGCTGCATTCGCCCCGACTTTTCGTTCCCATCACGCCACCTCCCGTGCTCACAACCCGAACGGACTGAACAGGAACTCGGTTTCTCTACGGCCTGAGCCGTTTCAGGTTTCAGAAACCGGTTCCGCAGAGTCAAACGCCTGAGCCAATAATATAGGGTGAGAGCGTACCACTTCAGAGAGAGCACCGTCAAGATTGGGCTGGGAGGGTGGCAGGGCAAACGCATCTAAATTCTTCATTCTGTCGATTGATCTGGACCGGAACT
>CAYMLQ010000202.1:0-10440 GCA_964390795.1 uncultured Lentisphaeraceae bacterium
CGCATCAGCGCGCCGTCCGCCGCAACCGCCGCCGTGAAGCACGCCACATGCAGCGGCGACACCAGCACCTCGCCCTGTCCGATCGCGAGAAGCGCCAGAGCCCGCGGCTTGCTGACCTCCGGCGCATGGCCACGCGCCGTCTGGAGCTTGCCGGAGGGCGCGTTCAGATAAACGAGCGGCTCGTTGATGCGCGCGCGAACCATCATCGCGTTGAACGCCTCCGGGCCGCAGGCGACGCCCAGCTGCGCGAAGTAGACGTTCGAGGAGTGCGCCATCGCCTCCTTTAGTCCGAGCCGCCCCCAGCCGGACCACTCCGCACCTTTGCGGGCGAACGCGTAGTACTCGCTGTCGCGGATCGGCGGCGTGTTGGGCCCGGCGATATACCCCAGCGCGGGGCAGGCGTACGTGGGCGAAAGCCCCTTGCCCAGAGCGATGCCCGCAACCAAGATTTTGAAGGCCGAACCCGGCGGATAGCGGCCCTGCACCGCGCGGTTGAAGACCGGCGCGTTCTCCTCGTCCGCCGAGGCCGGCCCAGGCGCGAGCGGGTCGAACCCGGGCGAGCTGACCAGCGCCAGCAGCGCGCCGCTGCGCGGCCGCATGATGACCACCGCGCCCTTGCGGCCGTCGAGCAGCTCATAGGCCTTGGCCTGCAGCCGCGCGTCGAGCGTCAGGGTCACGGTCGCGCCCTCCTCCGCACGCGCCGTGAACAGACCCTTGCCCAACTGCTCCTCGCCCGAGTAGCCACTCAGCTCGGGATCGAAGACCCGCTCCACCGCCGTGATCCCGTAGCGCGAATGGAAATACCCGAGCGGATGCACCGCCGCCGACCCCAGCGGGTAGCGCCGCCCCCAGATGTCGCCCGCCACGGGAGCGGCCAGCACCATGCCGCGGCGGTCCAGAACCGGCCCGCGCAGAACCTGCAGCTCGGCCGCGTTCGGCCGCTTGTTGTAACGCCGCATGAACTTCACGAACGCGGGCCGCGCGAAACCGCCCAACTGCCATGTCGCCTGATACACCAACACAGCGAGCAGCGAACATGTGACGATCGCCCGCAGCAGCCAGTAGTTAACCTTACCCGCTTTGACCGACGGCGCGAACAGCACCGCCAGCGCGGCCACAGCCAGAAAGGCCAGGAACACGATCTTCAGCACGCGGAAGAGATCCGCGCCCTGCTCGCCGTTCAAGAGTTCCATGACCGCTTCCAGCATTGGCTCCTCGCAAAAAAGGTGATGCGCGTCGCCGATTCCTCAGCAACGCGCATCATCTTACACCATCGGGACACACGACGCACAATCTGTTTATCTCAGCGCCCTATTTCTCAATCACGCTGTCCAGGACGACGTCGATGTACGCGCCGCCGCGTATACCTTCTGATGGAGCTTCGCCAAGGCCGCAGTGTCGCTCTCGGCGTATATACACAGAGAGCCTCGAGCGTCAATCGCAGAACGCATTTTCCTGGGCGGAAGTGTCAACGTTGTCTTGCCCGCCTCCGCCCTCTTGCCTGAAGACACTTTGGCGTCCAGATTGGCATCCGCCTTCACGGACAACTTGGCCTGCATATCTGCCAGCATCAAATCGACGTTGTCCTTCTCCGCCTTAAGCGCTTTCGCTTCCTCAATGCGGTCAGCCTTTACCGCCTTCCTGATGAGGCCATCCAACGCCTTTGAGTACTGCCCCAACAGCGTAACCATCGCTTGACAGTACGCCCCTGCTGCAGGCCGAAACGAATCCCTGGCGTCTCTTGGAGCGAGAACGGTTTTCTCCGCGTCAAGCCGCTTCTTCTCCGCCTGGAGAAGCAGTACGCCGCCCAAGTCTCCTTGCCGCTTCGACTCCGCCATGGAAGCGTCGACCGCTTTTTCATACTGCCCAATCCCCGATGCTTGCCAGACGCCGCACGCGCGGCGCTGACCGCTCGTCAGCCGTGTTCCTCCGGACTACGCGTTCGCCATCAGCTCTGCGACCAGCCGCGTGAAGCGCTGCGGGTTCTTCGGCGCGGAGCCCTCGCCCAACAGCGCCTGGCCGTACAGCAGCTCGACGTAGTCGGCCAGCTTCGGGCTCGCCGCGTCGGCCTCGACCATCGCCTTCAGCCGCTTGACCAGCGCGTGCTCGGGGTTCAGCTCCAAGACGCGCAGCTGCTTGGGCACGTCCTGATTCATGGCGCGCATGAGCCGCTCCATGCTCGCGTTCATGGCGTGCTCGTCCGCCACCAGGCAGCAGGCCGAGTCGGTCAGGCGGGGCGAGACCCGGACTTCGCTCACCTCGTCCTTCAGCCGCTCCTTGATGAAGCCCGTCAGAGCCTGGTAGACGCCCGAAGCCTCCTCCATCTTCTTCTTGGTGTCGGCCTTCTCCTCGTCGCTGCCCAGCTCGAGCTGGCCCTTGTCCACGGCCACCAGCCGCTTGCCGTCGAACTCGCGCAGACTGTCCACCACCCACTGGTCGATGGCGTCCGTGAAGAACAGCACGTCGTAGCCGCGCTTGACCAGCGCCTCGATGTGCGGCGACTGGCGCGCGGTCTCCAGATCCTCGGAGATCAGATAGTAGATCTCCTTCTGGGCCTCCGGCATGGCCGCCACATACTCCTTGAGCGTCACGGAGCCGTTGCCCTCGGTCTTGGCGGAGCGGAAAAGAAGCAGGCCCTTGAGCTTGTCGGCGTTCTCCCAGTCGGAGTGCAGCCCCTCTTTCAGGACGCGCCCGAACGAGGCGTAGAAGCTCTTATACTCCTCGGACTCATCCTTCTGCATCTCAGCCAGCGTGCCGAGGATCTTGCCCGTGATGTTGCTCTTGATCTTGCGGATCACCGCGTCGTCCTGCAGCATCTCGCGCGACACGTTGAGCGGCAGGTCGCTCGAGTCGACCACGCCCTTGGCGAAGCGCAGGTACTCGGGCAGCAGCAGGTCGAAGTCCGCGCCGATGAAGACGTTCCGCACGTACAGGCTCAGCCCGTGCTTCTTGTTCGGCATCATCAGGTCGAACCCGGCCTCTTTCGGCAGGAAGAGCAGCGCCTTGAACTCGATCGCGCCCTCGACCGACATTGGGATCGTCCGCAACGGCGGATGGTGGTCATGCGTCAGGTGCGTGTAGAACTCCGCATACTCCTCGGGCTTGACCTCGCTCTTGGCGCGCTTCCACAAGGCCTTCATCGTGTTGAGCGCCTCGGCGTCCTCTTTCGGGGCCTCGCCCTTCTCGCCGAAGCGGATCGGATAAGCGATGAAGTTCGAGTACTTCTTGACCAGTTCCTCTACGCGCCACTGGTCGAAATACTCATCCATGCCTTCACGCATTTTTAGGACGACCGTCGTGCCGGGCTTGTCGCGCGCCGCGTCCTCCAGCGTGTACGAGCCGCCGCCGTTGGAGGTCCACTTAACCGCCTTCTGACCCTCGCCGCGCTTCAGCGTGATAACCGTAACCTCTTCGGCCACCATGAACGCGGAATAGAAGCCGACGCCGAACTGCCCGATCAGCTCGGGAAGGTTGGTCGCCGCCTTCTCCTTCAGCGCCTCCGCGAAGGCCTTGGTGCCCGAGCTGGCGATCACGCCCAAGTTCTTGTCCGCCTCCTCCTCGCTCATGCCCATGCCGTTGTCGGCGATCACGAGGGTGCGGTCCTCCTTGTCGGCTGTGATGTCGATGCGCCACTGGGGCGCGTCGGAGACCACGGCGGGGTCGGTCAGCCCGAGGTACTGGGCGCGGTCGATGGCGTCTGAAGCGTTGGAGATCAGCTCGCGCAGGAAGATCTCTTTTTTCGAATACAGCGAATGGATCACGAGATCCAACACCTGCTGGATCTCAGCCTTGAAGATATGCGTTTTCTTGCTCATGTGTATCTGTGGTCTCCTTTGGAAGTGTAGCTCAGTTTCGATTGAATCCCATCAATCGAATGGATCGATTCAATCGACTTAGTCCCGGTTGCGCCCGCCGCCGATAATCCCGGCCCGCATCAGATAGTAAAGCAGCGTCATCAGCGACGCGACGGCCGCCGCGAGATAGGTCAGGAAGGCCGCGTTGAGCACGCGCCCCGCGTCGCGCTCCTGGCCGGGCGACACGATGCCGGACACGACCATGTGCTGCTTGGCGCGGGCGCTGGCGTCCCACTCGACCGGCAGCGTCACCATCGCGAAGACGAAGGCGGCGGCGAACAGGATGCAGCCGGCATACAGCAGCGGCTGGGCCTTAAACAGGAGCCCGGCGAAAAAGACCCAGATCGCGAAATTGCTGCTGAACTGGGTCACCGGCACCAGGGCGGAGCGGAGCATCAGCGGCGCGTAGGCCGCCGCATGCTGCAGCGCATGGCCGGCCTCGTGGCAGGCCACGCCGATCGCAGAGAGCGAGTTGGAGGCGTATACGTCCGGCGACAGGCGCAGCACCTTCTTGGACGGATCGTAATGATCCGACAAGAACCCGTGGGTCTGCTCCACGGTCACGTCGAAAATCCCGTTGCTGCGCATCATGCGCTCGGCAGCCTGCGCGCCGGTCATCCCTGAATAGGAGCGCACCTTGGAGTACTTGCCGAAGGTAACCTTGACCATCAGCGAGGCGATGCCCGCCAGCAGCAGCCCCGGCAACAGCATCATGATATAGAGCGGATCATAAAACATCGAACACCTCACCTTTCATTTTTCAGAATCGCTTGATACAAAAAGCAGAAAACATACCACGCCCGAAATGCGGCGCTTTCGAGTGCGAACGGCACCAAACTGAGACATCTTGTCCCAATGGGACTGTGACAAAGCAGGGTGCCATGAGGTTTATCGTGCGATCCTCATGGCAGCATGGTCCGCTCACAGCATGCAATCCAGAACAAACGCATCCACCGGTTTCCCAATCTCCACCGATTTCGCCTTTGCCTGCTGCTCAAGATCCTCCTTCGCCTTCCCGAGCGAGGGCCAGACGCTCTTCTTCTCCGTTTTCCAAGCGGCGCAGTGGAACCACGCCAACAGGAGAATGCCCGCATCCGCACGCCCGTGCGACATGTACTTCGCCACAAGCTGGTCGGCGATTGCGGTCTTCGCACTCGGATTCCAACTGCATTTGACCTCAATACACAGGCTCACTTTCTCCTGGCAAATCGTCTCGCAATCAATCCAGATGTCCGTCCGCGTCCCAGTCTCTCCATCCTTTGCCAACTTGTGACTAATTTGCACCTCGCGGTTAGCAAAAATCGCCCCCGTGATTTTGTTACTTAGAAAACGCACCAGATGATCGGAAACTTCTTCCTCACTCTTTGGGGAAACCGGCTTACTCGTATTCCAAAGATCGTTAACCGCCGGGTGCCTTCCCTTCAATTGATACTTATAATCCTTCAGTAGCGACAGGACATATTTCTGCAAATCATGAACTGACGCGATGACCGCCTTTTTCTCGTCCGTCAGCTCGAGAATCCGATCCGCCGGCAGCACGGGCAGGCGTGCAGCGGCCTCGTTGCGTTGCGCGGTCGCGACATGCCCCATGAATCCTTCAGGATTATTAGCGAGTAATTTTTCAATAACCTGTGCTGAACCCTTTTTTCCTGATTCAACCAGAACCGTAAACAACCTTCCCTTGAAGCCATAGATACGATCAAGCTTAGACGCAGCAATATCCCCCGACTCGCGGCGCGGGCATTTTTCCGGAGGATACTCGCAGTCGAGCCACTCGTAAACCTTTCCGATCTCCTCTGCCGACCGCGAAAAGAAGGCCGTGCGAAAACCTCCCAAGTCATTCCACTCGGATGCGATAGCCGGAGTTTCCAACCAGCGCCGCCCCCAGTCCGAGTGATCCTCCAACGTTTGGAGAAAGGCAGGAAAGTACTTGTCGGCGTCCAGTTGCAGGGCGTACCGACGCAAGACATCGTAGAACGGGTGGCCCAGCTGGAAGGCGAACCCGTCTTTCAGCCGCTCGTTTACATGACCGCGCAGGACATCCGGTTGATATTGCGCAAGGCAGGACAGAACTTGATCGCAGATAGGGGTTTCAAACGGCGTATGGTTAATACTCGGGAACTCAGAGAAACATCGAACCGGCTGCGTGTTTTCAGCTTCGCATGCACCGGAACTGAATAAGGCATCCCAGACGACCTCCGCCTGAGCCCCGCTCAACCGTTCCCCCCATACGTTTAGAACGGACACCCCATACTCGTGCGGCAAACATCGAATCAGCGCCTCGTGTGCGACCGCCGGAAAATTCCGCTCCAAGTCATCATACAACTCTCGGCAGGTATCGTTGACATGAAACCTTAGAAGTTCGACAGCGCATTTCCGCCAGAGCGCTTCAGGTAATTTCTCGTACACGTCCGGCTTGACGCGTTTCAACGTGAGCAACGCCCGATGCCACGCCAAATCGCTTCCCCGCTTATCGGCGTCATCCGGCGGAGTCGCTTCACGGAGAAAACGTTCGGCAAGACGGATCATCTGCACCTGCTCCTCAGCCGTCAGCTTCGTCCAGCCAGCCGCTTGGCGCAAATCCAGTTCACCCCATCCCTTGAAATTCCCGTCCACCGTATAAAGATGCGCGAAAATTCCCGCGAACTGTTCCGGCGGCGTGCCGTCAGTTGCCAGCGCGTCCTTGATGTCGCGGTCAACCTGCTGTTGCCACGCGGCTCGCTCCGCCGCCGCTTTTTCCATAACGGCCTTGTGCTGACTCTCCTTGGCATCCCGCTCTTTTCGGTAGCACACCCCCTCCGCCAAAATTTCCCCACAGGTCTTGGGAAAAAGGTCGGGCCGAGCGACATGTACCCGGTCAACTATTTCTCCCTGCGTTTCCAGAAAGTGTCGGCTCCATGTATACCGCAGTACCCGCCCCCATTGCTCCGCATTCTCATCAAAAGGTGACGCAAGAATGATCTCCGCCACACGAATGAGGTCGTCTTCATTCTGAATGAGTGAACCATCCGCTCCAAAATCGACGCCCGCCGTGGACTCCAACGCCCGCCTTGTGATGATTTCACGCAGAACGGCGAAACGCAACTCGTTCTGTCCGGCAAAGGCATCCCGAGACCAGGTGCATTCAGTCGGGCGCGGGTGATTCCCAAATAGTTCTGCATCCCCACCAGGGAAGAACGGACTTTCATAGTGTTTGTTCGCCGCGAGATACCCGTCCGCCAAAAGCGAAACAAGGAAATCCGTTCCGCCTGCCGCAGCGTGATTCCAGAACCGCGTGTAAACGGCTCGCGCCCCCCCCTTGACTTCGTCCACCACGAAATTACCATGTGCCTCCTCTAGCCATGTGTTCGCCCACGCCAAGGGTTTGGAAGAGACTGCGGGATCGAGTCGTTCCAACAACGGGCCGAAGAAACTGTAACTCAGGAAGGAACGATACCCGCTTGTTTCCACAGAAGACATGCTGCGCGGACGAGCAACAAACGGCAAAACCTCGTCAATCGACAGCACATCCGGCCAGCAGACCAGAAGCAAGGAGCCGCGCCAGCGATCACTTTTGTCCGCCAAGCGGTCAAGCAGCGGACGCAGACGCCGCTTGATTTCAAAGTCCGGACAACGGCTGAGCGCGAACACGGCATCCTGTCGACGCGCATCATCCTTGGCATCGTCCAACGCGAAATCGGCAAGGAGTTCCCAGTATTCGCAGTCGCGGGCAATGTCAAGGGCCAACTCGACAGCCCAACGGCTACCGTGAGAATCAGGAGAAGCATTAAAAGCGCGCAATGCCTCCAGAGTAGCCTGGGACTTCAGAACATTCCATGAGCGCCCGCTGCCCCACGCCAGGGCCAACACGGACTCCGCCCGATCTAACAGCGCCCGACAAAGCCCGCGCGTTTTCAAACGCGTCAAATCGCGGGTGAGGATACTTTCCGGCGACAGCGCAAACACTTGGTCGGCCAACGCCGCGTCATCCGCCATCAGCCACTGGGCTATGCCTGTGCGCTGCGCGAACAGACACCGGCTCTCCTGATCCAGCAACAAGCTTTCCCATTGGCCGCGCGGAACATGCTTTTGGAACGCTGTAGCGGCAAGATAGTCGCGGTACGTCGCGTGCGCAAATCCAATGCAGTCACCGCCCCACGGCGCAAACACCCCTCTGCGAAGGGCTATCTCAATTAGGTCACGAGAGGTTTTTATACTATCCACAAAAACCGACACGGGCAAAGCCGATGGAGGACAAGCCGCCTCCCGGACTCCTTGGAAAACAGCGTTCTTGCCGGACAAAGTCAGGTTCAGCGCGATCCACGAAGCACACCCATAGATCTGGTCAACAGAAAACAGGCAAGCGTTTCGGTCCAAGGGCTTTGTTTTTGAGTCATTTTCATCGCACAGGGAAAGGATACCTTGCTCCCATATTTCCTGCGACGTCCATGAGTTCCTGCCGTTATTTCGCTTGATTGTCTCCAATACGAACTTACACCCCAACGGATTGCCGCAAATTCCCCAAAGGTCATGTTCCCGCAAAACACATTCAACAGCGCCAACAACGAGACCTTCTTCCCGTGCCCTCGTTTTAATGTCTTCTTGGGAAAAAGGGAGCAGGCGATAACGGGACACTTTGCGCTTTCCCACCGCTTCGTTGACCGCTTTAAGTTCCTTACACACACGAGAGGCGATCCACACATGAATATCGTCAGGCAGTTTCGTGACGCACTCACAAATTGTTCCTGCCAAATCAAACGCCTCGTCCACACCATCCAGAATCAGTGTGTGTCCCGGATCTGCCTTGGCGATGTCTTCACATTTGGAGGCCAGCCCCGATTGATTCCCGGAAAAGCGAGCCAATGGAACAAACGTTCCCTTGTTTGCGAGTCTTTCTTTTAGATCCTCCAAAAACTGACTCTTTCCCATGCCCCCTTCCGCGACCAGCAGACCGCCGCGCGGCGTGGACAGGAGATCGTCAAGTGTGATGGGCGAGGCATCCTCAACGCCCGGCGTCTCCCCCACACGCTGTATGAACCGCTGAATCATAGCTGAGCCGGGCGCTTGACGATGACTTTGAATTGGTTGCCGTCGCGGTCGTCGATGAAATCAATGTTGGGGTAAGCTTTTAGAGCGCGCAGGATGCCTTTTCCAAGGCCCGTGTAAGGAAGAATCTTGGCCGCGAACGAGGCAATAATCGGATTCCTGATATTGGAGTTCCCCGCCTTGATGTTTTCGACGGTCAGGTTGTTTGGCAAATGCCCGGGACTGATGATCTCCATCCGATCCAGAAACACAAAAATGCGGATCGCTGCCGATACAAAATAGTCTCGGTGAATCAACGCGTTGGCGACAAGTTCTTCCCAAACGATGCGCGGAATTTCAGGCTCACCGATCGAGTTGACCGACTGCCCATTTTGATGCCGCCGGGTGTTGCTGACCAGAAAAGCAACGGTATCGCGAAATTGAGCAGTTATCTTTCCGGCGAACTCGACTCGGTCGAGATACTCTTCGCCAGAGCCATCCGTGTTTGGGAAACTGGCGGCCTTGACCACAAATGCGGGCAACCTGTGTTGTGGTTGATTGCCAAAGAGCAAGACACCCGCAATGTTTAAACACCCGTTCTGATCGCCCAAATTGAGATTGCGCAAAAGTTGTTTCAGCGGAACACCAGCCTGTTCGAGCGATTCGCCGTATTGAACGCGATAGAAATCCGAAAACACTGTGAGGTCCAGATCGGCTTCAGAGGTGTCGTTCACTGGTACGGCATCGGCATGGACGAGACCGGAACGCTGGAAGAGCCGCTGAAGTTCTTCACGCGACACAGCCTTACGCTTGTCAGCACCCTTCTTTGTCCAATAAATACCAGCCTTGTCTGTATATGGCTTAGAAATGCCCGAGGGGACACTGATGACGACAACCAGCCCGTTGGGCGTCTCTATATTCTGGGTCAGGATTTGAGGCTCAGGATGAACATGTTGCGAAGCGGCGTTGGAGATGCGCTTGTTAAGGTCGGCGACTTCGCGAGGAGTCAGACCTATTACCGTCCCGTCGTCCGCCACGCCGACGAAAATCTGACCTCCCTCACAGTTGGAAAACGCAACAATATCCTTGGCGAGTTTCTCCTCTTGTTCGACAGTACGCTTAAACTGGTGACGGCTGTCTTCGCCGCGGCGGAGTTTGTCTTGTAGTTCAATGGCTGTCATGACTCGTCTCCTTCCCGTATGAACTCGGGAACCGTCTTTGTCGGTCGCCCCTCAGTTCGCCACGATGTTGATCAGGCGGTTGGGCACGCAGATGACCTTGCGCACGGTCTTGCCCGCCAAGGCCTCCTGCACGGAGGGCTGCGCCAGGGCCAGCTCCTTCATAACCGCCTCAGCCGCGTCGGCGGGCATCATGACGCGCGCCTTGGCCTTGCCGGCGACCTGCACCAGCACCTCGACCTCGGCGACTTTCAGCACGTCCGCGTCGTAGGCTGGCCACGGCGCGTAGGCCAGCGAGCCGGCATGCCCCAGCGACTCCCACAGCTCCTCGCCGAGGTGCGGCGCGAAGGGCGCCAGCAGCAGCACGTAGGCCTCGGCGGCCTCGCGCGGCAGGGGCTTGCCGC
>CAYMLQ010000203.1:0-10424 GCA_964390795.1 uncultured Lentisphaeraceae bacterium
TCAAGACCGGCTCGCTCTCCCGCTCCGACCGCGTGGCGAAATACAACCGCCTGCTGCGCATCGAGGAGGCACTCGGGACGCTGGCGCGCTACGGCAAATGAGGGTCGTCCCCATCACAGATCCCGGCCACCGGGACATGCCGTTCTTCAGGGCGGTATACGAGGACGCTTTCCCCGAGGACGAGCGCTGCCCCTGGGAGCGGATGGCCGGGTTTCTGCGGCTGCCGGACCACCACTTCCGGCTGGAGGGCCTCTATCTGGACGGCGGCGCGCCGATCGGCTTCAACGCCTTCTCCGTGTTCGGGCATTACCTCTACGGCATCTATCTGGCGGTCGACCGCGCACACCGTGACGCCGGCTACGGGCACCTCGCCGTCACCGGCTTCCACCTGCGGCACCTCGACCGCCTGATTTTCGGGGAGATCGAGCACCCGGTCACGCCGCGCGCCCAGCAGCGCCTCGCCTTCTACCGTTCGCTCGGCTACCACGTCACCGACATCGGCTTCGTGCAGCCTCCGCTGCGCCCCGGACTCCGCCCCGTGCCCTACCTGATCATCTCCTACCCCTGCGCCCTGACGCCGGACGACGCCGAGGCCGTCCGCGAGATCCTCACCACCGTCATCTACCGCGGACGGTAGTCCGGGCTGTAGCGCCCGTTGCCCGCAATCACCTTCCCGATATCAGGACATCCACCTGCCGCCCCTCCCCTCCTCACCGGCCAGAACCACCACGCTACTCCTGCCGACACGCCTGCCGCCAATCCTTGCATCCTCTGCCTACAAGCGTTATTCTCTTGTCGCTGAAAAACCAAGTCAAGGGGAGATACGGCTATGGCTACAACCACGGTTAAGAAAGCATTATTGAGCGCCCTGTTCATCGCCGGCGCCGCGTGGGCGGCAATGGCGGCCGACACGGACTATTTCAAGATCCGCGGCGGCATCCCCAACAGCCAGTATTATTTCAAGGCGAACATCGTCGGCAACCAGTACCTGTTCTTCATCGGAAACTCCGTCCTGGCCGGCACCGGCCTCAAAGACCAGAACCTGCGCTACTCCGCGCAGATGGTCAAGGGCTTCAAGAAGCACTTCCCCGAGACGACGCCGAACGAGACGCGGCACATGCAGCCGGGCGGCAGCTGGTTCGGCCTGTACCGCTGCAGCCGGGGCCAGCCGGTCTTCGGCGAGGTGATCTGCAGCGGGCATCTGGCGATCCTCGACTTCGCCGCCGACGACCGCACCGCCGACCTCGCGCAGGCCAAGACGTCGCTGGAGGGCCTGCTCCGCCAGGTCACCCTCTACCGCGCCACGCACAGCCGCATCCTCGTCTACACCCTGACCCCCGAGATGCTCCAGGCGTACAAGGCGGGCCAGACGCCCGAATACATCAAGGTCAGCGAGCAGATCGCCGAACACTACGGCGTCCCCAGCCTGAATCTCGCCAAGTACGCCGCAGACAAGATCATCGCCGGCGAGATCTCTTTCGAGGCGTTCTCCGCCGACGGCGTCAACCCCACCGACGCGGGCGCCAAGCTCTACGCCGACGCGGTCGCGGCCTTCACCGACGCGCTGCTGACCGCCTATCCTGTGCCCGAGAAGCCGACCGCCTACGCGCTGCCCGCGCCGCTCTTCCCTGAAACGGATGACAACGGCCGGATCATCGCCTACGAAGATCAGCAGGTCAAGCGCTCCGGCGACTGGAAGCCGGGCCAGGCCAGCCCGATCGGCCCGTTCCGCCACGTCCTCGTCTCGACCCAGCCCGGCGCCGCGCTGACGCTGGCGTTCAAAGGCTCGGAGATCGGCCTCATCGACATCGTCGAGAAGGATAGCGCGGCCTACGAGTACGCCGTCGACGGAGGTGCTTATAAGGCGCTCCCTGCGCCGAAAGACGCGTCCGGCCCGGCCATGCGCCCGGTCTCGCTGGCCAAGGGTCTCGACCGCAAAGCCGAGCATACGCTCGTCCTGAAGGTCGCCTCGCCCGGCACCGCGCGTATGGGCGGTTTCCTGCTCAACGGCACCGTCGCGGACGCCTTCGCCGGCATGACCACCCTGCAGCAGATCGATGCGGTCTACGCCACGATCGACCCGCTCGTCTACACGCCGCCGGCCGGCCGCTTCGCGAATATCCCCAAGACCATCGCCCGGCTGCGCGACGGCGGCGAGCTGCGGATGGTGCTCTTGGGCGACAGCATCATGGGCAACACCTCTGGATCCTCTTTCGAACTGCTGCTCATGCGCGACCACCCGAAATGCAAGGTCGTCAAGATCGCCTCGCTGCGCAGCTCCACCGGCTGCAAGTACTACAAGGACGAGAACCGCGTCCAGGACTACGTGCTGAAACACAACCCGGATCTGCTGGTCATCGGCGGCATCTCCAACGGCGGGGACGCCGAGGCGGTCCGCTCGGTGATCCGTCAGGTCCGCGCCCAGAAGCCCGACACCGAGGTGCTGCTGCTGACGCCCGTGTTCGGCGCGATGAAGGACGAGCACATCAAGACCTTCACGCGCGAAATCGACACGACGACTAGCAATTTCCGGTTCAACATGCAGAAGGTTGCCGCCGAAGAAAAGTGTGCCTTCTTCGACATGACCGGGCCGTGGTGGCAGTACATCCAAGACAGCGGCAAGACCTACGGCTGGTTCATGGGCGACGCCGTCCACGCCAACGCCCGCGGCTGCCAGATCATCGGCCGCCTGCTGGAGCGGTGGTTCAAGGAGTAGACAACCCTCACGCGAAGGAGCCACACCGCATGCGTCACCTCACGCCGTTCCTGGCCGCTGTCGCACTCGCCCTGAGCGCTCCCATCCTGTCTGCCGCTCCCGCGAACACTGTGCTCGTCGAGGCCGAGGCCTTTTCGGATCTGGGCGGCTGGATGCTGGACGCGCAGTTCATGGACCAGATGGGTTCGCCCTATCTGCTCGCGCACGGCTTGGGCAAGCCGGTGAAGGACGCCGTCACGACGGTTCGCCTGCCCGCCGCAGGCACGTACCGACTCTGGGCCCGCACCAAGGACTGGGTCGCGCAGTGGAAAGCCCCTGGCACGCCCGGACGCTTCCGCTTGCTCGTCGACGGCCAGCCGCTCGCGTGCGAGTTCGGCACCGAGGGCGCCGAGTGGCACTGGCAGGACGGCGGTACGGTCACGGTCGCGCAGGCGCAGGTGACGCTCGCCCTGCGCGACCTCACCGGGTTCGAGGGCCGCTGCGACGCCCTGCTCTTCGCTGCGGACACCGCGTGGCGCCCGCCGGACAGCGGCCCCGCGCTGGCCGCGCTGCGCCGTACGCTGCTGGGCCTCCCCGAAGCGCCAGAGCCCGGCGGCGACTTCGATCTCGTCGTCGCGGGCGGAGGCATCGCCGGCACCTGCGCGGCGGTCACCGCCGCGCGCCTCGGGCTGCGCGTCGCGCTGGTGCAGGACCGGCCCGTGCTGGGCGGCAACAACAGCTCCGAGGTGCGCGTGTGGCTGCAGGGCGCGCGCAGCAAGGAGCCGTGGCCGCGCGTGGGCGACGTGGTGGCGGAACTCGAGCAGGCGCGCTTCGCGCACTACGGGCCGTCCAACACCGCCGAGATCTACGAGGACGAGAAGAAGCTCGCCGTGGCCCGCGCCGAGACCAACCTCACGCTCTTCCTGCAGCACCGCGTCAACGGCGCCGAGGCCGGCGGCGCTCTGATTCGCGCCGTAGTCGCGCAGGACGCTCTCACCGGCCGGCGCCTCCGGCTCGCCGCGCGCGTCTTCGCCGACTGCACGGGCGACGGCGACCTCGGCGCGCTCGCCGGCGCGGACTTCGACATGACCCCCACAGGCCACATGGGGCCCTGCAACCTCTGGAACGTCAAGGAGACGGACACGCCCCAGCCCTTCCCGCGCTGCCCGTGGGCGCTGGATCTGACCGACAAACCCTTCCCCGGCCGCCACAAGGATAAGCCTGACCCCAACAAGCTCGGAGGCTGGTATTGGGAGAGCGGCTTCGACCTCGACCCCATCGCCAAGGCCGAAGCCGTCCGTGACTGGAACTTCCGCGCCATGTACGGCGCGTGGGACGCGCTCAAGAACGTCGACGGCGTCTTCCCCAACCACGCGCTCAACTGGAGCGCCTACGTGCGGGGTCGGCGCGAGTCGCGACGCCTGCTGGGCGACGTGGTGCTCTCGAAGGAAGACCTCGTGTCGGGCCGCGTCTACCCGGACGGCTGTGTGCCGACCGGCTGGAAGATGGACCTGCACCTGCCCGACCCGCGCTACGAGAAGGGGTTCGAGGGCAACGCCTTCATCTCGGAGGCGAGCTTCGGCACCTATCCCATGCCCTACTGGATTCCCTACCGCTGCCTTTACTCTCGCAACATCGGCAACCTCTTCATGGCCGGCCGCGATATCAGCGTGACGCACGAGGCGCTCGGCGCGGCCCGCGTCATGCGCACCGGCGGCTGCATGGGCGAGGTGGTCGGCATGGCCGCGAGCCTGGCGGTCAAACACCGCACCTCGCCACGCGCGGTCTACGAGCAGCATCTGGACGAGCTGCACGCTCTGATGCGCCGCGGCGTGGGCAAGAGCCCGGAGGCTGTTCCGAGCTACGTCAACCAAGGCGAGCCCGCACGCAAGCCGGCGCACGTCGCCCCCTCCGCGCCGCCTGCATGGCTGAACAAGGCGGGTGCGAACCTCGCGCGCACCGCCCGCGTCACAGCCTCAAGCGCCGGCGAGACAGCAGGGCTCGTAAACGACGGCAAGGCTGACCTCACCGACAACAGCCAGCGCTGGCTCAGCGCCGCAGGCATGCCCGTGCAGATCGAACTGGCGTGGGACGCGTCGCAAATGTTCAACACGCTCCGCATTCTGAGCGGCTACCGTGACGCCGCAGGTATGCTTGTCGGCGCAGTCGAGGCGTGGACGCTACAGACTCATGACGGGGCGGGCTGGCGCGATGTGCCCGGCGCCTGCGCCACCGGCAATACGCTCGCGGACTGGGCCGCAACCTTCCCCGCGCAAACCGCTTCCCGTATCCGGCTGTCCATCACCGCCTCGCGCGGTAACATCGCCCGTCTCTGGGAAATCGAACTCTACCGTGTCCCCTAATCTCGGGAGAATGCCATGAAGCCTACTGTCCAAACCGCTTTGTCCCTGCTCTGTTTAGCCGCTGTCGTTCTGACGGCCTCGGCCACCTCTGCGGATATGCGTCAGAGGGCAGAGGAACTGAAGAACCTGAAGTGGGGCATGTTCATCTGCTGGTCTTTCAGCACCTTTTCCGGCAAGGAGTGGACGCCCGGCGTCACCGACGTTTCGTTCTTCAAAGCCACGGACTGCGACACCGACCAGTGGGCGCTCACCGCCAAAGAGGCGGGCATGGGCTATATCCTTTTCCTCGCCAAGCACCACGACGGCTTCTGCCTCTGGGACACGCAGACCACCGACCGCAAGGTGACCAAGGCCCCGCTCGGCCGCGACGTGCTGGCCGAGTTGAAGAAGAGCTGCGACAAGCACGGCATCAAGCTCGCACTCTACTTTTCCGAGGGCGACTGGACCTGGCCTGGCGCGAAGGACGGCAAAGGCGGCGGCTCGGGACTGGACGCCGAAAAGGAGAAGGCCCAGTTGACCGAGCTGCTGACGAAGTACGGCCCCATCCAATACCTCTGGGTCGATCATGCGGCCGGCACGGGCGGCCTGTCGCACGCCGAATTCCTGGCCCACTGCAAAGCGCTTCAGCCCAGATGCTTTGTCGGTTATAACCACGGCGACCAGGTGGGCGCGGATATCCGCATCGGCGAGATGGGGCGCCCCGGACCGCTCACGGACCACGCGGCCGCCGGACCGCACATGCGCGACGCGCCCGCAGCGTCTTACCTGCTCGCCGAATTCACCTACCCCATCCTGCCGCCGCACAAGGGCGGCGCGATGTGGTTCTACTCGCTGCCCGAACACGACGGCCTGTGCCTCCCGCCTGAAAAGCTCTATCGTGATGTCCTGGGCGCGGTGCAACACGGCAACATCTTCTCCATCGACGTCGGACCGGACTACGCAGGCAAGCTGCGCAAGATCGACGTGCAGACCCTGCGCAAGGTCGGCGAGCTGATCCGCACCCCGCCTTCCGCGCACGTCGATGCGCGCGTGGACTGGCCCGCCTTTCTTGGGCGCCATGACCCGGTCTGGGAGGTCTTGCCCGCCACGTTCGACCACGGCGCGTTCCTCGGCAACGGCTTGCTCGGCACCACGATCTACACCGACGGCCCCGACCGGCTGCGGTTCGAACTCGGCCGTTCGGATGTGACCGACCACCGCCGCGACAACGGACGCCTGCCGATCGGCGGCATGCTCCTCAAGACCGCCGGCACAATCAAGTCCGGCACGCTGCGCACGGATTTGTGGAACGCCGAGACCCGCGGCGAGGTGGTCACCGACAAGGGCCGCATCCGCTTCCGCGCCGTGGACCACGCCGACGATATCGCCTTGCTGGTCGACCTTGAGACCGAAGGCGGCGAACAGGCAGCAGCATTTGTCTGGGAACCGGAAAAAGCCGAGGTCTTCCGCGACGAAATGAAGAAGGTCAGCGGCGTACCGAACCCGCCGCCCGAAACCGGCAGTGACGGGGACACGGGCTTCTGCGTCCAGCGCCGCGCGGCGGGCGGCGCGTACGCCGCCGCGTGGCAGGTGCGGGGGCCTCCGCAAAAGCGCCGGCTCACGCTGACCGTCGCCGATTCGTTCCCGGACATGACCGCGCAGGCGACGGCGCTGGCCACCGTGCGGCGCGTGGCCGCGTTGCCGGACGACGCCTTGGAACAGAGTCACCGCGCGTGGTGGCACGCCTACTACCCCGCCAGTTTTCTCTCCGTGCCCGACGCGCAGATCGAGGGCTTCTACTGGATCCAGATGTACAAGCTCGCGTGCGCCACGCGCCAAGACCGGCAGGTGATCGACCTGCTGGGGCCGTGGTACCGGCAGACCGGCTGGCCGCGCATCTGGTGGAACCTGAACATCGAAATCGCCTACTCGCCGGTCTACACCGCGAACCACCTCGAATTGGGCGAATCCTTCACGCGCTTCCTGGACGCCAAACGCGCCAACTTCGTGATCAACGCGAAAAATATCTGGGGCTTCGACGCGTGCGCGACGGTTCCGCATACGACCGACTACGAAGGCCTGCGCGGCGACGGCACCTGCGCCCCGCAAGCCTACATCAACCCCGGCGACTTCACCTGGGCGCTCTTCAACTACTGGCAGCAATACCGCTACTCGATGGACGAGTCGCTGGTGACCAATCACTCCCAGCACGCGTTTTATCCGCTGCTGAAGGGCAGCGTCAATCTCTACCTGCACCTGCTCAAGCCCGGCGAGGACGGCAAGCTCCACCTGCCCCCCATGCATTCTCCCGAGTATTCTCAGACCCCCTACGCGGACAACAACTACAACCTCTCTCTCCTGCGCTGGGGCTGCGCCACCCTGCTCGCTCTGAATGCGCGCTACGGGCTCGCCGACGCGCAGCGGGGCGAATGGGAGCGCGTCCTGCGCGACCTCGCCCCCTACCCGCAGAACGAGAACGGCTTCATGATCGGCGCGACCCAGCCCTTTGAACGGTCGCACCGCCACTGGTCGCACCTGCTGATGGTCTGGCCGCTGCGCCTGCTCTCGGTCGAGCAGCCAGAGAACAAGGCGCTGGTCGAGAAGACGCTGAACCATTGGCTGACCGTTGAAAACGGCAAGCAGATTTTCGGCTGGTCGAGCGCCGCAGCCTCGCTGCTCTACTCGTCCATGGGCAACGGCGAAAAGGCGCTGGAGCATCTGCGGGCGCACCACAACAACAAGCGCTTCGTCATGCCCAACACCATGTATATTGAGGGCTCGCCTGTCATCGAATGCTCGCTGTTCGCGTCCAAGGCCCTTCAGGACATGCTGCTCCAAAGCTGGGGCGACCGTATCCGCATCTTTCCGGCCATGCCCGCCGAGTGGAAAGAGTCTGTGTTCCATGACCTGCGTGCCGAGGGCGCGTTTCTTGTCAGCGCCGCGCGTCACAACGGCAAGACCCGCTGGGTCAGGATCAAAAGCCTCGCGGGAGAGCCCTGCCGCGTCCGACCTAATTTTGAGGGCGCATTCTCACTCTCGTCCCCTGCCGTGAGCGTGCGCGAAGTCGAGCCCGGCGTGTTCGACCTCGCCTTGGCCAAAGGCCAGGAAGTGCTTCTGTTCCAAGAGGCGGGAGATGTGCTGCCGGAGATTTCCGCCTGCGTCCTGCCGCCGAAGGCGCGCAACTTCTTCGGCGTCAAAGACCCGAAAAGAGATCTGCGTCCCTGCCTTTCCACCGGCAAGCCGATCCGCGCCTCCAGCGAATGGGGCGCGGGGTTCGGCGCGTCAAAGGCCTCCGATGACGACCCCGCGACGCGCTGGGGAGCGGCGCAAAACAGCCGCAGCGGCTGGCTGGAGACTGATCTCGGAAAAGAAGAGACCGTGGGCGGCGTCGAAATCTGGGAGATCAATTTCCCGCGCGTCCGGTCCTTCTCGGTCGAGATCCAACAGGGCGAGACGTGGCGTGAAGTGGCGCGGGGCACAACGATCACCGGCCGGAAAACGCTGACCTTCGCACCGGCGAGCGCCCGGCGCGTACGCCTGACGGTTCACGAGGCCAGCGAAGTGCCCACGCTCGAAGAGTTCCGCGTCTTGGCTCCGGCGAATCCAATCCCCTAATCCTTGAACGTTCGAGCGCTTCGCGTGCAAAGTCCCTCGTGGCATGGGCGTCCCGCCCATGAATCACGGGCAAGATGCCCGTGCCACAGCGCCCACCAGCCTGAGCGTCTGGCCCGCATACTCGACGACATCGCCGGCATGCAGTTTCTTGCGCTTGCGGGTCTCGACCTCGCCGTTGACGCGCACGCGCCCCTCGGCGATAACGAACTTCGCCTCCCCGCCGCTCTGGGCCAGATTCTCGAACTTCAGCAGGTCGCACAGATCGACGATCTCCGTCTTAATGACCACCTCGCGCGTCCGTGTTGACTCTTTGTTTGTCATCTCTTCTCCTAAAAGCCGAAATCGAGCTGACCGGCGACCACCACCTTGCGCCCGTCGGTCAGCTTGGGGTCGGAGGTGTCGTACACGCAGAACTTGATTGAGGGGAACCGCTTGGACAGCTCCTCCTGGATATGCCGCTCGACGGCCCTCACATTGCCGAGGTCGTCATCGGAAAAGCCCACGCTGATCGGGCGTTTGATCGCATCCTCGCCCGCGCGAGAGAGTATCTTCGTCACGTGCTCGACGAAATCGCGAATCGCGAACTGCTTGGCATTTTCGGTCGACGCGAGGCCGCCTGAGGCCGCCTTCATCCACTGCTTGAAGCCCGGATTCGTCACCGCGTGGTAACGGTTCAGCGAGAGGTAGTACTCGACCTCTTCCTCGTCCGTGCCGAACGTCGATTGACCGTCGAAGCACGCCCGGTACCCGCGCAGGCTGGCCATCATCTCGTCCTTCTCCTCGTCCGTCAGCACCAGGCCGATAAAGAGCTTCACCGCCTTCTTAAGCGACTCCGACTCGTGGCCGCGCGCGGTGACGATGGCGAACAGGCGCCCCTCGGACAGCGTCTCTCGCAGGGTGTTGAAACTCGGGCCGGGGCTCATCTCGCCGGAAAGGACTTTCTCGAGAGACAGGCGCGTGTCGCGCAGAAAGCGGCTCTCGCCCTCCTCCGCATAGTCCTGAAACTCGACGAACGCGTTCTCCCACTGGCCGCCGGGCGCACGGTAGTTCTCCGGGTCGTTACGGACCACAGCGAAGGCCGCGGTGGAAACGCTGTGCGGACCCCACGTGCCGTCCGGCAGCCGCCGCTCCAGGTGGATGCGCGTGGGCATGTGCAGGATATTGTCGTCCCAGTCGAAGATGTAATATTTGAAATCCCGCTCGGCCACGCGGAGATTCACGTTTTGGGAATGACGGGTCATTGGAAAATAAGGTATGATGCTTGCCGTCGATTGTCAATCTGGAAGCGCGGAAGCGCGGACCGCTGCGTTTCGGGTACACCTGTTGGTGCGCCTGACTTCTGAATTCTGAATTCTGACTCCTATTCTCACGATGAACCGAACCGTACTTATCACTGGCGCGGCCGTACGCATCGGACGCGCGATCGCCGAGACGCTGGCCTGCGCGGGCTGGAACGTGGTCGTCCACGCCCACCGCTCCGTTGCGCGGGCCGACTCGCTCTGCGCGGAGCTGCGCGCAGCGGGGCGGCAGGCCTGGCGCGTCACCGGCGACCTGCTCGCCCCTGACGGCTCCGACGCCGTGTTCGCAGCCGCGCTTGCCGCCGCAGGGACGATCGATGCGCTGGTCAACAACGCCTCCGTGTTCGCGCGACAGCCGCTCGCAGCCGCGACGTCCGGCGACTTCGAGCGCATGTGGCGCATCAACGCCCTCGCGCCGGTCCGCCTGACGCAGCTTCTCGCCGCGCACCTGTCCGCCCGCGCCGCGCAGGGCTG
>CAYMLQ010000204.1:0-10392 GCA_964390795.1 uncultured Lentisphaeraceae bacterium
CCCAAAAATCCCGCCGCTCCCTAGGCGGTCGCGGCCATCCAGCCCGTCGCTCGCCCGATAGCGTCTCGCGCCGGGTCCCCTGGAAGATTCCAATGCGGGAAGGCTGCGCCGGGGCCTCCGAAAAGATGTTAAGACGAAATATTTAGTATGCTTATGTAGTAACATAACGAGTGGTAAAAGTATTATAATACATCCGCAGAAAGGAACTGCCATGAAAAAGACGGCAAAACCACAGGAGAAGCGAGACAGGGCCGAAGACAGCACAACGGTTACTATCTCGATCAAGAAAGAGCTTCTGTCGAAGATCGATGGGGCTGCCAAAAGCGAAAACCGCTCCCGCTCAAACTACATCATCACGCAAATGATGCAGGCGGTAGCAAAGCATCACAACGAGCAATGTGCGCCGTCTTGAAGCGCTCCTCGATTCGGATCATGCACGCCGCTCAGAAGAGTTGTGGCTGCTTAAAGCGTGTACGAGGTGGGATCCAGCCGGCACACATAACGACCGGTTTTCGCACGTATTCAGCCGCGTGCGGATCAGCAACCCCAAGTGCGCCTTCATCGTGAACGCCATCAGAGGTTTCATCGCCAGCCCCTTCGTCTTCCGCCGTCCTCTCCGCAACGCCATCGGACTGGTCGACCCCGCGCCAGTCCTTTTCCCAACAAACGCAAGCCGTCCCGGCCGCATCAATCAGCCTGTCCCCGCCCGGCAGGCACAGCCCCGCTGGCCACATCGCACCGCACGAACAGAACGAACCGCACTCACCGCAGGTTTTCATTGTTAAACAACAGAGGCGCAAAAGTCCGCTAACCGTTTCGCTTCCTTCATCTTCTTGCCCCCAAGAGGCATGAGACCGCTGTTTTGCAAAAGCCAGATCAGCCCTACATTCAACTCCTGAGAGTACAGGTGCTCAAAGCCCTTACCCTGTTTATTTGCCCACAACTCCAGCTTATTTTCGCATTCATCCTTGCACGTTATAAAGGGCTCAAATGTGTCTCCGACTTTGTCGCCACAGGATGGAGGAAACCAGATTATGTTGGCCGTATCAGCATCCTTGACTTGTTTGCCGCACACATTGCATATGGCCGCCAGACCGGTGTTGCCGTTCGCGAAGAACATCAATTTAATTCCCATAACGTACCTGTTTCCTTTCGCATTGAGCGCCGCTTAATTGCAGCGCTCCAGATAGTAGTCCACGCCCTCGCGCAACGGGCACTCCACCGGCGGCAGCCGCCGCGACTCGCACCACAGCACAACGGTCGCCACGCACCGCCGCAAAACATCTTGGTCCGCATGCGCCCCGTCCACGGTCGCGACCACGCCTTCACGTGTAGCAGAAAGCCATTCGTCCGGAATTGCTACACCCGCCGCTTGCGCCCGATACAGGTTGTGCGGACGCGTGCAGAGATCCAGCCAGCGGGAAACCGTCTCATCAACCGCACGGGCGCAGACCGCCGCCCGCTCGTACAAATCACGGTCCATGCGGACCTTCGTCTGCCGCTCCACCTTCTGTGCGGCCAACGCCCGCGCGATCATCTCCCGCGATGTGATTTTCGTTGGCCTTTTCGCCATCACCGTTCCTTGTCCGGATCATCCGCCTCAACGCCCTTCTCGCCCCTGAACACCCACCACGTCCGCACCGCCGTCCAGGCGAACGAGCACAAGAGCCAGATCAATCGTAAGCTGTTCCGCATGTTTGGCCTTTCAGACTCTCCCTTGCGTCGTTCGAGAACCCCGAACAGCGGAGCGGGTACGGGGCAGGGCGGACTTAGATTTTTGAGGTGTATTCACCGTCCGCCGGCGGCGGCAAAAAGCTCGTCCGCATCGCCCCGTACCTTGGAGCCAACCCCGCAGCACTCCCCGCACAGATAGGCGTCTTCGTCGGTCTCGAAGTCCTCGCCCTCGAAGATCGGCTTGCCGCACACCTCGCACAGCGCGACAAACGCCTCATCGCCGACCGTCTCGACGGTCGCGCCAGGGAACAGATTCCGGAAGCGCAGTATCGCTTCCGCAGGGTCCGCCGTGTCGAACTCGACTTTGTGGTAACTCCGTCCGGTCACTTCGATCATACTTCACCTTTCGTTTTCCTTGCAGTTTCGGAACGGTGTAACAACCTGACAACATCCGAGTCGACCGGCCACACGCCGAGCCCGCCACGGGCCCGGATGCCGCCGCTATACAAGACAGGCTTTTCCAGCTCCCACGCCACGCGCCCCGGCATGAACCACGGGTCGGCCGACTCCGTCAGCGCCGAAACAACATGCACCCCGCAGCACACGCAGCCGAGCCACGCCTGGCACTCCGAAAGGGAAGGGAACGGCACGTGTGCCCCGACACGGTCGCTTACCCAGTCTTTGGCCACCGCCCATTCATTCAGGTGAACCCGGCTGGCACAATGAACAAGGTAGAAACCCGGCGGCACGCGGAAATTGCGGTTTTCCACGGTCTTGAGCCCGGCCCGGATCAGCAGCCCCCAGTGGGCTTTCACCGTGAACGCGTAAAGACCTCTCATTCCTCAGCCCTCCACAGGTTCTATCTCGATGCCGTGGTCACCCGTCAGCGCGATCCAGACGTCGCCGATTTTGCCGGCCACCGCCCGTTTCACCTTCACCGCGTTGACCTGCCGGTCAAGAAACAGGTTCAGCGCGTCCGCCAGATCGTCGTCCCGCCGGGCATAGCCGACGGAACGCGCCAAATAAAGACCGGTCTTGGTGTGCCGTACCCGGTACAGTCCGTCCTGTTCAGCGTCCGCCTGTCTCCCGTTGGCTTTCATACGGCATCTCCTAACCTTCGGTGTTCTGGAGCGCGTGGGGGGGCCTGACGTCGGGTATCGGTTCCGGCTCAGAGGCGGGCCGAACATGGCGGGGCTCGAAAGCCTCCTGCCGGGGTTTCGCCGCCTCGTTCTCCAGCCAGTCCTTCACGTCCGCCGTCCGGAACACGATCGTTGCCGACCGCGAGTCAGGCGACAGCTTCCGCGCCCGGATGTGCCCCGACTTCGCCAGCTCAAGCAGGCGGCGTCTCGGGATACCGTAGAGCGCCGTCACGCTTGCAGCGTTACCCCATATAGGTTCCATCTGCAATACGACAGTCATGACGGCCTCAGCTCTTTTCCTCTTGTGCGGGAGGGCGTGCCAAAGCCTTGTTCAACGTATAGCGCACCTGGGCGGAGCGGCTCCGGCCCTCGCGCTTTGCCGTCTCATTGAGCCTCGACAGAAGCTCGTGCGGCATCGCCAGACTGATCTTCCCGCAAGACGTTTTTGATTTCATGGCGGAAAAAGTAGCACGCCACAGCACGCCAAATCAAGCACGAAAGCGGAAAAAATAGGATAACTTCTCTATTGGTATTCATTATGAATATTTGTTATTCTTTTGTCATACCAAGCGAGGAGAAGAATGAAACCCATTAGCAGACATCATTTGCGAGCAGACGGCAGCACGAAAATCAGCGTTTCGATACCGCAGGAGCTTGTAGACGCCATCGACGCTATCGCGTTGAAGGAAGAGCGCAACCGCTCCAACATGATCACCGTGCTCTTGCGCCGCGCCGTGAACGACACCGTGCCCATTCAGAGGCCGGATATCATCTGTCCCGCGTCCGGATGCGGAAAAAAATCCGCAAGGGCCTCCTGAGTAGCCTTTTGACCTGGATTAAGCTCTGTTGCCACGATTCGCTCCCGTGCCCCTACAGATGCGGATCATGCGGAGGTAAGGAAGAAAATTGCAAGAGTTCGACCCGTTGCCACGCCTAACCCTACACCCCTATTTTTTCATCAGAGCCATAGGGGAGCCATATCACCCTAATTTGCGACCCATGCCACGATTTTTGACCCGTTTTGCGCCAATCGTACCCCCCGAAAACAAAGGGCTTTTGTATGGTGGCACTATGGCTAAATCATCTTAAACCACTTAACCCTACACCGAAAAATGAGCCTTTTTGAGCAATTTTACCCCGATAAACTTCTAAAACAGCCATTTATTCAAGTGGCCGGTTTTAAGTTTCGGTTCGATCCCCACCCTTGCCACCATTTTATTTCCCTGATAGATAACGACTTACGACGACTGTAATTTTTCGTCGAAAACCACTCCGGCAACTTTTCCGGCAACTTGCGGCACACGTGCTGCACAGGCAGCGTCCGGCAGCATGGCGCCGGTTCCAGCAGCGCCCTGAACCAGTTCTTTAACATCTGCTCGCTCCAATACGCGTTCGACCGCGTGTACAAGCTGCAGAAGGCACTCATGCCGGTCAGCCTCAGTTTCGGATAGGCCGCTCATCGGCGAGATCGACCTCGTGGTCGAGAAGGCGGAACGCAAGTCGCTGGTGGGCTGGAAGACCTTGGGACGGCGCTGGCCGAAGGACGAAAGCATGAAAAGAAGTTATCGTTCTGTCCTGCGTGGTGTCAAGACATGGCAATTGACGGACGCTGGACAGGTTCTCTTGCTTTACCCCCCCCCGTGCGGGGGATGGCTAAATTCCAGAAATCAGCTATTATCTTCTTTAATTTGCTCATTTCCGGAGGATCTGATGCGAAAACGACTGATAGGGGTTGTTCTGCTTGCCGGTGTGGCGTGCGGCTTGGTTCAAGGGGCCGAGTGCAAGCCGATGAACGTGTTGCTGATCACGGCGGACGATCTGGGCATGCAGCTTTCCTGCTATGGCGATCCGTACATCCAGACGCCGCATCTGGACGCCCTGGCCGCGTCGGGTGTCCGTTACAAGACCGGCTACATTGCGCAGTCATCCTGCAGCCCGTCACGGGCTGCCATTTTCACAGGCCTTTTTCCGCATACAAACGGACACATCGGCTTGGCGAAACCGAACAATCCGCCGTTGAAACAGGAGTACCAGGACAAGACCATCCCGGCCCTGCTGAAAAATGAGGGGTACCGGACGGGGCTCATCGGCAAGTTGCACGTGAATCCCGAGACGTGCTTCCCCTTCGATTTCCGCGTAAACAAGGACCAGATCGGCAAAGGCGGCTCGCGCAACGCGCGCGGCGTCGCGGCGCAGGCGAGGAAATTCCTTTCCGAGGACGCGTCGAAGCCCTTTTTCCTGATGGTGAACTTTTTGGATCCCCATCGCGAGTTCATCCGGCAGTTGGACGGCATTCCGGAGAAGCCCTTTGTCAAAGGCGACTTTCCGGCGTGGCCCTTCCAGCAGGTGAGCGGCGACCCGGTGCTGCAGGACATCGCCGACTACTACAACTGCGTCAGCAGGCTCGATACGGGCGTGGGTCTGCTGCTAGACGTGATCAAGGAGCAGGGCAAGGAGGACGAGACGCTCGTGATCTTCCTGAGCGACAACGGGCCGCCCTTTGCTCGGGGCAAAACATTCTGCTACGAGGCCAGCCTCCAGACGCCCTTCATTCTGCGCTGGCCCGGCGTCACAAAAGTCGGCGCGGTCAGCGACGCGATGGTTCTCTCTGTGGACATCCTGCCGACCATCCTGGACGCCCTCGGGATTCAACCTCCCGGCGGACTTCAAGGCCGCACACTTCGGCCCGTGGCGACGGGTGCCGTGCCCGGTGATTGGCGCACAACCCTGGCGGGTGAATTTCACCAGCATGGCGAAAATCCTTTCTTCCCGCGTCGCGCCATACGCGATGGTCAGTACAAGCTCATCCACAACCTTCTCGCCGGCAAGCTGACGATCAAGATCAACGTTGACGGCGACAAGGCGCCTGCTGCTGCTCAGACTGAGGCCAATAACGGAACGACCGCGCAACAGGCCATAGCGCGTTGCGCCAATCCTCCCGAGTGGGAACTCTACGACCTGTCGAAAGACCCGTGCGAGTTCCGCAATCTGGCGGACGGTCCGGAACACGTCGCGACCCTGAAGCGGCTGCAGGGTCTGCTGCTGGCCTGGCAGCGAGAGACGCAGGACCCCTTCCTTGATCCAGCCGCTGTGGCGAAACGACACAGCGAGGTGAACGACGCCAGCAACGTTTCAGTCAAGAAGAAGGGAAAGAAGAAATAGATTATGACTACACGCTCATCCGTTCTGAGAGGAAGCGACGTCTTGTCTGCTCAACTTGTGCTCGCCCTCGCGCTGGCTGCCCCGCTGGCCGCTCAGGAACTCCCCAAGGCTAAGGCGAAGCACGAGGCCGCCAAGGTGACAGCGGACGCCTATGCGCCCGACGTGCCCAAGCCCACGCTGTCGGACATCCGTTACGGTGAGCATGAGCGCAACGTGCTGGATTTTTGGAAGGCCGACTCCAGCGAACCCGCGCCCCTGGTGTTCGTCATCCACGGTGGCGGCTGGACGCACGGCAGCAAGGAACGAAGCGGAAAAAACGGCGATGTCGACGCCCTGCTCAAGGCCGGCATTTCGGTGGTCGCCATCAACTACCGCCTGATCAAACTCAGCGCGCCCTACAGCGAGCCGCCTGTCAAGGCGCCGCTCCACGACGCCGCGCGCGCCCTGCAGTTCGTGCGCAGCAAGGCCGCCGAATGGAACATCGACAAGACCCGCATTGGCGCCGCTGGCGGCTCGGCAGGCGGCTGCTCGAGCCTCTGGCTCGCCTTTCACGACGATCTGGCCGACCCGAAGTCTGCCGATCCGGTCGCCCGCGAGTCCACCCGCCTGGCCTGCGCGGCGGTCTCCGCCCCGCAGACGACGCTCGATCCGGCCCAGATGAAGGAGTGGACCCCCAGCAGCACCTACGGCGGCCACGCGTTCGGATTCGCATCCTTCGCGGAATTCATCGCTAACCGCGAAAAGATTCTGCCGCTGATCGCCGAGTATTCCCCTTATGCGCTCGTCTCAGTCGGCGATCCAGGCGTCTACATGATCTACAGGGCCGCGCCGGCGCTCGGACAGAATCTGAAGGATTCGACGCACACCTCCAATTTCGGCGTCAAGCTCGCCGAGCATTGCGCCACCAAGGGGGTCGACACGGAACTCGTCTACCCCGGCGCATCGAACGTGGTTCATGCCACAGCGACGGACTACCTGATCGCCAAGCTCAAACCCAAAGGAGTGAAATGACCATGCGCCACACGCGTATGCTTCTCGCCTCCCTGCTGCTGGTGCCGCTGTCCGCGCTGAACGCCGCCGACGCGCCAGCAAAGAGGCCCAACATTCTTTGGCTTTCCAGCGAGGATCACGGCCCACAGATGGGCTGTTACGGCGACGCTTACGCGACCACGCCCAATTTGGACGCGCTCGCCGCCCGCGGCATGATCTTCACGCACGCGTGGTCCTGTGCGCCGGTGTGCGCACCGGCCCGGACAACGATTATTTCCGGGATGTTCCCCACCGCCATGGGTGCCGAGCACATGCGCAGCGAGGTGCCCATGCCTGCCGGCAAAAAGATGTTTCCGCAGTTTCTCAGCGAGTCGGGCTATTATTGCAGCAATAGCGGCAAGGAAGACTACAACCTGATCAAGCCCGGCCAGGTATGGGATGGGAAACACTGGAGGGAGCGTAAGCCGGGCCAGCCGTTCTTCGCCGTTTTCAATAGTACGACCAGCCACGAAAGCCGGCTCCGGGAGCGGCCGCACCAGGCAGTCCATGACCCAGCCAAGGTCCGCGTGCCCGCCTATCATCCCGACACGCCCGAAGTCCGGCAGGACTGGGCGCAGTATTACGACACGGTCACCACGGTGGACGCCAGTGCGGGCAAGTGCCTCAAGGATCTTGCGAATGCAGGTCTCGCGGAGGAGACGATCGTGTTTTACTGGGCGGACCACGGAGGCGGCATGCCTCGCAGCAAGCGGTGGCCGTGCAACTCGGGACTGCAGGTGCCGGTGATCGTCTATTTCCCGGAGAAGTGGCGGGGGCTCGCGCCGAAGGAATACGCACCCGGGGCCAAGTCCGACCGCCTGATCAGCTTCGTCGATTTTGCGCCCACCCTGCTCAGTTTGGCGGACATCAAGCCTCCGGACTGGATGCACGGGCACGCCTTCGCAGGCAAATATCAAGAGGCCCCGCAACCCTTCATCTATGGCTTCCGCGGCCGCATGGACGAGCGCACCGACATGGTCCGCAGCGTGACCGACGGCCGCTATGTCTATCTGCGCAACTACATGCTGCACCGCTCGCAGGGCCAGCACGTGAGCTATCAGTTCAAGACGCCGACCACGCAGATCTGGTGGAAACTATTTGCCGATGGCAAGACCACCGAAGCGCAGTCCCTGTTCTGGAAAACACCCAAGTCACCGGAAGAACTCTACGACCTCGAAACCGACCCCGACGAAGTCCGCAATCTCGCCGATGCGCCCGAGCATCAGGCCACCTTGCGGAAAATGCGGCAGGCGCAACAGGACCTCGCCCGCAGAATCCGGGACATCGGCTTCCTCGCCGAGGCCGAGGTGCATGCGCGTTCCGGCAACGATGCGCCCTACGACATGGGCCACAATCCCAAGCGCTACGATTTCGCGCGCATCTTCGCTGCCGCCGAACTCGCCTCCTCGCTCAAGCCGGAGGCGGTCCCGGAACTGAGCAACGATCTGCGCGAGGCCGACAGCGGCGTCCGCTACTGGGGTGCTGCCGGTCTCCTGATGCGCGGTCAGGCTGCGGTGGACACCTGTAAGACCGGACTGCGCGCCGCGCTGGCTGATTCCTCCGTTAGCGTGCGCGTGGTCGCCGCCGAAGCCCTCGGGCGCTATGGTGACGCGGCCGACCTCCAGCTTGCCTTGACGGCGTTGAAGGAAGCCGCCGATCCTACTCGGACCAATGTCTACGTCGCACTCGCCGCCATGAACGCCCTTGACGCGCTTGGTGCCAAGGCGGCGCCAATCCTGAGCGAGATGCGAGCATTACCAACCAAGGATCCCAAGGCCCCTGAGCGTGCTAACGGATACATGGGCAGCTTGAAGACCTCGGTTTTAAGCCATGAGCGCGACTAGAAGCATGCAACGGGCAATCGGTTTAAGTTCGACACGGCCAATGAGTGGCTTTACAACGGCGGTTTTGCACAGTACATCGGTTCAAAAGGTGTGTTCGAGAAGAAGAAAGCGGTCCAGGAATGAATCTGCATTAACAACCCAAGGAGGAGTAATCAATGCAATTGAATCGTAGAAGCGTGTTGAAGGGGCTTGCGTGTGCGGGTGCGCCGCTGATTTTGCCTTCTCGTGTTTGGGCTCAGGGAACCAAGGCTAATGCGAAGATCCGTGTCGGATGCGTGGGCATGGGCACGCAGATGAGAGGGGTAGCGGGCGGGTTCCGCTCTCAGGATGGTGTCGAGATCGTCGCGGTATGTGACGTGGACACCACACGCCGTACCGCATCGTATGAGGCGTTGAAGGAAGCCTATAAGAACGGCGGGCCTGAAGTTAAGGCCTATACGGATTATCGTGAGTTGCTGGCAGACAAGTCCATTGATGTGGTCATTGTCGCAACGCCTGATCACTGGCATGCGATTGTCACGGTCGAGGCCTTGAAGGCCGGCAAGGATGTCTATTGCGAGAAGCCGCTGACCCATAACATCAAAGAAGCGATCGCCGTTATGGATGCGGTGAAAAAAAACAATCGCGTCCTGCAGACCGGCTCGATGCAGCGTTCTTCCCATCAGGAATTCCGCGTGGCCTGCGAATTGGTCAGAAACAATGTGCTGGGCAAGCTCAAGACCATCGAAATCAACATCGGCGGTCCGGCCATCCCGTATGACTTGAAGGGAGAGGCTCTGGAGCAGGGGCTCGACTGGGACAAGTGGTGCGGTCCCGCACCCGTGGTGCCTTACAACCCGGTTCTATCTCCGCGTGGCGTGCATAAAGGGTTCCCTGGCTGGCGCCGATATCGCGAATTTGCGACCGGCATGATCGGGGACTGGGGTGCGCATCACATCGATATCGCCCACTGGGGCATGGGCATGGATGACAGCGGTCCCATCGAGATCCTTCCCTCCGCGAATCCGAAAAATACGGATGGCGTGTCGATGAAGTATGCCAACGGTGTGACACTCACGCATATAGCCAAAGGCAACGGACTGAAATTTGTCGGCGAGAACGGTGCGGTCTTCGCTGCACGCGGCAAATTCCACCTTATGATGGAAGGCAAGGATTTCGTACGTTTCATTGACAAGGAGCAGGACAAGACGATCTCGTGTGAAGGCGCTTATACCAAAGCCACAAAGACCTTCCTGAAGGATGCGAAGGTAAAGCTGGAGGTCAGTAGGAACCATATCGGCAACTTCCTGGCCTGCGTCAGGACGCGCACCGCAAAGCCCATCACCAGCGAGCTGGTCGGCGGGCACACGGCAATTGCCTGCCACCTGATGAGCCAGGCCTACTACAACAAGCAGCGCATGTGCTGGGATCCGCAGGCCTTCGCCTTTACGAATGGCACGGGCAATCCAGCATGGTTGACGCGCAACTATCGTGGGGACGCGACGCTCCCATCGCCACGCTGAAGAAATAGGAGGTCAGCATGCATATTGCTTGGATAACTGCTT
>CAYMLQ010000205.1:0-10298 GCA_964390795.1 uncultured Lentisphaeraceae bacterium
TGCTGATCTTCTCCTTCCAAGGCGATGTAATCCTGAACAATCCGCTGCACATCGTGCTGATCGCCGTGCCGCTGATCCTACAGACGTATCTGATTTTTTTCATCGCGTATTTGACGGCGAAGAAGCTGAAGCTCTCGCATGACATTGCGGCTCCGGCCGGCATGATCGGGGCGTCGAATTTCTTCGAGCTGGCGGTGGCGGTCGCGATTTCCCTCTTCGGCGCGTCCTCGCCAGTGGTGCTGGCCACCATCGTGGGCGTGCTGACGGAAGTGCCGGTCATGCTGCATCTGGTGAAGATCGCCAACCGGGCATCGCATGGGTTCGGACAAGCGAAGTCATAAGCGTGTTTATGGAACACTGGACCGGCGGACGGCTCGGGGAGCCGTCCCCGTTTCCGCCAGAACGTTGAACGGGGGTGTTTTTGTAGGCGAAGGTTCAGCGGTCGCAGAGGAAGTCCGCGAGGGAAGACACGCCAATGCCCTCGATGCTGTCCCCATGGATGCGATCCAAGGTGATGATCGTTTTCGGGTGGTTGTCGTTGATGGCCAGCAGCGGCGCGATCTCCCGCGCGACAACTGCCGGGGCGTCCAAATGCTGGGTGACTTGGAAGTAGCAGGGCGCTCCGTTCTTCTCCGCGACGAAGTCGACCTCCTGCGTGCCCCACTGCCCCACCGAGACGCGGTACCCGCGACGTCGCAGTTCCACGTAGACCAGATTCTCCATGATCCCCGAGATGTCCCCGTCGCGGAAGCCGATCTGCGAATGGCGCAGGCCGAGGTCAGTGGCGTAGAACTTGTCGTTGATCTCCAGGTGGCGCTTGCCCCGGATGTCGTAGCGGGGCACCCGGAAGAAAAGCTGGGCGTCGGTCAGGGCGGCGAGGTAGTTGACCACGGACTGCACGTTCACGGCGATGCGCTGGCTCTTGAGGTAGGCGCTGATGCGGTTTGCAGAAAGCAGGAACGAAGGGAAGTCCCATTGCGCTGACCCCCTACCCCACCTGCCCCAAGGCCGAGAGGGCGTCGACGAGACGCTGGACGGTCGGGCCGCGGACGCCGGTGAAGTGGCGGGCGAGGGTCTTCGCGCCGTCGGACGGCTGCCACGCGGTCTGATGGATCACGCCGCGCACGAGGGCGATCTGGTCGGCGAGGGAGGAGGGCCAGGGGAGTGGAGCTGGAGAGAGGGTGGAGGTCGGAGATCGGGAGACCGAGATTGGATTGCGTGGGCGCAGCGGTCGGCTGCTGATACGCGGAGCGGAGATAGCGGACCGTGCCGCGCGATTCTTCGTCGGCGCGTTGCTTGTTGAGCGCCACAAGCCTTTCCAGAATCTCTGCGTCTGTCAACTTTAGAACTTTAGACCTCTCGCACGTTAGAACTTTGACTGTTCCGTTCGCAAACAGGCGCGAAATCATGCGCTTGGCGCGTCCGGAGGCCGCGCGCCACCCCTGAAAGATGCGCCGCGCAAGGTAGCCCGCGACCTCCCGGGCGCGGATGCGAATGAACGGAGATGCCAACATTAGAATGGCTGGGTCGCGATGGGTGCGATTCAACTCCTAACTCCTAAATCCTCACTCCTCCTTTGGTACGGGTTTCTCCCCATAGGCGCGGCAGTGAAGCGGGTGTATGATAACAAGCGTAGGAGAGAACGATGAGCACCCTGTTCCCCACCTCTATCGAAAACTCAGGCGAGATGGCGCTGCACGCGTCCGAACTTCGCTATCGGCGGCTGATCGGCGAGGACATCAACCTCGCCTGGATGCCCGGCGCGAACCTGCGGCCCGTCAGGCTCGACCCATCGCAAGTTGACCATATCCTCGCCAACCGTGCGTCAATGCCCGGGACTCCATTGCCGGCGTTGGCAAAATCACGCTGGAAACCGGAAATGTCGTTATTGACGCCGACGATGCGGCCACGCATGCGGAGGCTGCTCCCGGCGCATATGTGTTTCTGGCGGTCAGCGACGACGGCTGCGGCATGGACAAGGCGATGCTGGCCCAGGTCTTCGAGCCGTTCTTCACCACCAAGGGCATGGGCAAGGGCACTGGCTTGGGCCTTGCCACGGTATACGGCATCGTCAAGCAGAACAGCGGCTTTGTCTACGCCACCAGCGAGGCGGGCAACATACACGCGGCGCAACAGGCGCTGGCGCACCGGGCCCGGTGCAACTGGGCAGCGCGGCGCGGCGAATACACGGCCGACGAGGAAGGCTGAACGGCTGGCTCATGAACACGACGCCTCCCCGCAGGCGTCTGCGGGGCACGGCGGGGACCGGCGGATGACAAGAACCCGAACTGGGATCCCAACGGGCACGGAACGCTCAACATCTTGACTAGGATCTGATCGCTTGGGATGGATTTAGATAATGAGCCGTCAGGGTAGGGTTAGACCCCATTTATCTCTGGATGTAATAGTAGGAACTGTCCCCATAGCCCCCAATCCGCCCTTCAGGCATAATTTCCCGCATTACGAAAGCGTAATCTGGCATTACACAGCAGGAGGAACCTTATGAGCAGTCACACGAGTACGGACCACGCGACACTACAAACGTCGGAGGCATGCGCGCCGCGCGGAAAGGCGCACCTGTCTAACACCTGGCACAAGGCGCTCGGCCTGATTGCAGCGGCCGCTTTGGCCTGGTGCGGGTTCGCCCAGGCGCTCACCCTGAATGTCGTGGACGGCGACGGTAACGCGGTGACCGGCGGTTTCCGCTGGATGCTCGAGGAGGATACCACCCACCTCACCGTGCCCGGCGTGGCGACTAATGACTCCATCTCTCTGGTGATCCACAAGAGCCACGCGCCGGTGATGGCGACCGGCAGCAGCACCAACAGCCCTGCCGTCATCGCGGTGCCCGACGCCAACCTGCGCTACGTGCTCTCCGTTCTCGCCGATGGCTACGCCTCCGGCGGACAGACCGTCGCGGCGGGTCAGACCAGCGTCGCGGTGACCCTGAACAAGCACCCGATACCGACCGCGCAGATCTCCGTCTTCGTCTTCAACGACAACAACTCGATCAACAACGTGCCCGACGCCACTGAAGAGGGCTTGGCTGACTTCCAGATCACCCTGGCCGACTACGCGGGCGGCCCGATCATGACCGACGTGTTCGGCAACCCGCTTGGCACGACGTACGCCAAGGGCGCGGACGGCGAGTACCTCATCGACGAGGACGGCGCCTACGTGGTCGAGGAGATGGGCACCGGCTTCATCCTCACCGACGCCAACGGCCTGGCGACGATCAAGTTCTTGGCCATGGGCAAATACGGCGTGCGCGCCATCCCCCCCTCAGGCACCGAGTGGGGCGGCGGCCACGGCGGCACCCACGGCGGCACCAGCGGCACCAGCGGCTGGAACCAGACCGCCACCATCGAAGGCACGCTGACCGTCGACGCGTGGGTCACCGCCAACGAGTCGCCCCTCTTCATCGAAGGCTTCGGCCCCGGCTTCTATCACGCCTTTTTTGGTTTCGTCGATCCGCTGCAGACGGTCTGGGGCGCGAATCCGCCTCCCGCCCAGGCCGGCAACGTGACCATCACCGGCACGAACATCTTCAACCACTTCGGACGTCCGCCGGTCAACCAGATGTTCGCCCCCGGCCCCGCCGTGGACGAGGCGTGGGTCGGCCTGAACGCGATCGGGCCGCTCAACGCGATCGGCGCCGGACTGTACGCGGCCCCCTGCAACGCGGACGGCTCCTTCGCGATCACCAACGTGCCGCCGGGCACCTACCAGCTCGTGACCTGGGACAAGCCGCTCGACGCCCTGTTCGGGTTCAACACGATCATCGTGACCAACTCGCCGACCGGTTTTAACCATCTCGGCAACGTGCTCTCTTACCGCTGGTTCGGCACCGTCGAAGGCAGCGTGTTCTATGACGCCAACGAGAACGGCTTCCGCGACCCGGGCGAGGAGGGCATCCCCTCGCAAGCCGTGAACCTGCGCTTCCGCGACGGCACCGTCTATATGGGCACGACCACCGACTCCGCCGGCGACTACCAGATGTCCGAGGTCTTCCCCTTCTTCAAGTGGCTGGTGGCGGAGGTCGACTTCGCCCGCTTCAAGGCGACCGGCATGACGGCGGTCATCGACGAGGGCGGCTTCATCCCTCCCGACAATGGCTGGGCCATGCCTTCGGATGGCGTGCGCAACCCGCAGCCGCAGTATGCCACTGATCCCGTGACCGGCGTGGTCCTGACCAACGGGCTCGGCCAGCCCATCCCCTCCGACAACCCCAACACCGGCAACAACCTCTCGCGCAGCGAGACTGGCCCGGTGCTGACGCAGGCCATGCACCTCTTCCTGAACCAGAATAACCGCATCGACTGGGGCAAGATCGACTATCCCGAAACCGAGAACGGCGGCGTCTCCGGCATCATCGCCTACCAGACGACCCGCGCCGAAGAAGACCCCGTCATGGGAACGATCGACGGCTGGGAGCCCGGCATCCCGCGCGTGCAGGTGGCCCTCTACGCCGATACGAACGCGGATCAGGTGATCGACGATCTGGACGGCAGCGGCGGGCCCACCACCGCTGACGTGGACAACCACCCGCTTGGCTGGTCGGACGGCAGCGGCCCCAAAGGCCCCGAGGACGTGGACCACAACGGTAACGACGCCTTCGACCCCGGCGACGCCCTCAACATCGTCTGGTCCGACAGCTGGGACGACAACCAGCCCACAGGCAGCATCCAAGTCAACCCGCCCAAGGTGCTCGGCAAGGCCATCATCGGCAGCGATAACTACAGCACCTGGAACCAGATCCGCCCCGGCCTGTTCGACGGCGGTTACGCCGTGGCCTCCTACTATCCCGGAGGCATGGCCAACAACACCACCAACGAGGTCGACGGGCTTCCCGAAGGCAAGTACATCATCCAGGCCTTCCCGCCGCCCGGCTACCTGATCCAGACCGAGGAGAGCCAGAACGTGGTCTTCGGCGACGCCTACCAGCCCAGCAAACTGCTGTTACCGCCGCCCTTGGCCGGCACGCCCGCCAACCATGTCGGCGACCACGCCTATCTGCAGAGCATCGTGCCCGGCACGCGCACCAACCTGTTCACCGTCTCGCCCTACCTGAGCCTCTTCCCGGATCAGATGGTCGACGCGCCGTTCGCGAACCAGGTGCGCCCCCTGGCCGACATGAAGTCGGTCACCGTGAGCACCGAACGGAACACGGCAGCCGACTTCCACGTCTACACCGAGGTTCCGAAGGCCACGCGCGTCGTGGGCTTCGTGCTCAACGACCTCACGGCCGAGTTCAACGCTTTCAGTCCCATCTACGGCGAGAAGGGCTCGCCGGGCTTGCTGCCCATCTCGATCCGCGACTGGGCGGGACATGAGGTCGCGCATGTGTATTCCGACGAGTTCGGCACCTACAACGCGCTCGTGCCCTCCACCTACACGGTCAACGTCCCGTCGCCGAGCGGCGTCGCGCCCAACATGCTGACCATCATCCTGAACGACCCGACCATGGCCGACCCCACCGACCCCACGGGCCGCCGCCGCATCCCGGACCCCTACTATAACCCGGAGTTCAGCACCACGCCGTGGACCCTGCACTACAATCCCGGCTCCTATCTTTACGCCGACACGCCGATCGTGCCGATCGCCGGCTTCGTGGGCTACCCGAACAACAAGCTCGACGTCGAGCCCGCGGATCACACGCCGGTCATCTGGTCTGTCACCAACGCCACCACGGGCGCTGCCGGCCCCTATGTCACGGCCGTGACCGACGAACTCATCATCACCGCAAAAGGCCCGACCACCGTCCCCAACCCGAACGTGCTGTTCGGCACGGCGGGCACGGTCGTGCGCGACTTCGGCTTCGGCGCCACGACCGGCAAAGTCACTTTCGAGGGCGTACCGCTGACCGTCCTCTCCTGGAGCAGCAGCTCGGTCCGAGTCCGGCTCCCGGCCTCTTTCCAGACCGGTGCCGAGGGCCGCCTGATGGTCACGCGCGGCGACAACGGGCTGACCACTCCCATGGGCATCACGCTGACCTACGGTGGCAGCGGCAACGTCCACCAAGTCGTGCCGCGCGAGCCGACCATCGGCGACCCCCTGCCCGACCCGATCCAGGAGGCGATCGACGCGGCGGCCCCCGGCGACCTGATCCTGGTCGCGCCGGGCCTCTATGCCGAGAGCCCGATCCTCTACAAGCCGCTGCGCGTGCAGGGCGCGGGCGAGGCCACGGTCCTCAACGCCAACCCGTCGCCGTCCTCGCGGCTCTCGATCTGGCACGCCAAGGTGCTCGGCGTCTACCCGAACGACCCCTTTGAGGCCAGCGAGCACCCGGGCTTCACCGTGTTCGGCACCAACAGCACGGACTTCACCGAATACGGCTCCCGGATCGACGGGTTCGCCATCCGCGGCTCTCTCTCCGGCGGCGGCATCCAGGTGTACGACTCCGCCCACAACCTGCGCCTCAGCAACAACCGCATCGACGGCAACCAGGGCACCTACTGCGGCGGCATCGTCCTCGGCCAGTGGGCCAATGCGGGCACGGTTTACGACAACTCGAACGTGGTTATCCAGGGCAACCAGATCCTGAAGAACGGCGGCGTGAACGGCGCGGGCGGCGTCGCGGTCTTCACGGGCGCCACGGGCTACCGCATTCTCGACAACCTGATTCTCGGCAATTTCTGCCGCGGCAACGGCGGCGGCATCGGCCACGAGGGCGTCAGCCACGGCGGCGTGATCGCCCGCAACACCATCCGAAACAACGAGACCTTCTACGCGTTGGCCGTGGGCGGTGACGGCGGTGGCATTTTCATCGGCGGCGACACCCCCATCACAACCAACGTCGTGCTGAGCACAGGCTCCGGTTCCGTCACGGTCCAGGGCAACCTGATCCAGGGCAATCTGGCCGGCTCAGGCAGCGGCGGCGGCATCAGCCTCAGCGGCGTCAACGGCGCGGACGTCGAAGCCAGCGCGAGCCCGACCAACTGGTACACCGTCAACCTGTTCAACAACGTCATCGTCAACAACGTGGCGGGCTTCGCGGGCGGCGGCATCTCGCTCTCCGACGCCGCGCAGGTGAATATCATCCACAACACCGTAGCCAACAACGACAGCACCGCGACCGCCCAGTCGGCCTTCGGAGCCGGCGCGACCGCCTCCACGCCTCAGGGCGCGGGCATCGCCTCCTTCCTCCATAGCGGCCCGCTCGCCGACGCCTCCGGGCAGGCGTACTCGAGCCCGACGCTCTACGACTCGATCGTCTGGCATAACCGCTCGTACTTCTACGACCGGGCGCTCCAGTCGCTGGTCGCCGCCCCCGGCGGCGTCTACCGCGACCTGCGCTCGCCCGCCGGCCAGCCGGTGCTGAACGCGCGTTACTGCCTGCTCACCAGCACGGCGGGCTATCACTCCTCGAACCTCGCGGCGAACCCGCAGTTCCTGTCGGGCTATACCAATGTGCTGCGCGTCGCCGCCGTCATCGACGAAGCCGGCAACAACATCAACGTGCGCTTTGCGCCCATCGGCCCCCAAGGCAACTACCACCTCGCCAACACCTCGCCAGCCGCGAACACGGGCGACTCCAGCTTCTTCAGCTACTTCCCGTCCTTGCGCGGCGACTTCGACACGGAGTACCGGCCCTACAGCAGCGCCCCCGACATCGGCGCGGACGAGTATGCCGTTACGACGCTCTTCGCGACCAACGACATCTACTTCGTCAACGAGGACACAACCCTCACGGTGCTCGGCAGCGGCGTGCTCGCCAACGACCGCCCGACCGGCGCGCTGATCACCGCCGAGCTGGTCACCGTACCCCTTCACGGCACGGCCGCCCCGCTGTTCAGCAACGGGCGCATCAGCTACACGCCGAACTCGAACTTCACCGGAGTAGACAGCTTCACCTACCGGATGCGCTCGGGCAGCAACCGCAGCCGGACGCGCACTGTCACCCTCGTGGTGCGTGCGGTCAACGACGTGCCCGTCGGCGTCAGCGACGCGTATGTGATGACCGGCGATACTACGCTGACCGTGCCCGCCGCCACAGGCGTGCTGGCCAACGACAGCGACGCAGACCACGCCACGCTCACCGCGGTCCACTTCGCAGGACCGGACAACGGCGTGCTGACCCTCAACCCGGACGGCTCGTTCGACTACACGCCAGATCCCGGCTTCACCGGCTCCGACGCCTTCTACTACTACGCCAATGACGGCCTGATCGACAGCACGCTGACCACGGTCAGCCTGACGGTCAACCCACCGCTCCCCGACTTCGTCATCGAGGCGGTCAGCCTGATCCCCGGCGTGGTCACCAACGGCGGCAGCTTCGCGGCCCACGTCAAGGTCGCCAACCGCGGCGAGGCAGCCGGAGCCGGCGGACGCCTCACCGTCTGGACCGACCAGCCCGGCGCCGACGTGCCCGTCGGCACCCCCGGCACCGCGTTCGCCACCCTCGGCACGCTGCCCATCGGCGCGACGACCACCGTGGTCTTCAACGCCCTCAGCGCGCCGGCCATACCGGCACCGGGCGACACCGTCTACGCGCCGACCTTCCGCGCCTTCGCCGACGCCTTGGACGGCACGCTGGAACGTGACGAGGCCAACAATCAAGTCGTGCAGGGCTATGAAGTCGTGCGCCCGGCCGTCATCCCGATGGCGATCCGCGCGGCGGTGACCAACGGCACGCTGGTGGCGCAGGATATGATCACGGTGTGGAACCTCGTCGCCCTTGAGATGGTCAAGACCAATCTCCAGATGGCTCCCGTGGCCTCGCGCACCCTGGCCATGGTCCACGGGGCGATGTTCGACACGGTCAACTCGATCAGCGGCACCTACAACCCCTACCGCGAACTCGTCCGGCCCGGCTACGCCTGCTCGGCAGAGGCCGGCGCCGCTGCCGCCGCGCACACCGTGCTGTCCGGCATCTACACGGGGAACGTGACGTACCTCGACCAGGCCCTGGCCAACGCGCTCGCACTGGTGGCAAACGGCGTAGCCAAGACCAACGGCATGGCCCTGGGCGCGGACATCGGGCAGAAGATGCTGGCGTGGCGCGCGGACGACATGATGCAGATGATGATGACCAACTACACCGCCGGCTCGAACCCCGGCGACTGGCAGCCCACGCCTCCCGGCTACATGCCGCCGATGATGCCGCACTGGGGCATGGCGCATTCCTTCGGCCTGATGCACGGCATGCAGTTCCGTCCGCCGGCGCCCCCGGCCCTGGACAGCCCCGAGTACGCGGCCGCGTTCAACGAGGTCAAGTCGCTCGGGTCGGCCGCCAGCGAAACCCGCACGCCCGCCCAGACGCAGGCGGTCACCTTCTGGACCGACATGCCCGGCACGGTCACCACCGTGGGCCGCTGGAACCAGATCGCCCGCGACACCGCCGCGCAGCAGACCAACTCGCTGCTGCAGAACGCGCGCCTCTTCGCGCTGCTCAACGTCAGCATGGCCGACGCGGGCATCGCCATCTGGGACTCGAAGTACCACTATAACCGCTGGCGCCCGGTCACGGCCATCCGCGCGGCTGCCACCGACGGCAACGCGGCCACACTGGCTGATCCGATGTGGATGCCGCTGGTCATGACGCCGGCCTTCCCAGAGTACGGGGCCGCGCACAGTGCATTCAGCTCGGCTGCGGCCAGCGCGCTGGCGGGCTTCTTCGGGACGGACGAAGTTGTCTTCTACGCCGCCGCCTACATGAATCCGATGATGGGCCACTATTTCACGAGCTTCAGCGAGGCGGCGGACGAAGCGGGCACCGAACGGGTCTGGGCGGGCGTCCACTTCTCCTACGGCAACGAGGCTGGCCTCGCGCTCGGCTACGCGGTAGGCGACTACATGGCGGACACCCTCTTCCAGGTCTCGGGCTATCCGCAGGACATCGACGGCATCGACACCGACGGCGACGGCAACGTCAGCAACGACGTGACCTACGTTCATCTGGCGGCAGGCGACGGCTTCGTCAAGATGGCCGACGGCAACGAGCTGTACAGCTTCGGCTTCTCCGACCAGACGCTGGTGTCGCTGACGCACGCGGGCATGGACCACGGCTTCAACGCGAACCCGATGGTGGTCATGGCGGGCATGCTGAAGGCCGAGGCCTCCGCCCCGACAATCGTGCTGAAGGAGGGGCAGCGCGTCTACCTCGACCTCAGCAACGTGGGCATGATGATGCGGCCCGACCTGTTCGACCCTCACACGGTCCACTTCCACGGCTTCCCGCAGGCCGCGCCGATCTTCGACGGCGAGCCCATGGCCTCGATCTCGGTGAACATGGGATCCAAGCTCCGCTACTACTACGAGATCGTGGAGCCGGGCACCTTCATGTACCACTGCCACGT
>CAYMLQ010000206.1:0-10288 GCA_964390795.1 uncultured Lentisphaeraceae bacterium
GCCGTGGAGACGATCTCGGTGTGGTAGTGCTTGGCGACCTCCGGCAGGCTCGGCATGACGCACTGCACGTCCACGACCATCATTTCGACGGAACCCGTGACGAGCGCGAGTTCCTGCTGATGGAAATTGCCCGCCACGGGAATGCCGCGCCGCATGAGGATCTCATTGGCCGTGCAGCAGAGGCCCGCCAGATTCACGCCTTCCGCGCCGGCGGCTTTGGCATAGTCCAAGATTTCACGGTCGTTGGCGGCGATCGCCAGCATTTCGGAGAGCGCGGGCTCGTGGCCGTGGACGATGATGTTGACCTTGTCCTTGCGCAGCACGCCGAGGTTGGCCTCGCTGCGGACCGGCTTGGGCGTGCCGAACAGGATGTCCGACACCTGCGACGCGATGCGCGCGCCGCCCCAGCCGTCGGCCAGCGAGGTGCGGAAGGACTGCAGCAGCAGGTTCTTGTAGTCGTGGTCCACGCCCATGTGGGTGCGGTGCATGGACTCGACGCACATGCGGTCGATGCCAAACGGCACCACGCCGGTCTTCTGCCAATATTGCTGCTGCTTCTGTGGCGCAAGCGACAGGGTCTTGAGCGGCTCCTCCTGACTGGTGAACTCGCCGATGAACAGGCGGGCCAGGTCGAGCGCGATCTCGTTGACGGGGCGGCCCTCGGCCGGAATCCCGTAGTCGGCCGCGGAGCGCAGCAGCGCCTTCTCGTCGGTGATCCGGTAGTCGCCGCCTTTGCCCTCGGCGACTTCCTTGAGCAGCAGCACCAGATGGCGGGCGTGGTCGGAGTGGGCGGCCGCGCCGCCCACAACTTCACGCAGGAAGTTGCGGGCCACGATGGTGTCCGCGTCCGCGCCGCAGATGCCGCGCGGGCTCTTGGGCGTGATGCGGCAGGGGCCCATGTGGCAGATCTTGCAGCACACGCCGGTCGTGCCGAACTTGCACTGGACGCCCTGCGCCGTGAAGCGGTCGAAACAGGTGTCCACGCAGTCGGCCTGCGCTTTGTGCAGCATCTCGATGGAAGCGGGGTTGATGACCCGGTCTTCCGGCTTCAGCATCTCTTTAGCCATTGCTCATCTCCTCATCCGGCAGTGCCGGAGGTAAAAAACGGTCCACCAAAACAAGCAGGGAATTTGTAACAGGCAAGTCCCAGACTGTCGCGCCGCACTCGGCCTGTTCGGCGACCCCGTCGTCGTCAGGGATCGCCACGAGCGCGTCGGCGCCGGTCGCGGCCAGCAGCGCCTCTGTCTCGGCGGGCTGGCGTCCGTTGCGCACGCGGTTAACCACCAAGACCAGCCTTCCCCACGATACGTCCATCTCGCGCGCCAGAGCGTACAGGCGGCGCAGCGTCTCCAAGCCCCGGCTCGAAGGATCGGCCACCATAATCATCAGATCCACGCGCGGCGCGATGCGGCGCGACAGATTTTCGAGGCCGGCCTCGTTGTCGATCACCACCCACGGGTAATGACCTGCGACCTCGGCCAGCGTGGCGCGCAGCACGTTGTTGGCGTAGCAGTAGCAGCCCGGACCTTCGGGGCGGCCCATGGCGAGAAAGTCGAAGTCCTTGCCCTCGACCAGACATTCTGAGATTTTTAGCTCCAGCAACTGCTGCTTCGAAATGCCGGATGACAGTCCCTGGCCCGCCACCTGCCGCGCCTCTTCGCGCACGCCGCCGAGCGTGTGCCGAGGGCGTACGCCCAGCGCGGCGTCCAGCGAGGTGTTGGGGTCGGCGTCCACGGCCAGCACCGGGCGGCGACCGCTTTCGATCAGGCGCCGCACCAGCAGCGCGGCCAGCGTCGTCTTGCCGACCCCGCCCTTGCCCGTGATCGCGATCGTGTAGCTCATGAAACCTCTTCCAGTTTATTCAAGATGTCTTCAAACGTGGCGGTCAGCGCCGGATCCAGTCCGTCCAGCACGGACCGTCCGTCGCGATCCGCACCGCGCAGCGCCTCGCAGTAAGGCAGCGAGCCCCACAGCTCCCGTCCGCCACACAACCCCTGACGAATGAAGGCCTCATCCGCAGGCCCCGTGACCTTATTGGCCACAAAGGCGAAGCGTGTGATGCCGATCTCGCGTGCCAGCGTCTCCACGCGCAAGGCGGTCTCGAGCGCGCGCTGGCCAGGCTCAACCACCATGAGCATGCGGTCAACCCCCATCGCCGTGCCGCGGCCGAGGTGCTCGATGCCGGCCTCCATGTCCATGACCAGCGCTTCATTACGAGACAGCACGAGATCGCGCACCAGCGCCTTGAGCAACACGTTCTCCGGGCAGGCGCACCCGCCGCCGCCGTGCGCCACCGCGCCCAGCACCAGCAGGGCCACACCGCAGTGGCGATACGCGTAGTCGTCCGCGATATCGCTGACCTCCGGGTTGAGCCGGAACATCTGCCCGTACTCCTGCATCCGTGCGCCGGTGCGCGCTTCGATCAGGGCCGCCTGAAGCGCGATCGGCACGATGCCGGCACGCTGCGCCGCCGGAATGCCGAGCGCCGCCGCGAGGTTCGCGTCGGGGTCGGCGTCCACGGCCAGCACGGTCCGGCCGCGCCGCGCCAGCAGCAGCGAGAGCGCCGCCGCCAGCGTGGACTTGCCGACACCCCCTTTGCCTGTGATCGCGATCTTCATGTGCTCGTTCCCGACGGTTGCCCTGCTTCCTTGCCCAGGCAGGTGTGGGCTTCCTTACACCACTTGGCGCAGCCGAGGTCCATGCGCGGATTGCGAACCTCCCGCTGGCAGGCCGCACAAAGCCGCACGGGCTCGTCTTTCCAGAACTCGATCTCCGCCCCGCAGCCCGGACAGGCTACGCAGAAGATGTCCTCCGTGTGCCAATAGCGCTGATCCTGTCCCGGACAATGGTGCTCGTGCATGTGCTCTACTTTGCTGTGTTTGCTAGCCCGCGTCAGAAGCCGAACTGTTGTTTCATCCGCTTCGACAGGGCGCAGAGGGTCTCGAACACTTTCAGTGCGTCCGCGGGGTCCAGCGAGCCCGTGCCGCAGGAGGGCGTGAGGATCGCCTGACGCGCGATCAACTGAAGATCGATGCCCTTGCTTGCGAGATGCTTCATGCCCGCCTCCAGTTTCGCGGCCAGCGTGTCCACGGTCTGCTCGCGGATCGCCGTCGAGGTGGGCACCACGCCCCACGCCAGAATCCCACCCCGTTCGAGGTGCACCTTGACCGAGTCGGCGTACATGGCAATGGTCTCGCCGAAACCGAACGCGTCGAAGTTGACGATGTCCACGCCCGCGTCGATCAGGATGCTCCACTCCGTGTTGCCGCAGCAGTGAACGCCGGCGAGGGCGCCTTCCGCGTGAACCGCTTCGACCACCTCGTTGACGCGTGCGACCACGTCGTCGCGCGTGACGGACACATAGGTCGAGCTGCCGAAGGCGGAGAGGATCGGCTCGTCGATGAAGCAGATGATCCGCTCGGCATAGGGCGCGAATTTGCGGATCTGCCAGCGGCACTTGAGCCCCAGCGCTTTGACGATCACGTCGAGGAACTCCTCGTTGTAGTAGATCGCCCGCTTGTTCTCGTCCACGATCGTCAGCGCGAAGCTGCACGGTCCCGTGGTCTGGACTTTGACGACCGGGCGTTTCTTGCCCTCGGACTTAAGGCGCTTCTCCAGCTCGTAGATGCCGCGTGAAAACGCGGGCGTGATCGCCATGTCGGAAAGGTCGTCGCCGCCCTCGGAAACGGCCATAAAGGCTTCGTAGAATTTGGCGAAAGCCTCCGAGTAGTCGCCTGTGGTGTCGAAGTACATCCGCTGCTTGTCACGGTCGATGACAACACAAGGCATGCCTTCCGAATACTGGATTTCCATCTGCTCGTTCATGCCGAACTTCGGCAGTTGGGGCCAGATCGGGGCGTCGGGCAGGTTTTTCAGCGAGACGCCGACGGCATACTCCGCGTTATCGAAGGGCATGCTGCCGATGGCAGTGGCGAGGAACTTGGGTTCAAATTTCATGTGGGGCTCCTTTGGGGGATTGAGGTCAGAGGTCGGAGGTCGGAAGTCGGAGGTCTGTATTCCGATCGCTGATCGCTGATCTCCGATCTCCGATCTCCGATGCTATCTCACAAGATCAGTCACGGCCTGTTTGATCGCGGCGATGTGGGCGGGGGTGGTGCCGCAGCAGCCGCCGATAATGTTCGCGCCTGCGGCAACCAGCGCCGCGACGCGTCCGGCCATGTCCGCCGGCGACTCGGGAAACACGTCGGTGCCGTTGACGTTCGTGGGCAAGCCGGCGTTGGCATGCACCAGAATAGGGGTCTGCGGAGCGGCCGCGCGCATTTCGCGCACGATCTCGAGCATGCGCTCCATGCCGTTGCCGCAGTTGGCGCCGATCACGTGCGCACCCGCAGCCAGCGCGGCCGTAGCGGCGTCGGCTGGGGAGACGCCCATCATGGTGCGGAAATAGCCCTGCTGCATCTTTTCAAAGGTGAACGTGCAAATCACCTCGCAGGCCGTGTTGTCGCGCGCGGCGCGAACGGCGGCGCACGCTTCGTCGAGGGCGCTCATGGTTTCGATGCAGAGCGCGTCGGCCCCGCCTGCGGCCAGCGCCAAGGCCTGCTCCGCGAAGGCGGCATAGAGATCGTCCTCGGTCACATCGCCCATGGCGGTCATCTGTCCGGTCGGCCCGATCGAAGCGATCACCCAGTGGTCCGTGCCTGCGGCCTCGCGCGAGATCGCTGCGGACGCCGTGTTGATTTCCGTCGTGCGGTCCGCAAGCCCGTAGTGCTGCAGCTTGAAGCGCGTTCCGCCGAAGCTGTCGGTCTCGATCATGTCCGCGCCTGCGGCGATATAGCTCTTCGCGATATCCAGAACCTCATCGCGGTGCGTGACGCACCACAGCTCAGGGCACTCGCCCGTTTGGAGGCCCTTCTTCTGCAGGAACGTGCCCCAGGCCCCGTCGGAAACCAATACGCGGCCCGCCTTGACCGCTTCCACAATCGTCATCTTCGCCATGTTATGCTCTCCTTTATCGAATTGCACACGCGATTAAGCGTGTGCCTTGGGTGGCCCGCGATGTCCCCATCGCGGGGCGCGTTCGGAGAACGCGCGCTACCTTTGGGCTTCGGGCGGTCTGGTCCGCCTCACACCTTCCTCCAAAAACTCAATCCACGCGCCGATTCCGACACCGGTCAGCGGCGATACCTCAAACACCGTGGCTCCCGGAGCAGCCTGTTCCAGGTTGGCTCGCGCGTGTGCAAGATCGAAGCCGGTTTCCGCCAGCAGCTCCGACTCAGTGATCAAAACCGCCTGGACGTTTCGGAATAGCAGGGGGTTCTTCAAGGGTTTGCGCTCGCCCTCGCGGACTGAAAATACCGCTACGCGGGCGTTCTCGCCCAGGTCGGTAACCGCTTGGCAGGCGGCGCTGCCACCGTTCTCGATCAACACCAGGTCAACACCGTCGAACGTGAGATGGCTCAGCGCGTGACCGATCTTGTGCGCGTCCATGAACGCGTGTTCGGCGGTCGCGTCACCGGTGTGGGAGTGTCCGTGAGGGTGGTCGTGGTCAGCGTGAACAGACGCCAAGAGATGTGACGAAATCACGGTCAGGCGTCGGCCGAAATGCGCTTGGGTACGCTCCACCAGGGCGTGCGCATGGGATTGCGAAAAGGAAAGGAGGTTGATGACGAACAACCGCTTGGCAGAAAAGAAACCTCGATTGCGCTCGGCCAGCCGATCCTCAAGCGCGAGCCCGGTTTCCGCGTGCGCAGGGCCGTGAACGTGCCTCTGCTCAGGGTCGTGCGTAGGCCCGCCATGCCCCAAATCTGAACAACCGCAATTGTCACACATGCCGCAATCTCCCCACCTGCGCGGAAGGCGCCTGGACTTTATGAGCCGCAAAAAAGGCACAAAAAGCCAAGATGAACACCTCAAGTACAAGGATGAGAATACGCTGACTCGGCCACAAATGCCAGATAAAGTGAATGTTCTAGCTTGTCAAAAACGTGCTCCCAATTTGCCTCGTGTCAACTGATTGCCGGGGAGCAACGATCTTTCTCGGATTCGCCATTGATGAAAGGCGGGGGAGCCCATATAATCACCACAAGAAGCGTATAGCGTGTTCATAGGGGGATGTTTGCTCATGCGTCAGCGACTCGACTTTGCCGCGCAGGTGGTGCTGTTTCTGCTTTTCTTCTCCGCGGGTTATGCGGAGGAGAAGTCGGCTTTTCGTCAGCAACTGGAGGAGCACTGGTTTAAACAGTTGGCCTCTGACCAGGGGCAGGGCAACGCTATGCTTCCAGAACAGGACGCGTTCGGGGCCGTCAACGGTGACCGCTATGAGGGCAACACCGGGTTTCATACGCAGAGCGAGGGTCTTCAGTGGTGGCAGGTCGACTTGGGAACGGCCGTTTCCGTCGAGCGGATCGTCGTGTGCAACCGCCCCAGTGCCGAGGGCAGGGCCCGCAAGATGGACGTCCTGGTGTCGAACGACGGCACCGCCTGGAAAAAGATCCACTCCTGCAACGGCCAGGTTTTTCACGGTGGCAAGCGCGGCACTGAGCCGCTGACGCTGAAGCCCGCGGGCGAGAAAGCGCGCTACGTCAGAATGCAGGTGCAGGGCGAGTTCTTGCATCTGAACGAGGTGGAGGTCTACGCCCGGGGAGACGACAAGACCAATGTGGCGCTCAAAAAGCGTGCGACGCAGTCCTCGACCAGCCCGTGGTCCACACTATCGCTCGCTGAGATCCCCGCAGAGTGGAAGCAGGCGAAGGGCGTCAGGGGGCCTGTCGCCCAGAAAAAGAACATCGAGGAGGCGCTGGAATTGGCGGGCAAGACAGTGGAGTACGTCGAGAAGGCCAAGCCGCTGAGCGCGCACAAGGCGTATCTGGCGACCTACAAGAAGTCCTGGGACGCCGGCGCCATCGCAGAGAAAGACTATGATGACTTTTACGTTAAGATCAGGCTGCTGCGGCGGTACATGATTCTCTCTCACCCGGATCTCGACTTCGAGAAGATTTTGATCAACAGAAATCCGCCCACCGCCTACAGCCATAACGGGGATCAGCATCTGGGCCTGCACAGCCGGCCCGGGCCGGGACTGACGATCCTGACAAACTGGAAAGTGGAGCCAGTGGCCACCGCCCTCTTGGCGGGCAAGCTGCCGGTCGGGGCGGTGCGCAATCCGGACCTGCACTACGATGCGGGCAAGGTGGCGTTCGCGTTCTGTGACCACACCACGCCGGACAGGAAGCGGTATTTTCTCTACGAGGCCGCCATCGACGGCTCCTGGGTCCGGCAACTGACCGGCACGGCGCGCGACACCTTTGCGACGTGGGAGAACCGCGCCACCGTGGTGATAGAAGACAATGATCCGTGTTACCTTCCCGACGACAAGCTGGTCTTCGTCTCGACGCGTTCCCAAACGTTCGGCCGCTGTCACGGCGGCCGATACAACCCGGCCTGGGTTCTGTACGGGTGCGACGGAAGCGGCGACAATATCCGTCAACTGTCCTACGGCAATGAGAACGAGTACGAGCCCTCTGTTCTGAACGACGGACGCATCATCTTCACCCGGTGGGAGTACACGAACCGGCACGAGATGCTCTTCCACATGCTGTGGTGGTGCCGGCCGGACGGCTCAGCGATCTCGCACTATTATGGAAACGACACCCTGCATCCGATGATGGTGGTCGAGGCCTCCGCGATACCTGGCACGCATCGGGTCGTGACCACCGCGATGGGACATCACTCCTACAGCACGGGCACCACGACAGTGCTGGACATCAACAAAGGGGAGAACGGCGAGGAGCCGGTCACGCACATCACGGGGGAGACGCCCTACTCCGAAACCAAAGGGTGGCCGAGCCCCCATTACAGTCACCCCTATGCGGTCAATGAAGAGCTGTTCTTGGTCTCCCGCGCCAATCACCCCGTGCCGCACCAGGGGCAGGTGCCGCCGCTCGCCGACCGGGCGATCTATCTTGTTGATAAGCTGGGCGGGCGCGAATTGATCTATGAGGATCCCTCTGTGGCGTCCTTTTCGCCGCTTGCGATCCGTAAGAGAAAGCGGCCCTCTGTCATCCCGCCGATGGTCCCTCCCAATCCGCCCGAGTACGCCACGGTTTATGTCCAGAACGCGTATCTGACGAGAAATGATCCGGAGGGCAAAATCAAGCCGGGCATGATCAAGGCCTTGCGCGTCAACGCGCTGGGCGTTCAGCCCCGGGCGCACCGCACCGCCTGCAGCCTGGGGTGCCCGAACGAAATTCCCAAGCGGGTCGTCGGCACAGTGCCTGTTGATGAGAACGGCTCAGCCTTCTTCAAGGTGCCGGCCAAGACATCCCTGCAGATGCAGATGCTGGACAAGAACGGCATGGCCATCCTGACCGAGAAAAGCCTCTTCTATTTGCAGCCCGGCGAGAACCGCAGCTGCATCGGGTGTCACGCGGAGGTCAGCGCGAGCCCCGGGGTGAGCGCCATGGCCAAAGCCTCCTACAAGAAGCCCATGGAACTCATTCCGCCCACGGGCCCCAGCTATCCGGGCGGGCTCAGCTTCATGCGCACAGTCCAGCCCGTCTTGGACCGCTACTGCATTCGCTGCCACGGTCTGGGCGAGGGGGAAGACCGCAAGGCGGACGCGGTGAACCTGGTTCATGACGGGAAGATCGGCTACCCGCGCTCCTACGTGGAGATCGTCAAGCGCGGCGACCACCGCGTCGGCGAAAAGAGCTTTATGTGGGGCGAGTTCAATATCAGCCGCCCCTACCTGTTCTACGCGTATGGCAATAAGGTGGCGCACATGCTGCGGGGGAAGCACAGCAACGTGACTCTGGACACGGTCAGCTATATGCGGGTCATCGAGTGGCTGGATCTGAACGCTCAGTGCTATGGGGATCTATTCCCGAACAAGCTGGAAGAGCGTCAGCTCAATGGGAAGGCCGTGACCGAGCTGAAGGCGCACGCCGGCAAGACGCTGGGCGAGCGGTTCGGCCGCTATCCTGACCGCGCGCTGGTCAATGCGGCGCAGCCCGAAGAAAGCCTGATTCTCATGGCTCCGCTGGCCAAGGCTGCGGGAGGCTGGGGGCAGGTGCAGCCTGAGTGGAAAAGCAAGAGCGACGCTGGCTTTAGAAAGATGCAGGAGCTTGTCGCCGCCTGCATTGTCCGAAAGCCGAACGAGAACACCAGCGGGTGGACGCCGACCCTAGAGCAAGGGGCCGGCGAGCAGTGGGTTCTTGACGAGAACAGCAAGCTTCGCGCGAAGCTGGCGGCAAGCCGGAAAGATCAAGTGAGCCAGAACAAGTGAGGAGGTAGACCATGGGCATGTTCGAGACGACCGGGAAGGCCGAGGGTCAAGCAGACCGCAAGCCGAACACGTTGGCGAAGCTGCGGCGCATGCGGACGGCGCTGAGCCATCAGGAGCCGGACCGCGTGCCGGTCAGCGACTTCTTCTGGGGCGGGTTCGTCCGCCGCTGGCGCGAGGAGCTGGGGCTGCCTGCTGACGCGAACCCGTACTATCACTATGACCTCGACTGGATCGTGACCGTGCCAAACATGGATCCGTGGATCAGGCCGTTCGAGACGCTCAAGGAGACGCCGCAGGAGGTGACGGTCAAGACCGGGTTCGGCGCGCTCATGCGCAAGGTCTATGATTTTCCGATGCCGGAGTTCGTGGGCTTCGAGGCGGACACGCTCGAAAAGCTGGAGGCGGCGGTCGAGACCTTCGACCGGCCCGACGATCCGCGCCGCTTTTTCAGCGCGGGCGACAACCAGATCGCGGGCGTGGGCGACGGCTTCGAGCGCAACACGCCCGCGTGGATCGGCACGGTGCGCTCGCTCTGGCCGGACTTCCCCGTGTTCGGCAGCATCATCGAAGTGAATGAGTTCATGACGCGCTTTGTCGGCCCCGAGAACCACATGCTGTGGGTCGGGCTGGAGCCCGAGCGCATGGCCGCCGTGATCGCGAAGGTCGGCCAGTTCTACCTCGACTGCGCGAAAGCGGAGATCGAAGCCGCGGCGGGCAAGCTAGACGGCTTCGTGATCTGGGGCGACTTCGCCTACAAGTGCGGCACCTTCATGAACCCCGACTTCTGGCGCGAGCACTACAAGCCGTGGGTCAAGGCCATGACCGATCTCGCGCATGCGCACGGGCTCATGGTCATCTACCACGGCTGCGGCAACGTCAACCGCGTGATCCGCGACTTCGCCGAGATGGGCGTGGACGCCTACAACCCGCTCGAAGTCAAAGCCGAGATGGACGCGGTGAAGCTGCGGCGCGAGATCGGCCACACGCTCGGCTTCTGCGGCAACAGCGACATCCAGGTCTGGGAGACCGGCGACGAGGCGGCGA
>CAYMLQ010000207.1:0-10277 GCA_964390795.1 uncultured Lentisphaeraceae bacterium
CGCACTGAGCGGAGGTCATGTAGTGGGCGGTGGTCTCGAAGCGGTTGAAGCCGAAAGAGCCGCCGATGCCGCGGCACTCCTCCCACGGGTGAACGAACTGGGTGTCGAGCGCGCTACCGGCGTGGATAAGGTCGTATTCCGTGGTGTAATGGCCGCCGTGCAGGCCACGGGTTTTCTTGCCCCAGCGGTCATTGACCACAACGGTATCCTTGACGGGCGACTCGTTGTAGAGCCAGGCGAGAAAGTCGGCGCTGCGCAGCTCCTCGTCCGAGTAATCCCATTCGCCGTCGGTCCAGAGAATGTCGGGCTTATAGCGGGTGACGAGTTCCTTCATCTGCGGGTGGTTCATCTCCGTGACCCAGCGGCCGATGGATTCTTTTGAGTAGAGCGGGTTGGCCCATTCGAGCAGCGAATAGTAGTAACCCATATGAAGCCCCTGTTTTCGGACGGCTTCGATCAGGTCGCCGGCGAGGTCGCGGTGGGCGCCCAAAGCCTGACTGTTCCAACTCGGGCTGTAGGCACTTGGCCAGAGGGCGAAACCGTCGTGGTGCTTGGAGGTCAGGACGATGTAACGCGCGCCGGACTTTTTGAAGAGGTCGGCCCACTGGTCGGGATTGAAGTGTTCGGCGCGGAACTGCGTGGCGAAGTCCTTGTAGGGGGTGTCCGCCCCGAACGTCCGCGCGTGGAAATTGGTGAAGGCCGCGTTCTTGGTGAGCAAGCGGTTGTAGTAGTGCTCGGAGTACTTCGCATAGACATTGGCCTCGTCGGTGGGCGCGTATGCGGGAACCGCGTAGACGCCCCAGTGGATGAAAATGCCGAACTTGGCCTCCTGCCACCAGCGGGGAATCGGGCGCTTGTCGAGCTGCGCCCAATCGGCCGTGTAAACGGTCTGGGCGTTGAGCGCACAGGTGCAGAAAAGAAGCGAGAGGGCGACGAGTCGGTTCATGTTGGCATGTTCCTTTCTTGGGTGTTTGCGGTTGTGGGACGACGACGCCTCACGCCCGCACATCATGGGGATAAGATCGCGTGCAGCTCTGCGATGAGGGCGTCTTTCGAAAAAGGTTTCTGCAGGAAGTGGAAGTCGCCCTGAATCACGCCGTGGCTGGCGATGATGTCGGCGGTGTAGCCGGACATGAAGAGGCACTTGAGTGCGGGGCGCTGCCGGATCAGGGCCTGCCATAGGTCCCGCCCGCTCATGTCCGGCATGACGACGTCCGTGAGCAGAAGGTGGATGGTGGCTGGGAAGTCGCGGGCCTCCTCGAGTGCCTTGACGGGGCCATCGGCTGACAGCACGTGATAGCCCAGCTTCTTGAGCAGGGAGGCTGTGAGGTTGAGCAAGGCGGGCTCATCCTCGACCAGCAGGAGTGTCTCTCTCTCGTCGCTGCCGGTCGCGGGGAGTGCGAGCGGAGCGGGATCAGGCGTGGCTGTCGCGCGCGACCGTTCATCTGCACGCGGCAGGAAGATGCTGAAACGCGAACCTTTGCCGGGTTCGCTAGACACCCTGATAAACCCTTTGTTCTGCTTCACGATGCCATAGACGGTGGCAAGTCCCAAGCCTGTTCCCAAGCTCTTCTGCTTCGTACTGAAGAATGGTTCGAAGATGTGGGCCTGCGTCTCAGGGGTCATGCCGCAGCCATCGTCGCTCACTGCGATCAGGACAAAATTGGCCAAGGGAATATCGGGCGGGAGACCTCCGTAAAGAGCCTCGGCGCTCACGTTGTTGGTTTCGATGCAGATCTGGCCGACTCCCGTGATCGCGTCGCGCGCATTGACGATCAGGTTGACGAGTATCTGGTCGACCTGGCTGGCGTCCATCTTGACGTTCCACAGGGAAGCCCCGGGCTGCCACTCGAGGCTGACCGCCTCGCCGATCAGGCGGCTCAGCATACTCAGCATGCCTGAGATGGTGGCGTTGAGACTCAGCACGCTCGGCATGATGGGCTGTTTGCTTGCAAAGGCGAGGAGTTGCTTCACAAGGTCTGCGGAGCGCTTGCTGGCTTTGAGGATCTCGTTCAGATCCTTGTGGAGCGCGGCTGACGTTCCGACACGCTCGAGGGCCGATTCGGAGGTGCCCACGATGACGGCCAGCATGTTGTTGAAGTCATGGGCGACGCCGCCCGCCAGGCGGCCGACTGCTTCAATACGCTGCGACTGTTGCAGTTGCCCTTCGAGCTTGGCCTGCTCCTCTGCGGCGTGCTTACGCTCCGTGATGTCGGTGATGAAACCTTCGAGTGCCTCGATGGCCCCGTCGGAGGTAACAACGGCGCAACCACGCTCCCAGACCCACTTTTCGCCGCCGTGCGACGTTCTGATGCGGTATTCCAAGGTGAAGGTCTGGTGTGAGAGTAGCGCCTGTGTGATCGTGTCGTTCACGGCTTCGCGGTCGTCGGGGTGGATCAGGTCGGCATAAGCCACGCGTGCGTTGTTGATGAGGTCGCTTGTCGCGCAGCCCAGCAGAGCCTGGCAGCCCTCCGAAATAAAGCGCATGGTCCAGAATTTATCGCAGTCGCAGCGATAGGCCATGCCGGGCAGGTTATTCAGAAGGGTGGAGAGCCGTCGCTCGCTTTCCTTCAGAGCCTCTTGCGCGTCGTGCTCAGCGGTCTGATCCCTGAAGACGAGCACCACGCCGCTCATCGTGCTGCGTTCGTCGCGCACGGGAGCGCCACTGTCGGAAATCGGGCGTTCCGTGCCATCGCGCGCGATCAGTAGCGTGTGGTTGGCTAGCCCCACGATCTTCCCGTCGCGCAGGACACGCCAGACGGGGTTGTCGACGGGCTGCCGCGTCTCCTCGTTGATGATATGGAAAATCTCATCGAGTGGTTTTCCAAGGGCGTCAGCCTCGAGCCAGCCGGTGAGAGTCTCGGCCACGGGATTCATTTGACGCACGCAGGCTTGGTCATCGGTGACGATGACGGCGTCGCCGATGCTGTAGAGGATCGTGCGGAATTTTTCATGGGAGGCGCGCTGCTCCCGCTCGACTCGGTAAAGGTTACGGTAAAGGGCGATCTGCCGGCGCCGGTAGCCGACGGCGGTAAGCGCAGCGGCGAACAGGATGCCGAGCCCGACAAAAAGGGTGATCGTCTTGGCGCGATAGCGGACTTCAGCTAGGATTTCGCTTCGGTCGATTTTGGTGACGAGGAACCAATCCGAATTGGCGATGGGGCGTATATCGGCCAATACTTTGACACCCCGGTAGTCCTTGCCGGTGAAGATGCCTCGCTTGCCCAAAATCGCTTGTACGGCCGGAAGTTGCGTTTGAGTGATTGGAAAGCGCATGTTGAAAGCGCTGCCCGCACTGTGCCGGACGTCGTTCAGAAAGATCACTTCATCTCCCTCGCGCTGGACAAGCAGAGTCTCGGCGCTGGCGCTGTCGGTCGGCCAGAAGCGGATCAGAGGGTAGAGAAAATCGGAGGCGTTGGCGCGTAGGATCAGCACGGCGCGAGGCTGGCCATCCTCGCCGTAGAGCGGAGCTGCAGTGTCGACAAGCGTATGGTTCCGGGTGCAGCGGAAGATGCCCGAAAGCGCGGGTGCGCGGGTCGCGAGCGCTTGATTCACCGCCAGACGGGTGGTTGGCGGTAGCGGCTCTAGCACCTCGACCGCCGCGAGCAGGATTTCGCTGTTCGTCGAGACAAGGATCGTGTTTTGGTAGAAATCAGCCTTCCTGTTCAGGGCGAGCATATACGACGCGGCTTTCCGGCTGGCGGTGTCATCTGGCTTAACGAGGAACTGCAACGTCGGCGCGATGAGCGCGGGGCCTTGGGCGAACCGGATGGCATCGGCAAGCCGCTCTTTGCGCCACTCCGCGAACTGCCCGGCCTTGAGACTGCCGACGGCTGTGAGATCCTGCGACTTCTCCTGCGCCACGTGCCTTTCCTCGGTGCGGTAATGCAGGTAGCCGACGGCGGCCATCAGCAAAGCGATCACCACGAAAAGCGCGACCCAGGCGACGTGGGGCGGATTCAGTTGCGGTTGTTTGTCAGTCATGGCTCGTCTCAAGCGTCACGGTGGAGAACCCAAGGGAAACAGACCTTCATGCCTTACCTTCACCTGCGTATGCACCGTTTACAGGTTTTCGATTAACAACATCTTACAAAAAGAGTCGTGCCAAAAGCAAGGCTCAACGCCAGCTCAATTGGAAACAACTCTCGGTTGCCCCCAGCGGCTCGATCGACTAAACTGTCTGGCATGCTCAATTATCTGCAACACTTGGCGGATCGGCGCCGTTTTGGAATGAAGCCGGGGCTGGAGACCATCCGGGCGCTGCTGGAGCGCCTAGGGAACCCGGAACAGGATGTCGCCGCGATCCACATTGCCGGGACGAATGGCAAGGGCGCGGTCGCGGCCTTGTGCGAGTCAGTCCTCCGTGCGGCGGGGTTTCCGGTTGCCCGCTACACCTCGCCGCATCTGGTGCGCGTGAACGAGCGCTTCCTCATCAACGGCAAGCCTGCGGATGACGCCGCGCTGGAGTCGGCCGCGCACGAGGTCGAAACCGCCGTGCGGGCGTTCGAGGAAGAGCAGGGCGCGGAGGTCACCTTCTTCGAGTGCCTGACCGCCGTGGCGTTCGTGCTTTTCCGCCGCGCGGGGGTTAAGCTCGCGGTGCTGGAGACCGGTCTCGGCGGCCGGTTGGACGCGACGAACGTGGTGACGCCGCTCGTGTCGGTCATCACGCGCATCGGGCTCGACCACTGCGGCTGGCTGGGCGATACCGTGGAAGCGATCGCCGGAGAAAAAGCGGGGATTATCAAGCCGGGCCGCCCCGTGGTGTGCGCGGCGATGCCGGACGAGGCGCGTGCCGTGATCGCGCAGACGGCGGCGCAGCGCCAGTCCCTCTTCGTGGACGCCGCCGAGGCGGTGTCGGCAACGGTGATGAAGAGCGGGCTGGAAGGGCAGACGCTGAAGATCACGACGCAGGATCGCGCGCTGCCGCCGGTGCGGCTGCCGCTGGCGGGGGCCTTCCAAGTCGAGAACGTCTGTACGGCGGTTGCGGCGCTGGAGGCGGCCGCCGAATGCTGCCTGACGATCTCCGATGCGGCGTTCGTCAAAGGGTTGGAAAGCGTGTGCTGGCCGGGACGTTTTCAACTGGCGTCAAAAGCGCCGCCGGTGATCGTGGACGGCGCGCACAACCCCGACGGCGCGCGGGCGCTGCGGCTGGCGCTGAAAGGCTGCAAGGTGAAAGCGCCGGTCGGGCTGGTCGCCGGCTTTTGCGGTGACAAGGACGCGCTGGAACATCTGCGTGTGCTGGCGCCGGTCGTCAAACGCGCGTGGGGCGTGGCCGTTCCGAACCCTCGCTCGCTTACGGCGGGCCAGACGGTCGGTGTGATGCGCATGGCGGGGATCGACGAGGCGGACGCGTGCGAGAGTCTGCAGGATGCTCTAAATCGTGCCCGCGAGTGGGCGCGCGCCGCAGACGGCGTAATCCTAGTGTGCGGTTCGCTGTTTCTGGCGGGCGCGGCCCTCGTGGCGCTGGACGCCTTCCCGTGGGCCAGCGACCGAAGCGACGCCAACGAGCTGCTGAAAGAAGTTATTAGCTAGGAGTGGAATCTCTATGGGTGAAAATGCACGTATCGAGGTGATCGCGCGCGGCGTGTGCGTGGCGGACGGGCAGTTCCTGCTCTGCCACGGCAAGAAGTCGACGCTGACCTATCTGCCGGGCGGGCACATCGAGTTCCGCGAGACCGCGCGCCAGGCGCTGGTGCGCGAGATCAAAGAGGAACTGGGCCGCGATTCGTCGGCGGGACGCTTTCTCGGCTGCTGCGAGCATGCCTTCGTGCAGAAGGGCGTGCCGCACGCGGAGATCAACCTCGTGTTCGAATTGAGCGTTCCCGGACTCAAGCCAGGCTCGCCTGTGGCGTCCGCCGAGGAGTGGATCGGGTTCCGCTGGCAGCCGCTGGACAAACTGGAGGAGGCGAACTTGGAGCCCGCGCCGCTGCGCAAGCTGATCGCGGAGTGGCTGAGGCAGCCAGGCGGACATTTCGTGTCGGGCGACGCATGGGAAGGGCTAACATAATGGCTGCACGTACTGAACCGATCCGCAAGACCCCTGTTGAAATTCTCGCCGATCTCGTTGACGGGCACAACATGGCGCTGGTGGGCGGGGTCGAGAAGGGCAAGAAGTACCTGCTGAATTTTTTCGAGCGGAACAACTCGATCCCCAACGCGGTGAAGTTTTTCCTCTACGACCTGCTCGCCGAGGACGCCTACTGCTGTGATGACGTCGAAACGTGCCGCACCGCCGTGGAACGGGCATGCGATTATCTGCCGGCGGCGCGGGAGGAGACCGCCCAGCGCTTTCGCGAGTACAGCCCGTCGATCCGGGTGTTCGAGCGGGGCATCGCGCTCTTCCTTGATGAGGGCGAGTTTGAAAAAGCGCTGTCCCTGTGCGACGAGGCGATCCGCCTCGGCTTGGGCAGGGTTTATGCGGCTAAGCGGGTTTCGATCGAGCGCATGATGTAGCGGATGGGGAAGAGCGCGCTGTGATACAAGAGGAGGGGGTGTGATGAAAATAAAGGAGAAGGCTCTGGTGTTAGAGGGAATCATCGAACAGTCCATCCGTGTGACTTTATGTTTGTCCTTGATAATAAAGAGTTTGCGACTTTGAGGTCACAAATTGTGACCTCAAAGTTAGAGGCACGGGGTGGAGCGCAATACGCCCCCATGGCGTTCACAGAGCAGGGCGTGGCCATGCTTTCCAGCGTGTTGAAGAGCGAACGGGCGATAGAGGTCAACATCGCGATCATGCGGACGTTTGTCAAATTGCGCCAGATGCTGGAGACGCACGCGGTACTGGCAAAGAAGCTCGCCGAGATGGAGCAGAAATACGACGGGCAATTCAAGGTGGTCTTCGAAGTTCTGAACGCACTCACGGCGCCGCCGGAAACTGAGCGCAAGCAGATCGGGTTCTCTGTGCGGGAGCGGCGAGTTAGGTATCGCACGGATAAGGTGTAAAGAGGGAACGACATATGGATTTCGCGGAAATTCGTGAAGACGATGACGATAACGGACTTGCAGTGAAGAGGCGTCCTGGCTGTCTGCTCGGGCTGGCCCGGCTGCTGCTGGTTCTGCTGGTGCCACTGGGCCTCACGGTGGCGCTGTTGCCGACGCTGTTGTCTTCAGACAGCGGGCGGCAGTGGGCGCTGAAGAGAATCAATGCGGCGGTCGCGCCTGCCGAGGTTAAGATTGAGCGCTGGTCGCTGGGCTGGCTGAGCGCGCCGGTGCTGGAAAAGGTCGGCTATGCGGACGCTGCGCACGGTGCGGATATCAAGATCGAGCAGGTGACGTTCGACCGCGGACTGTCGAGACTCCTTCCCGTTGGCGTGCTCAATCTGGGCCGCGTGACACTCAAGAACCCGGTGGCCGCAGTCTCGCTGGTGCCGCCGCCGAAGCCGCCGAAAGCCAAGGCGGAACAGGTGCCGGCCGAGGGCGGCGCGTTTTTTCTGCCGATCGCGGATATCGCGGCCGTTCTGGTGCTCGCAGACGGGCGCGTGAAGGTGACCGGCAACGCGCCTGATCCGTTCGTCGCGCAGCAGGTGGACGGGACGGTCTCGCTTGAATCGTTCCGGAAGCCGATCGCGGTGCAGGCGCAGATGCAGGTCGGAGGCGGCACGCTCGCGCTCGAAGGGCGCGTGCAGAGCTTGAAAGAGCTGCTCAAGGGCGAGGCGTTTGAAGAGTCCGAGAAGCTGACGCTGAAGCTGGTGAGCGTGGACCTGACCGCGTTCGCCCCGCTGCTCCAGCACGCGAGCGGCGAGCCGTGGATCCGCAGCGGTGTGGCCGAGGGCGCGCTGACGGCGGTCATCGAGGGCTCCGAGCAAGTCAAGGTGGAGGGGGGCTTGCTGGTGAGCGGGCTGTCGGTGGCTGCCGCGCGGCAGAAGCCCTCGCCGAAGGGTGATCTGGCTCTGATGGTGGATGTCGGGTACGACAAGAAGGTGCTGTCGGTCAGTAAGTTCGAGCTGTCGTCGCCGTGGCTGCGCGCGAACGCGAGCGGCACGCTACGCCAGGGCGTCAAGGCCGGCGTGATGACCGGCGCGATCAGCGCCAAGGCGGAGGCGGATCTCGCTGCTGTGACCCGCGATTTCGCATCTGCGCTGGGGCTGTCCAAAGGCTTCAACATGCAGAAGGGCCGGCTGCTGGCAACGGTTACTTTACAGGGCAGCGAAAAGGCGATCGAGGTGGAGGCGAACCTGACGACGGCGGATCTCGCGATGACGATTGACGGCGAGCCGCTGACGTTCAAGCCCGCGCCTTCGCTGGTGTTCAAGGCGTTGTTCCCGTACGGGCAGTGGCCCGAAGTCGAGACGTTCCACTTCAAGGCGCCGTTCGCGGATTTTTACGGCAGCGGGCGTTTCGACGCTGCGGTGGTCAAGGGCCGGCTGGACCTGACGCTGTTCTCGCGCGATTTCAAGCGGGTCGCCAAACAGGCTCCGCCCATGGTGGGGTCGGTCTATCTGGATGTGGCGACGAAACGCGAGGAGGGGCGCGTGGCGCTGAACGCCTTCGTGAAAGCGGCGGATGTGGCGTTGGAGCTGAAGCCCGGGCAGCGCATGGTGGTGCCGCAGGGTGCGCTGAAGGCGGAAATGCGCGTGCCGCTGAAAGAAGGCAAGCCGGAAAACGAAGTGCAGGATGCGTCGTTCGAGTGTACGCTCGAAAGCGGCAAGCTGTCGGGCGGCTGGAAGCGGCTGGCGCCTGCGCAGGGCGACCGTCCGCTGGTGCTGCGCGGCTTCACGCTCACGAGCGATATGGAGCTGGGGAGCCTGAGGCGGCTGCTGGGCGGGTTTCTCCCCGCGTCAGCCCAGAAGCGCATGACCGAGTGGCAGGGACACGTGATCGCGAATGCGACGGCCGAAGCGGCGGGCGGCGTGCTGAAGGCGCGCCTGAACGCGGCGGGTCAGAGGCTCGTGGCGGGGAGCGCGGAGGGCGTGTGGCGCGTGCCGGATGTCCGGCTGGCGGGGGCTCTGACGCAGGACGGGCCGAAGGAGGGGGTGCGGGTCGAGGCGACGGTGACGGGCGGCGGCATGCGGGAGCGTGACGGCGAAGTGGTGTTCGCGGAGAAGGCGGCCCGCGTCGCGCTGGACGCGCTGTTCGCCCCTGACAACAGCAGCGTACACGTCTCGAAGCTGGACGTTACGGCCGGGCTCTTCGACGTGCAGGCGCAGGCGGACGTGACCGAGCTGTCGACGCGCTGCGTGGTGGCGGCCCAAGGCAAGGCGGCGGTGGATTTCGGTGCGGTGACGAAGCTGCTTGAGGCGGAGGGCATCGACGAGTTTCAGATGACCGGGCGCGAGCTGCGCGAGTTCCGCTTCGCCTCGCCGGTGGCGGGCGGCGCGGCGACGGTGTTTTCCGAAGGCGAGTTTTCGGGCGCGGCGTTCTTGGGTTCTTTCAAAGGGCTGGGGCTGAACGCGGGGCCTTCCGACGCGTCTTTCCGACTGTCGAAGGGGCTTCTGAAGGTGGCCTATGAACCGGCGCTGAACGGCGGAAAGCTGAGGCTGGTGCCGGAAGTGTCGGTGGAGCGCGCGACGACTACGCTGAGCGTTCCGCCGCAGACGCGGCTGCTGGAGAACGTGACGATCACGCAGGAGATGGTGGACACGCTCCTCGTGAACGTGAACCCGCTGTTTCAGGGCAGCCTGGTACAGGACGGGACGGTGACGCTGGATCTGAAGAGCTGCCGGCTGGTGTCGGGGCTGACGCCGGACAAAGGCGTGGCCGCGGACATGGGGATCGTGTTCAAGAACCTCAAGCTGGAACTCGGGCCGTCTTTGCGCGAGCTGCTGACCACGCTGAAGGTGAAGGAGCGCGTGTACCGCGTGGAGCAGTTGCCGGTTCATGTGACGGTCAAAGACGGGCGCATCCATGTGGATCCGATCCGGATGGTGATCGACAAGCAGCCGGTGATTTTCAGCGGCTGGGTGGCGTTCGACGGGACGATCAAATATCTGATCGAGGTGCCGCTGACGGACCGCATGGCCGGCGGCGCGGGCGGGAGCCTGCTCAAGGGGATGACGGTCAAGATACCCGTGACGGGCACGGTCAACGAGCCGCGCCTCGACACCAGCGCGTTGCAGAACACGCTCGGCGGATTACTTAAGAGCGCCGTGGGCGAGCGTGGGGCCGAAAAGATCGGGACGTTCTTGGAGAAGCTGCAGAAAGAGCTGCAGAAGTAAAAAGGGCTTAGCCCATATGTCCAGATGTGCGCTAACATAAATTTATTAAACACGGGCTTGACTATTTTTCCGCTCCAGCGGCATACTTGATACTGACTCTGGTTTCCGATATGCGTGAAG
>CAYMLQ010000208.1:0-3803 GCA_964390795.1 uncultured Lentisphaeraceae bacterium
AACCGGCAGGACCAGGAAAAGGTGCGGGAAACGCTGGAGCTGAAGTTTCGCCAGATTCAGGAGAGCAACGAGAAGAAGCTCGACGAGATGCGCCAAACCGTGGACGAGAAACTTCACAACACCCTTGAAAAACGGCTTGGAGAGTCGTTCAAGCTCGTGAGCGAGCGGTTGGAGGCTGTCCAGCGTGGTTTGGGCGAGATGCAGACGCTGGCCTCCGGGGTGGGCGACCTGAAACGGGTCCTGAGCAATGTCAAAGAGCGGGGAACGTGGGGCGAGTACCAACTCGGCGCCATCCTGGAAGAAATTCTTACGCCGGACCAGTTCGCCCGCAACGTCAGGCCAAAGGAGGGGGGCGAAACGGTTGAGTTCGCCGTGAAACTCCCTGGCAAGGGTGGCGAAGCCGACAAGCCCGTCTGGCTGCCCATCGACGCCAAGTTTCCCAAGGAAGACTATGAGCGGCTGTTGGCGGCGTCCGACCAGGCCGACGCCGACCAGGTCAAAGTCAGCAGCAAGGCCTTGGCCGGCGCCATCCTGAAGGCCGCCAAGGACATTCACGACAAGTACGTCGCTCCGCCGTCGACAACCGACTTCGGGATTATGTTCCTCCCAACCGAGGGGCTTTACGCCGAGGTGCTGCGTCAGCCGGGCCTCCACGACGAACTTCAGCGCAAGTATCGCGTGCTGGTGGCTGGGCCGACCACCTTGTCCGCGATCCTGAGCAGTCTGCGCGTGGGTTTCCAGACGCTCGTCATCGAAAAGCGCGCGCACGAAGTATGGAAGGTTCTCGGGGCCGTCAAAACCGAGTTCGGCAAGTTCGGCGGAGTCTTGGAGAGAGTTCAGCAGCAGCTGAATACGGCATCCAAGACGCTCGACGAGTCGGCAAGGCGGTCACGTGCCATGGAGCGCAGCCTGAGGAGCGTGGAACAGCTGCCTGCCGAGCAGGCGGCCTTGGTCTTGGCTCTGCCTGAACCTGAACCGGAATTCCAAATTCCTCGTCCATAACTTCGGCGGTCGGCTTTCGCGTTACCTATCGAGCATTCCCACTCCCGTTTTGGCGGCGTGCCTTGTCACTTGTCTCTCCACGCGCGTTCCCGTACAATGGGAGCCGTTTTCGTGAGTAAGGATCATCCTATGAGCGATGCCCTTTCAGTCCGCCAGTGGCGGTGCGCCATTTGCGGCTACGTCCATGTTGGCCGCGAAGCCCCCGATTGCTGCCCGGTCTGCGGCACCGGTTCTGAGGACTTCGAGCCCTACGAGGCACCCGTCCCCACAGCCGTCTCACCTGCGGCGTCCACGCGCTGGCAGTGCCTCACCTGTTACTATATCCACGAGGGCACGGAGCCCCCCGCGCTCTGCCCGGTCTGCGGAGCCGCCGCCGTCGGCTTCCAGGCGGCCCAGGATGCGCCGCAGGCCCACGCCGCCGCCTCCGACCGGATCGTCATCGTCGGCAGCGGCATCGCGGGTGTCGCCGCAGCCGAGGCTGTGCGGTCGGCTTCGGCCGAGTCCGAGATCACCCTCGTCTCCTCCGAACGCGAGTTGCCTTACTACCGCCTCAACCTCACGGCATCGAGACGGCCGCCGCGCTCGCCCAACGCGGCGCTGCTGTCACGCTGCTCGAAAGCCACGACTGGCTCATGCCCCGCCAGCTCAATCCTGCCGCAGCCGCGCACCTCGAACGGCACCTGAACGGCCTCGGCGTGGCCGTCGTCAAGAAAGCCCGCACACAGTCGCTCGAAGGCGAAGGCAGGCTCACGGCCGTCCGACTGTTAGACGGCCGCCTCCTGCCCGCCGAGGTCGTCGTGCTCGCCACGGGCGTGCGACCCAACACCGCCCTCGCCCGCAAGGCAGGGCTGGCCGTCGAAACCGGCATCCGCGTCGACAGCACCCTCGCCACGTCAGTTCCCGGGGTTTTCGCCGCTGGCGACGCCGCCGAGTACAACGGCCAGTTATACGGCACCTGGGCCGCCTCGCAGCATCAGGGAACCATCGCCGGGCTCAACGCGCTCGGCAGCCGCGCGCGATTCGGAGGGCTTCCCCGCGCCAACACCATCAAGGCCGTCGGGCTCGACCTCACCAGCGTCGGACGCTTCCAGCCTGAAGACGGCGGTGACCTCTTCGTCGAAGAGGACCGGCCAGACACCTACACGGCCTTTGTTTTCCGCGACAACCGAATGATCGGCGCCCTGCTCGTGGGCCACGCGGATCTCGCCGCTCCCGCCAAACGCGCGATCGAGAGCGGCTCAGATTTCTCCCTGCTGCTCCCTCCTCCCGATTGCTCAGCCGTGGCTGACCTTCTGCGCCATCACTGAGTGTTCAGAGCCGAGTTGACCATCAGCCGGGTTGACTTGCGCACGCGGGTGACGTAAACTCGTTTATTAATTGCACCGTCTTGTCCCGGCCGCGTGCGAATAACCCAACAAAGGAAACGCAACATGACCTCACGTCGTACGTTCATCGGCTCCATGCTCACCTTGGCCGCAGTGCCGCTGCTGTCGAACGGCCAGACCTGCAGTGCGGCTGCCAAGAAAGACGCTCCCGCAGCCTGCGCGGCGAAGTTCACGGCCACCGGCGCCGCCGTGGTCGAGTCCAACGAGAAGAAGACCAAAATCAAGATCACGTGTCCCAAGTGTGGAAAAGTCGCCGAGCTTGAGATCGACACGCCGACCGCAGACAAGCCCTACGCGCTGGATTGGGTCTGTCCCAAGTGCGGCTGCAAGGTGAAGGTCTCCGTCGTGTCCGCCAAGGCTTAAGAATCGACGCACCTGAAAAGGGCCATGCTTAAGAGGAGCATCCAAGCGGGTCTTTCCAAGCGCTGGCGCCTCCGCCTGAAAACCCTGCTGGCGCGTGCGGTGCTGGACGAGCCCACGGACGGGCTGGACGCCGCATCGGAGGCCGATATGTTGCTCCTGATCCGCGCCCTGCACGAGGCTGAGGGCTAGACCGTGCTGTGGGTTCACCATCGCATACCAGTGCGCGGCCTTCGCCCGGCAGGTGTGTCGGGTGGACAAGCGGGGCGTGCGCCTCGCCGACGGCGTTGATGATGTAGCCGAATTTGCCGATGATCGGACGCCCCGTCTTCAGCGTCTTCTACAGGGCGCACTCCGCGCCACACATGTTGGAACGGAAGACCAGTGTACGTGCGGAGCACGCTATCTAAAGTCGCGGAGAGTATTCAAATTGGGGCTGTGGGCATCCCTTCCTGATTTCCGATTCATCCACACTTCGCGAAATGTGAAAATGCCAGTTAGAACCGAATTGCTAAGGCATCCAAACGTTCACTCGGAAGAAGCGGGTGCCCGTGTTTGTCGCACCCCATATCCCCTCGGTTAGGTTTGTCCTGCCGTATACCGTGTACATACGCGCTGTGCCAAGATCGGGTATCCATGACACCCACGACTCTCCGTTGCTCACCGTTATCAGTGACCTGAGAACCGATTCGAGGTTTGTGGGCTCGGTTCCGGCAACGTACTCCTGCCACGCCGTTTGCCCGTCGCCGTCCACATCCGCCAAGGCCGCTGTTTCGTAATCGCCACCCGCCAGCCCCAACAAGATCGGGTATTGATCCAACCAAGAATACGGTACAGGCACGGGGGTTGTGGAGGTCATCGTTGCCGTCCACTTGGCGTACAGCGTCTGCGCCGCGGTAATCGTGACCGTCGTCGCCGCCGCCACCTCCGCGCCCGTGCCGCCCGCGCCCGTCCACCACCCGCCGAAAGCATACCCCGTGCGCGAGGTGGTTGCCAGCGTCCCGTACGTCGAGCCGTACGTCACGCTCTTGGATGTTGGCACCGGCGTTGACCCGC
>CAYMLQ010000208.1:3903-10276 GCA_964390795.1 uncultured Lentisphaeraceae bacterium
TACGTCGAGCCGTACGTCACGCTCTTGGATGTTGGCACCGGCGTTGACCCGCTTTGCGCGTCGAACATCACCGTGTAAGTGGAGGATAAAGCGCCTAAGACGCTGAAAATAACCGAGTACCGTTGACTGCTGCCAGACAACGCGCCATGCAGACTCACAGTGATGCGGCACACTCCAGAGATCCCGGGTGCGGAGATGTAAACCTGTTCCACATTATCAATCGAATTATCCCCCGTCGTTGCCGGCACATCTGGAGTTGATGGCACGAGAACATATGGCATGTAGACCTGCCCCGTTGGTCCGATAACCCTCAAATCAAGGTCATTCACCAAGTTCTTGGTCGTAACATCCAGGCCGGTCTGAGCGGCTCCCGCAGGATCTGTCCAGCAAAGTGTCACGCGGATCGCGTTAGTCCCGGTCCACGTGAACGAGTTAGTACGGCTTGTCGTCGCCGCGTCCAACGACTGTTCGACAAGATGTTGCACCGCAGGCTCGTCATAGTGTAATTTAATTACGTTGGCGGCGGCCTTCATATTCACCAGTCCCCAGCCGAACTTATAGTCCGGGCCCGCAGCGCCGAGATCGTCTGCTGTGTGGATGACCAAGCCCTTGAGCGTGCTGGCACGCATACACTGCCCTGGGAAAAGTTGCCCGTAGTAATCGGTGAGCAGCGTCACCGACCCGCACACGTTTGGCGTAGCCATGCTCGTGCCGCTGTAATAGGCGTAGCTCGCATCACCCGACCCGATGGACGAGTACAAAGAGTAACCGTTGCCCACGACATCCGGCTTGACGCGGCCGTCGTCAGCAGGTCCCCAGCCGGAAAAAGTGGTCATCCCGGCTGCCGCCAAGGAACGCGACCCGCCCGAAACGGCGTCATAGACGGCGCCGACGGTCAGTATGTTCTTGGCTGTGCCCGTGGGTTCAAGGGTGTCGAAGCCGCCGATGTTGTACCCGTCATTGTAGGGATCCGTCACCGGATCGTACGTCTTGGCTACCCATTTCCTTCGGGAATAATAGCTGAACGTTGTTCCCGAGGGCGGCGCGAGATCGCTGCGGTCATTGCCGGCGGCCTTACAGGGAAGGTAGTAGGGCGCGCTGTAGCAGAGCGTGTCCCAGTCCCGTGCTGTCGCATAATACTGGCCGAAGGCCGCATCTTCGCGATCCCCCCACACGCCGTACCATTTGTAAGTCCCGTCCGAAGTGTCCCAGCCTGCGAGAGTGCCATAGGAGTGGTTCGACAGTTGGATTTTTCCAGCCTCGCTGTTGATTGCCATGCCTCGGGACGTCATCTCTGACAGGTCACTGTTCCAGTCGTAGGAGGCGATTAGAACGGTGGGGGCCATGCCGAGCGCACCCGCCACCACGCCTGAAGCCCCGATTGTCCCGCCCACATGGGTCGCGTGGTCGATGGATGCAGCGCCGTCCATAACCGTGACCCGCCCCGTGAGTTCCTGATGCGTGCTGCGGACTGCCCCGCCATCCCAAATGCCGACCGTTTCCCCTGTTCCGTTCACATTGTACGGCGCGGTGTTGCGGATCAGGTTCGCAGCGGTTGAGATCGCCGCATTCACATTCATCGTGCGATAGACATAGGGGCGGTCATTCCGGATCGACTGAAGCTCATACTGGAAGCCGGGGCCGCTGCCCTTTGGCGACCACACGTCATCGGCCGCGCTTTGCCAAGCTGCGTTTCGGGAGGCTTCGGACTCCCCACGCAACTGCGCGACGACCTCGGCCCGCGCTTCAGCCGACCGCAGATTCCACTCGGTCACCGGCCCCCCCTGAGCCAAGGCGAACTGCGCTACAGCCAGGGTGAGCACGATGGTCGTTAGAGACAAGCCAGCCTTAGGAAACATAATCCTCTGCCTTCCTGACAACTTTTGCAAACGCAAACACACCCGGCAGATATGCACTACGGCGCCAGTTGCGTACGATAAAACTCCGCAGGTGGCAAGCTCGCAGCATCACGTGACTGCATGAGGAAAAGAGTGCCAGATTGATCGTAGAGTTCCAACGTGGCCTCGGTAGACCATTGATTCATGGTCATGTTCGTGCTGGACTGAAAACTGAAGAACTGATCGGGCACGCCGCCGAAGAGAAACAAATCATAGACGCTGGCAGTTAAATCAGCATTGATGACCGAACTGCTCCGGTAGCCCAAAATGCTCATCGGTGACAGTTCGGGCACTACTTGATTCCGCAAGATGGCGCCCTCGATTCCCGCGACCACAAGGCGCCCGTTCCGTGTCGCAGTTCCATACAGCGCCTTAATGGTCGGCACGGGCAAGGCTGACCAAGTCGACAAATTTGTGCTGGTGAGCAGTGTGCCCTGGAGACCGGTGACGAACCATGCGTCCTCCGTGCGAGCCACGTCGGTCAGCCAGCGTGTCGTCCTGCTGGTATGGGCCGTCCACTTCGTTGCATCGGGACTCGTGAGAATGATGCCGTTCTGCCCAACGACGATAAACTGATTGTCCAGCCAGCGAACACGGTACAGCCAGTAGGTCGTTCCCAACGGCACAGCCGTCCACGTCGTTCCATTTGTGCCGGAGCGAAGCAAGGTCCCGTTGGCGCCAACGGCGACGCAGGCGTTGGTTCCGATGGCGACGCTCGAAAGAAAGTTCACGGTGGGAGTTGTGCGCGCCGTCCAATTCGTGCAGTCAACACTCGTGAATAGCTTGCCCGCATCACCCGATACAATAGCGAGCTTCTCTGACACGGCGACGCCCTGCAAGGTGTAGGTCGTGAAGCCCAGCAGCTTCGTCCAGACGAGCCCAAGCGTCTCGACGATTTCGCTTGTGATGACGATGTCGCTGCCGACGTAATTGGTCACCGCAACCTCCACCAGGCCGGCCCGACTCACAAGCACATTGCCGGCATTTCCGACAGCCAACACCTGATTAGAGGTCCCCCCAACGCCTAACAGTACGGTGTTCGTATACGGAACAGGAACGACTTCCCTGGCCCATAGAATCCCGTCGAGGCTGGTTTGTATGTTTGCCAGATCGCCGACTGCGACGTAGATGCCGTTCTGCACCGTTACGTCCCATAGCCAGGCGTGGGGGGAATCCGGGGAAGACTGCCATCCATAAACGCTGCCGTTGGTGGCGGTGGTGCCTTCGATGAGCAAGCCAGTGCGTCCGGCGACAAGCCACGAACGCGCGTCACCGTTCGCTGAGAGATAAACCCATGGCGGCGGAGCATTTGACGAAAGACCCGTAATTTGATTTGTCCATGTCGTGCCGCTGGTCGTGCGGAAGCGAACTTCCTGGTCTCCGACCAGTAAGGTTCCGGCGTCGTTCACGGCTACATCATAGAGACTGTTGGTGGAGCCGCTGCCCAAGGAAATCCAAGGCCCGCTTCCCTTGGAGCTGCTCAAGCCGACGCCTTTTTCGCCGACGATCGCGAAGGTTCCGGCTCCTGCGCTTCCAAGATAGCGTACGCGGTTCAAATGAGCCGTTGTGCCACTGCTGACCGAAATCCATGACGTGCCGTTTGTGCTGCGCAAGATCTTGCCGTTTTCGCCAACGGCCACAAAGGCCCCGCCTCCGAACGCAACACCTCGGAGCCATTCGGTAGTCCCGGACGTCGCCTTTGTCCAGACGAGGCCGTTCGTGCTGGTATAAATCGTGCCATTGTCGCCTACGGCAACGGCGCGCAGAGAAGAGGTCGCGACGCCCTCCAGCCAATCGGCAGTGGACGGCGAGAGTTGCGCCAGTTGAAAGGAGCTGGCATCATCCGACCAGAGAACGCATCCGCCTTCACCCGAAACGATAATCCGGTCGCCCATCAATGTTACGCCGCGGAGGTAATTCGTCACACCGCTGACTGCGGGCGCCCAACGTTCGTCGGCGCCCTTCACATGGATTGCGCCGGCATCGCCGACCTGTATGGAAAAGGCGCTGGTTACTAGCATATCGAGAACGTTATTGCCGTGAGGAAGCGGGTTTGACCAGCGCCACCGTTCACTGTGTACCTCACCGCATACAGTGCCGGTTAATGCGGAGAAGAAGATCCCTAAGAGGCAAGAACGGTGACTGGCGTGTGTCAGACACGTTGCGATCGTTAGCCTATTGCGTATGGAGGCCGTCCAAACCATTTTAGAATCCTCGCTTACGTACTGAGGCCAGGGGAATCAGTAAAAAGCCTCCAAGCTATGCCGTATTGAACCAACAGCTTGGAGGCCAGGCGCTACAACGCCACATGTTTATTCACCGCGACGCGACTGACCGCTTGTCGTCCGTGTCTGCTCACGTGCCTCATCGAGCATCTCCTGGTGGTCTGGCAGGCTCTGGCGCAACTCCTGCAACCGCTCGCGGACTTGCTCGCGATCCTTGGTCTGGTCTTTGATCTGGTCTTTAACCTGATCGCGGAGCTGATCCTTGATCTGGTCACGCAGCTGATCGCGCTTCTCAGCCGTGCAAGCCGCCACATCCTTCTGTTTGTCGCGCAGTTGCTGCTGGTATTGGTCACGCGCAAGCGTCATATCCTGCACGCACGTCTTCAACTCCGTTGGCAGGCACTCTTGCAGGCGCGTTTGATCCTTCTGGAGCGTGGGGCTGAAGGTCTGGAGCCGATCCTGATCCTTCTGCTGAACGCCCTGTCCAGACAGCGCGACGTTCGCCGCACACCCGAGTGTCAACACCGTCAACTTCATGAGTCTGTTCTTCATAGCGTGAACCTTTCCTGTTTGCTCGACGTATCTACGACGCATTGACATATAGCACTGTCTATGCCAAAGCGCAGTCTCAGCATATTGCCTTGATAGAGTGCCAAACCGGGGTGACAAAGAGCACCTTGAGCGGGTCGCTGGGCGTTAGCGCCCACTGCGGGTGAGGAACGTCGGGCGGCAGCGCCCGGCCGGACAAAAGTCGTCAGCGCCCCTGTCATCGTGATAATCCACAAGGGGCCGCTGAGAGTTCGAGCAGCCATGCGCAACCCTGCGGCGATGACTCCGACAACTCAAGCTGAGCACCGAGATAGTTCGCGAGCTGTTTGGAAATTGTCAGCCCAATGCCGCTGCCTCCCTCACGCGTCGATTGGCATGGCAGAAACAGCTGCGGGCGCAGGTGCTCGGGAAAACCTGCGCCCTCATCGCGCACGCAGAAACGCAGCCGTTCGCCCAGCATCACCGCTGATAATGCAACTGTTTTGTCTGGCGGAGTGGCTTCAATCGCATTCTCCACTAAATTAGAAAGAATAAGGCCGATGAGGTTTGCCGTTCGGCTGGTTAGCGTGCAATCCGCGTCGCTCTGAATCGCCAATTTCACCTTGCGCCGTGCCGCGCCTGCGGCAACGTGTTTCTGTACGCTCTTCGCCAACTCGCTCACGGAAAGCTCGTAGTTGGGTTCCCCACGAGCATCGCTAAGCACCTCGAGCGTTTGCTCGACAAGGGATTGCATCCTGCGGGAGGCTGTGAGCGCATCGTGCCACTCCCCGGGGTCTGATTCCGCAGCGCTTCTCCCATGGCTGGAGACGAAGAGCGACAAGCTGGCGAGCGGGTTCTTCAAGCCGTGCATGAGATGGGCTGAAATCGCGCCTACCACAGAAACCCGTGCCGCGAGCGCGAGTTCCTCGTTCGCCCTTTCAAGACGTTCGCTGCGCAGGGCCAAGTCCCGGCTCAGTCGCTCGACGCGGCGGAATGCCGGCCAGAGCAGGGCCACTAGCAAGAGTCCGGCAACCATAAACGTGAGCACAGCGAATTGGCTCAAACGTTGGTCCATGCGAGCATATTCGCTAGCGACGCTTGCTCCCTCAAGTATGAACTGCGCGGCGCCCACCACGCGATTCTTGTCACACAGGTGCAACGGCACGGTGATTTCCAGCGTTGGAACGCGCGCGACCGGTTCGGTCGCGAATTGGGGCAAATAGATATACACATCGCTCAACGGTGTCGAGGGCCGGAAACGGCTATGAGGGCTTAGATTGGCGACCCGCCGAGCCGTCTCGCTGTCGAGTGGCTGGGGCTGGATGGTTGGCGGGAAGGAGTCGGTAAACACCCCGTTGGTGCCGTAGAAGCGGATGCCGATTACGCCCTTGAGCCTGGACGAACGAACCGCCGCATCAAAGCCAATCTGCTCATCACTCCTGAGTTCCCCGTCGTTCAGCTCTGCCAGGTCGCTTTGCTCCATCATCGTCGTCGCGTGGAGCGCTTCCGCGTCGCGCTGGGTGATTTGCTCGCGCACCAATCTGCGCACGAGCAATACGCCCAGAATGATCGTGGCCGCCAACACGCCAAGCGCAACGGCGATACCCAGCCCATACGTCCACCGCATATGCGGGATGATCTTCCTCCCGTAACCTGCAACGGTCATGTTCTTCACAGCTCCGTTAAAAATCGAGTCCCACACCGGCACCTGCCGCCCAGTCG
>CAYMLQ010000209.1:0-10267 GCA_964390795.1 uncultured Lentisphaeraceae bacterium
TTATAGCCGAACGCGCCCCGCAATGCAAACGCCGCGGAAAAAAAGTCTGGGGAACTTTCCCCCCGGCTGAAGATTGACGCCCCTTCGGAAATAAGGTATTTTAACGTCAAACTGTTTTGGAAAATAGATGCAGAATACACACAGACATAGCTCCTCGCATCGCATCGGCGGAGCGGAGGCCTCATCTCAAGAGAGACGTCGAGGCGCACTGGCCATCGGGTATAGCGGCCATCCCGAAGCGGAGGCACCTCGGGCGCGCAGCCAGAGAAGCGGTCGCCACCACGCCGCGCCCTCCTCCGGGAAGCAGACGGGCCTCAAGTCCGCCGCACATTGCCTGCTTTTCGCGCTCGTGGGACTGGTAACCGTTTTGACCACGGAACTTGTTTCCAAGGCCAACCAGCGGCCGGCCCTGCCGGCCCTTAACCTGCTCGCGGGTTCCTTCGTGCTGGCCGCACTCGGCACAGGCGTTTATGCGCAGATCACCCAACGACGGCACTGGAGCCGGCGCGTGAGACGCAGACTTCTGGTCGGGCTGCCCATTGCGGCCTGTTCGGCGGTGGCGATCATCGCCAATACCCGCGAGCAGCATGCGCCGTCCGCCGCCGGACCGGAAGTGCCTCGCGCCGCTGCGCCGGCCAGGCAGGCCACGCCCGAAGACGATGCCTTGGTCAGACCCGGCTGGTATGGCGAGGTGCGCTCAGACGGCGTCATCATCGTCGTCACCGCGTTCGAAACCAATACAGCCGAATCGCTGCGCTTCAACCGCGGGCTGTTCAAGCCCGTCACCTATGCCACACTGTCGCTCATCAACACGGGGTGTCCGACCCCGGTTGCCCTGACCTCGTTTCAATCCGGCCTCAGCCTCGACAACGGGGAGACGGTTCAGAGTCTGTCCATATCGGAACTCCTGTCGCGCGGAGCCGGACAGCGCTCCGAGGTGAGAGACCGGCTCGCCGAACCGCAAAAGGTGGCCTTCGGCGCCATGATCCCCGACATCCCCATCTGCATGGAAGCGGACTTCTCTTGGTCACGCGTGACCGCCGTGACGGTACGGCTAGGCGCCCACGCCGTCGTGGTGCCCGGGCGCGTGATGACGGCGGAAGAAAAACAGAAGCTGATTGAAACGCCCGAGGCGAAAAAACGGCCCAGCGACACGAACACTACAGCCGAGATGTGGTTCAAGAACTTGTAAGGGCCGCCTGATTTTAGCAGCACTAAAAGGCCGCCTGTTTTGCGGGTTACTCAACCCGCAGAACAGGCGGCCAGTGTGTGTATTGCTGATTCGAAAACGGACCGGCTTAGCCGATTGCTTTACCGCCCCGCTCGCCTGTGCGTATCCGGATCGTCTGTTCCAGATCGAGCACGAAGATCTTCCCGTCGCCGACCTGTCCGGTCTTCGCCCCACCTTCGATGGCCGCAACGGCCGCATCCGCGAAGTCGTCGTTCACGGCGATCTCCAGTTTGACTTTGCGCAACAGGCTGCCCGCCTCGGTGTGGCTGCGGTAGACCTGCGCGATGCCCTTCTGACGGCCGCGCCCCATGACATTGGACACAGTCACCAGGTGAATCTCTTTCGCTGTCAGACGGTCTAAGACCTCGTCCATGCGATCCGGTTGAATGATGGCTACAATGTATTTCATGTTCAGCTCCCTTTCGTAAGATGCAACAGGTTAATCAAGGACAGTATACCCAGTCTCGCGATGATCGGTCAGGTCGAGTCCGATCCGTTCATCCTGCTCAGGTGCCCGCAGACCCAACACGGCATCCACGATCTTGAGCAGCACGAAGCTCATGACACCCGAATACACGAGCGTGACCATGACGGCTTTGAACTGGATCCAAAGCAGCGCGGGGTTTCCGTAGAAAAGCCCGTTGGCGCCTGCGCTGTTCACGGCGGTCGTCGCGAACAGACCCGTGGCGAGCGCTCCCCAGATGCCGCCGATACCATGCACGCCGAACGCGTCGAGCGCGTCGTCATATCCGAGACGGGGTTTCACCACGGTGACGAAGAAGTAGCAGATGACTCCCGCACCCACGCCGATCGCGATCGCACCGCCAGGGGTGACGAATCCTGCGGCTGGTGTGATCGCAACCAGACCCGCCACCGCGCCCGAAATGATGCCCAACACGGTGATATGCTTATTCTTCAGCAGATCCATTGCCGCCCAGGCAAAGCCCGCCGCCGCAGAAGCCACGTGGGTCGCCAAGAACGCGCTGCCCGCCAGACCGTTGGCCCCTAACGCGCTGCCCGCGTTGAAGCCGAACCAGCCGAACCACAGCAGCCCCGCACCAACCACCGCGAACGGCAGGTTGTGCGGCGGGGATAGCTTCTTCGGGTAACCCAGCCGGCGTCCCAGTACGAGCGCGCAAACCAGAGCGGCGATACCGGCGTTGATATGCACCACCGTGCCGCCCGCGAAGTCCAGCGCGCCCATCTTACGCAGGAAGCCGCCCACGCCCCACACCCAGTGCGCCACGGGATCGTAAACGATCGTCGCCCACAGCAGGGTGAACAGCGCGAAGGCCGCGAACTTCATCCGTTCCGCAAACGCGCCAATGATCAAGGCTGGCGTGATGATGGCGAACATCATCTGGAACAGCATGAAGACCGAGTGCGGAATCGTGCCCGCATAATCCGCGTTCGGCTCCGCGCCCACGCCCTTCAACATCGCCCAGTCCAGACTGCCGATGAACCCTTTGATATCCGGGCCGAAGGACAAGCTGTACCCGAAGACCACCCATTGCAGCGTGATGAAACAGACCAAGAAGAAACACTGCATCAGCACGGAAAGAACGTTCTTCCTGCGAACAAGGCCTCCGTAGAAAAGCGCCAGACCAGGTATGGTCATCAGCAGCACCAGCGCCGTGCTGATCAGAACCCATGCGGTGTCGCCCGAATTCACTACGGGCGCGGCAGGAACAGCGGCCGCCGCGGCCGCCGCGACGTCCTGCGCCCATGTGTTTGTGGCGGCTGCCAGCGCGATACCCGCACATAAGCCGACACGTCCCAGCCTGTCATAACTACCGATCATGTTGTACCTCTCCTCTTATGAACGCCCGCATTTAGGCGCTTTTGTTTATGGCTCACACTCGACTGCTGTTTGATCGTTCGAATATTTTAAAAAGCAAGTATCGGGCCAACTCTTCAAAATCACCATTTCTTGGTTTTTTCAAGCAAATCTCCCTTCGAATGGCTGTTTCACGAATTCTAAGTTAATACGTGAAACAAGTCCTCAGAGCAACATCTGACAATTTCGTACCTATCGGGTCTCAGAGGAGCCCTATCTATCCGACCCGTCCCGGAAACGACATTTTTGTCAGTCCCGAATCGACACACCCGAGCCTGCAGACCCTACATAACATATTTATAATTCATTTTTATCAGGCTAGTTACGACTATATCTCAGGGGCTTTTTTGACAGGGTTGGCACCGCACATGCTTATGAACGCATGTCTGTTAGCGTTGGGCGAACAGAATTAACTGGGAAGGATACACAATGAATGTGACACGGAAAAATCGGACAGCGGCCTTATTCGCTCTTGTCGGATTAGGTCTCGCTGCAACTGGATGGGCACAGGATGCGGCGGCACCCGCCGCGGCTGATGCCATGAAGGAAGGGATGAGCAACATGCGGATCGCGCTCGACACGGTCTGGGTGTTGGTCACCGGCATGCTGGTGTTCTGGATGAACGCCGGTTTTGCGATGGTGGAAAGCGGCCTGTGCCGCGCAAAGAACTGCGTCAACATCCTGTGCAAGAACTTCATCGTGTTCGCCTTGGCCACGCTCTCTTTCTGGGTGCTCGGCTGGGGCCTGATGTTCGGAGACGGCAACCTCTGGATCGGACTCAAAGGCCTCTTCTTCGTCACTGGCGCAGACAACTCTCCCGCGCTGGGTAGCGCGTATGCGGCGATGAACCCCTTCTCGAGCGCCACCTATGAGGGCGTCTACTCCGCCATCAACTGGACGCCGGTGCCGCTGTGGGCGAAGTTCTTCTTCCAGTTGGTCTTCGCCGGAACCGCCGCGACGATCGTCTCGGGCGCCGTGGCCGAGCGCATCAAGTTCAAGGCGTTCCTGGTGTTCAGCCTGCTGCTCGTCGGCTTCATGTACCCGGTCAGCGGACACTGGATCTGGGGCGGCGGCGTGCTGGCGGCCTCCAAGGCGGCCGAGGGCATCAACGCCTTCTTCCACAGCTTCCGCGACTTCGCGGGCTCCACCGTCGTTCACTCCGTGGGCGGCTGGGCCGCGCTAACCGGCGCGCTGATCCTCGGGCCCCGCATCGAGAAGTTCCGCCCCAACGGCGCGATCAAGCCGGTGATGGGTCACAACATGACCAGCGTCGCGCTGGGCGTGCTGATCCTCTGGCTCGGCTGGTTCGGCTTTAACCCCGGCTCCACCATGTCGGCGGGTAACGGCTTCGCGATCTCCCACGTGCTGATCGCAACCAACATCGCGGCCGTCACCGCCACGTTGAGCGCGGCCGTCACCGCTTGGCTGCTGCTCAAGAAGCCCGACCTAAGCATGATCCTCAACGGCTGCCTCGCGGGCCTGGTCGCAGTGACCGCCCCCTGCGCGTTCGTCTCAGTCACCTCCGCTGCGATCATCGGCCTCATCGCCGGCGTGCTGGTCGTGTTCGGCGTGCTGTTCTTCGACAAGATGCGCATCGATGATCCGGTGGGCGCGCTTTCCGTCCACTTGCTCAACGGCGTGTTCGGCACGCTGGCGGTCGGCCTGTTCTATGACAACAAGATCGCGACCGACGTGGCCGGCCTCGCGACCGGGCTCACCCGCGGCGCGCAGTTCGTTCAGCAGTTCAAGGGCGTGCTGCTGGTGGCCGTTTTCACGGTTGTTCTCTCCGCGATCTTCTGGTATGTAATCAAAGCCATCATGGGCCTGCGCGTGAGCCGCGAAGAGGAACTCGGCGGTCTGGACATCGGCGAGCACGGCAACGAGGCCTACCCGGACTTCCAGGGCTTCCTGACCAAGTAAAGAAAGAGAGGAAAATCGCATGAAACTGATTATTGCAGTCATTCAACCCGACAAGCTTGCCGATGTAAAAGACGCTCTGGTCGCCGCCAAAATCACGAAGATGACAGCCTCCAACGTGATCGGCTGCGGACAGCAGATGGGCTACACCGAGAGTTATCGCGGCATTCCCGCCGAGATTAACCTCTTAAAAAAGGTCGAGCTGCGCATCGCCGTAAACGAGGAGTTCGTCAAGCCGACCATCGACGCCATCATCAGGGGCGCCCGCTCGGGCAAGATCGGCGACGGCAAAATCTTCGTGGTCGACCTGCCGCAGTGCATCCGCATCCGCACCGGCGAGTCCGGCCCTGAAGCGATTGGTTGAAGGAAGCGCTTTACGACAGTATAGCGTACACCGGCTCCTAAGCGTGTGCCGCGCACCCCGTGCGCGGCACACGCTTATTTTCGCACAGGGCACGCTTGACGCGCCGACGCCGAGTCTCTATCCTTCCCCCCACTCACGCCCGCAAGAAAGACCCGACATGCTCCACTCGTCCTTTTCGCTCCGCCGCCAATGGTGCCAGCTTCTGGCCCTGACCCTCACCCACGCCGTGACCGACACCTATGTCGGCATCGTGGCGCCGGTCCTGGCTCCCCTGAGCGACCACTACAGCGTATCGATCGCCCTGCTGATCTTCGTGGCGTCGCTGTTGGGTTTCTCCTCCAATGTCTTTCAGATTCCGATCGGCAATCTGCGCGCCACGTGGACGTCGCCCGTCCTGATCTGCGGCGGCGTGCTGCTGGCTGGCGCCTCCGTGTTCATCACCGCCGTGCCCGCGGGCCCGCTGTGCGTGGTCTGGATGTCGCTCGTCGCGCTGGTCGCAGGTCTCGGCGTCGCAACCGTACACCCCGAAGGGCTGCGCGCGGTACACGGTCTCGACAAGATTCCCTCCTCCCTCTCCACCGCAGTCTTCATGGTCGCCGGCTTCTCGGGGTTCGCGGGCGGCGCGCTCTTATCTTCGTCGCTGACTGAGTCGTTCGGGCTGGACAGCCTCATCTGGCTCTACTGCGCCGCCCCCGTCGCAGCCGCTCCGCTCTTCTTCAGCGGCATCCGTTTGCCGCTCGAATCCGCAAAAGAGAAGAGCGCCCTGGAGCATAAGGAGAACATCCCGAGCATCCCCTTCTGGCCGCTCTTCGCGATGGCCGCCCTCCTGGCCACCTGCTCGCAGATCCAGGCCACCCTGCTGCCCACCTACCTGCACACGGAGGCCGGCTACTCGCTCTCCTTCAGCGGTTTCTCGTTCACCATGTTCGGCGTCGGCGGCATGGTCGGCGCCATCACCTGGGGCGCGCTCGCGCCGCGTGTCGGCCACCTGCGCGTGCTGCTTTACTCAGCCCTTTTTGGTGCTCCGCTCACCCTGCTCTATCTGCTTGCAGCCCCGCATTCAAAAATGGCAGCGGCGCTTCTGGCCTTCACCGCCTTTATCGTCTACACCGGCTTTCCGCTCTGCATCACGCTCGCACGCTATGCGGACTCGACGCTGCGCTTCGGCCAGCGCATGGGCCTCATCAGCGGCGGCTCCTGGGGCATCGCGGCCGTCGTCCTCTGGATTCTCGGATATGCCTCCAAATTCACCGGCATGGGCCCTCTGCTGCATCTGATCTGGATCGGCTACCTCGCCGCCGCCGCGTTCGCGGTCTGGCTGAGCCGGCAACAGGCGCGAAATCATGCGCAGGGCGCGTCCGGAGGCCGCGCGCCACCCCTGAAAGACGCGCCGCGCAAGGTAGCCCACGACCTCCCGGGCGCGGAGGCGAATGAACGGAGAGTCCAAAATTAGAATTGCTGGACGCGCTTGACGCCTCACGCCCGTTGGTTCACACTATGGACAACCGCGTGCGGGGTTCGCCGACACGGGCGCAAACATGCTTTCTCGGGGACTCAATGAAGACCTTTCTGCTCCTTCTCCTTCTTGGCCTGTGCACGGGCGGCGCGTACTGGCGAATTCATACGGTGCAACAGGCGAAGGCGGCCGGAACAAAAGCCGGCAAACGCGCAGCCGCCGCGCCGGTGGTCACAACCGTTGCCAAACGCGCACCGATGCCGATCGAGATCCGCACGTTCGGCACTGTCGAAGCGTTGTCCACGGTGACCGTGAAAGCGCAGGTGAACGGCCTGCTGTCCGAGGTCGCCTTCACCGAAGGACAGGACGTCGCGGCAGGCGACCTGCTCGCTCGGATCGACTCCCGTCCGTACGAGGCCGCGCTGCATCAAGCCGAGGCAGAACTGGCGCGTGCGCGTGCGCAACGGGTGAACGCCGAGCGCGATCTCCGCCGCGCAACCGACCTGTTCGCCAAGGGCTTCGTCTCGGAGAATGACCGCGACCAGGCGGCGACAGCAGTGTCCGTGCTGCAGGCGTCCGAGCTCGCCGATGAGGCCGCTGTCGAAAGCGCCCGCATCCAACTCGGCTACTGCACGCTCCGGGCGCCCATCTCGGGCCGCACCGGCCGCCGTCTCGCGGACCGGGGCAATCTCGCCGGCGCGAACACCACGGCGCTGGTGACGATCAACGAAATCCATCCGCTGAATGTTTCCTTCGCCGTGCCGCAGCAGGACATGGAACGCCTGCGGGACTGGCGGAGCGCGCCGGATCTCCGCGTCGAGGCAACCCTGCCGGAGAGCGGCGGCGCGACGGAGACCGGCCGGCTCGCGTTTCTCGACAACGCGGTCGACCGCGCCACCGGCATGATCACGCTGAAGGCCGAGTTCCCCAACGCGGCGAACCGGCTCTGGCCAGGGCAGTTCGTAGACGTGCGCCTGCGCATCGCCATCGAGACCAACGCGCTGGTCATCCCCTACCGCGCCGTTCAGAACGGGCAGAAAGGGACGTACGTCTTTGTGGTCAAGCCCGACCGCACCGTGGAGGCGCGCCTGGTGAGGATCGCCCGGAACGTCGACGAGGCCAGCATCATCGCCGAGGGCCTGCAGTCCGGCGATGTCGTGGTGACCGACGGGCAGCAGCGGCTGGGACCGGGCACCCAGGTGGAGATCGCCGGCGACGGCAGCAAGCAGGCGGCGGGGATCGCCGCGCCATGAACCTCTCGGAGCCTTTCATCCGCCGACCCGTCATGACCACGCTCGTGATGGTCAGCATTCTGCTCTTTGGCGTGCTCGCCTACCGGCAGCTTCCCGTCAGCGACCTGCCGAACGTCGACTACCCGACGATCCAGGTGACGGCCAACCTGCCTGGATCCAGCCCCGACACCATGGCCTCGGCTGTGGCCACCGTGCTCGAGAAGCAGTTCTCGACCATTGCCGGAATCGACGCGATGACCTCCGTCAGCACGCTGGGACGGTCGCAAATCACGCTGCAGTTCGCGCTGAACCGCAACATCGACGCGGCCGCGCAGGACGTGCAGGCGGCGATCGCCCGCTCCCAGCGGCAACTGCCGATCAACATGCCCGCGCCGCCCTCGTACCAGAAGGTCAACCCGGCGGACACCCCGTTCCTCTACCTGATCCTGACCAGCCCCACGCAGCCGCTCTCCGCGCTGGACGAGTTCGGACAGACCCTCATCGGCCAGCGCCTCTCGACGGTGGCCGGCGTGGCGCAGGTGCTGGTGTTCGGCAGCCAGAAATACGCGGTCCGCATCCAGGCCGACCCCCGCAAGCTGTTTGTCCACGGCCTCGCGCTCGACGACCTCCACGACGCCCTTGTGAACGGCAACGTCAACCTGCCCACCGGCATCCTCTACGGCCCGTCGCGCACGTTTACCGTGCAGGCTAACGGCCAGCTCACCTCCGGGGCGCAGTACGACGAACTGATCATCGCTCGCCGCAACGGCGTGCCGGTGCGGCTGCGGGATGTCGCCACCGCCAAGGACAGCGTCGAGAACGACAAGATCGCGGCCTGGTACCTCGACGCCAACACCAGCCAGCGCGCCATCGTCCTGGCCGTGCAGCGCCAGCCCGGCGTCAATACGGTGCGGGTCGCCAAGGACGTGAGGGCGCTGCTGCCGCAGCTTCAGTCGCAACTGCCGCCCTCCGTCGGCCTCAAGATCCTTTACGACCGCAGCATCCCGATTCAGCGTTCCGCCGACGACGCGCAATTCACGCTGCTGCTGACGATCGGCCTCGTCGTACTGGTGATCTTCGTGTTCCTGCGCTCGTTCGCGGCGACGGTCATCCAGTCGCTGGCGCTGCCGATGTCCATCATCGGCACCTTTGCTGCGATGCGGCTGCTGGACTACAGCCTGGACAACCTGTCGCTCATGGCGCTCACGCTGGCGATCGGGTTCGTGGTCGACGACGCCATCGTGATGCTGGAGAACATCGTGCGCCACATGGAGATGGGCAAACCGCGGCTGCAGGCGGCACTCGACGGCGCGAAGGAGGTCGGCTTCACCATCGTCTCCATGACCCTCTCGCTCGCTGCCGTGTTCATCCCCGTGATGTTCATGGGCGGGCTGGTCGGCCGCATTTTCCGCGAATTCGCGGTGACCATCGGCGCGGCGGTGTTGATTTCCGGCGTGATCTCGCTGACGCTCACGCCCATGCTTTGCGCGAAGTTCCTGCGCGAACCGGACTCGGTACACCACGGCCGCCTGTACACGGTCACCGAGCGCGGCTTCCAGGCGCTGTTACACGTCTATGACCTGACGCTGCGCTGGTCCCTGCGCCACCGCCGTGCGGTTATGCTCTTCTCCGCCGTCATTCTGGCTCTGACCTTTAAGCTGGCTGGCATGGTCGGCAAGGGATTCCTGCCCTCCGAGGATCAGGACCAGATCATGATCACCACCGAGCCGCCCGAAGGCACCGCGCCCGCGACCATGTTCACGCTGCAGCAGTCCGTAGCGGACATCGTGCGCAAAGACCCTGATGTGCGCGAGCTCATGGCCACCACCAGCACCAGCAGCGGGAACCCGAACAACGGCCGCCTGCTCGTGCATCTCAAGCCGTGTGACGAGCGCCGCGCGACCGCCGAACAAATCGTCCAGCGGCTGCGTCCGAAGCTCGCGGCCGTGCCCGGCATCCGCGCCTTCCCGCAGGTGCCCCAGACGCTTCAGATCGGCGGGCGCATGAGCAAGAGCCAGTACCAGTACGCGCTGCAAGGCCCCGACATCGGCGAACTGAACCGCGTGGCGAACCTCGTTCTCGAACAGATGCAGGGGCTGCCGGGATTCTTAGACGTCACCAGCGACATGCAACTGAAGAATCCGGAACTCACCGTGCAGATCGACCGCGACCTCGCCTCGTCTCTGGGCGTCTCAGCCGCCGCCGTCGAAAACACGCTGCTCAACGCCTA
>CAYMLQ010000210.1:0-10208 GCA_964390795.1 uncultured Lentisphaeraceae bacterium
TGTTCGACTGGCCGGCGAGGATGAAGACTTGCAGCGGCTTTCCCTGAAGCTGAGCCGCGAGGACACAGGTGGTGAGCGAGAGAAGCGCTCGCGTGGGGAGGATGCTCGTGTGTTTCATGACTGTTTTAAGCGTTTTCATTTTTCGGTGGTTCTCACGGCATGGATTGACGGGTGACGATCGGGACGTAGCCGACCTCGAAGCCCTTGGGCGGGGTGACCAGAAGCGCGGGGTCCAGGGCGACCAGCTTCCCGCGCGTGGGCGGCGCCATGTAGTCGCGGTCAAGGGGCCAGTGCGCGTGCATCTTTTCAACAAACGCCTGTAGCTTGGCCTTCTTGTCGGCGCTCCAGGCGTATTGCTGGAAGGAGGGTTGGTCGACGAAGCGGTACCAAGAGTACGTCACCACCGAACCATCGACCAGGCGCGCGGTGAAGGGGCCGAGTTTTGGGCCGGGCTGGGCCCAGGCGCCGGAGGCGGGCGAGGTGTAGGGCTTGCCGGGCGTGGCCAGCTTGAACGGTTGTGTGTGCAGCTTGGTTTCGGCGGGCACCTCGGCGGGGCTGATGGCGAGGCGCTCTTCGCCGACGTGCTTGTAATACTGCGGGAACAAGCCCGCCGCGGCGAGCGTGTTGGTGAACCATTGCAAGCCCCAGACATTGCCATCGAAAATCCGCGTGTCGAAGGCGCGCTCGACGCCGACCATTTTTTTGCCGGCTTGGTCGTAGCGCGTGGTGCGGGTGTTGAGCTTGGGTTTCCATGCGCCCTTTTCGTCGAAGCGTCCGGAGCAGGCGGGGCCGCCGTTGCGCCAGGCTTTGAAGGCGTCTTGGAGGGCGGCCTTCGAGTAGTAGGTGACGTCTTGCACAAGGTAGGCGCGGCCTGCGGCATCCACGGGGAACTGGAGTTTGGGCAGCTTGGAATAGACGGTGCCCTGCGCGTCGGGGGCGTCGAAGCGCGGGACGGTGTTGATCTCCATGGCGCCGCCGCCCATGAGGCCGGGGCGGGCGTCGAGCCCTCGGCCATGGAGGAAGGGCTCGTTGAAGAGCTTGCCGATTTTGCTCCATGTCTCCGGAATATAGTAGGCAATGGGGCCTTTGAAGTTGGACGCGCTGAGGAAACAGGTCCAGCTTTGGTCGCCCGTCGGCGGATCGCCCGCGGTGGGATCGGTGAAGGGCAACGCCATCCACGTGTAGCCGAGGAACTCGCCGTTGGGATTGCCTTGGAACGGCAGCGCATCGGGAGGTATCAGCAGACAGTTGCTGAGCTGCGCGATGCCGAGGCGCTGGTCAGGCAGCGCCTCGTTGCTGTAAAAGAAAGACCACCCCGGCGAACCGACTTCGTAGTCGTAGCATTGCGGCGTGCCGTTCATGCTGAACTTCGGCGGGCCGTAGCGGAAATGGTTGCGGGCCCAATAACCCAGACCGCCTTCCACGGTTTGGAAGACGCTGCTCCACGTGGGGCCGCGCTCCTTCCACGTGCGGGCCAGCGTCCCTTCCGGCGCGAGCGGCTTGTCTTTGTTGTCGGAGTTGTCCGGCTGAATCCAGGAACTGGGCAGGCCGATCTGGAAATTGGCCAGCGGTTGTTCCACCAGCGGCCAGACCGCGGCGTAGAAGCCCATGCCCGCGCTGTAGGCGGAGCGGGGCGGGTGCTTCTCATGGCCGAAGCCGATATAGCCGTGAAGCCCTTGGGAGTGCGCGGTGACTTGGGCACCCTCAGCGCTCCTCACTTTCGGCTTGTCTTGTCCGGCACAGGTCCAGGACAGGAGCAAGAGGATGGCGGCGGTTAATGCCGCTCGCATGTTTCTTTCATTCATGGACGCTCCTGTAAGAAGCCCTTATCACGGCGCAACAAATGAGAAGTCCGCCGCAAAGCGTACGCGACGAAGGCGCTTCATTCAGCAGCAGCCACGCTAACAGAATACCATAAACGGGCTCCAAGCCGAAGGCCACGCCCACTGTTTGAGCGCGCAGATGCCGCAGGCTCGCGATCGCCAGCCCCTGCGCAAGCGCGGTAAAAACGACTCCGAGCACAAAGAGGAGCAGCACGTCGCGCCCGGTGGCGGCGCCCGGCCCTCTCAGTGCCAAAGGCAACACGCACAGGAAGGCAAATGCCTGTTGGTAGAGCGCCACCGTGAGCGCCGGATAAACGCGCACATAAGAGCGGCTCAGAAGCGAAATGACAGCGAACGTAAAGGCGGAAAGAAGCCCCCACAGCACGCCTTGAGCGACCTGTTTCCCGGCGTCCGAAGACGGCGTCACCAAAACCAGCCCGGCCATCACGATGAACGCCGTGATCACGTCGTGCGGGCGCAGACGATCACCGAAGACCAAAGGTTCTAGGAAGGTAATGAACAGCGGAAAAGTCGAGAACGCCAACAGTCCGACGGCCACCGTAGACACCTGGATCGCGGCAAAAAAGGCGACCCAATGCACAGCGAGGATGGCACCCGAGAGAGCCAGAAGGAGAAGGTCTTTCCGGCTTCGCAACCGCAGGCTTGTCTTTGTAAGCGACACGGCGACCAACAAGGCAAGACTTCCAAACAAAGTCCGCCCGCATGTGATTACGATGGGGCTCGTTGCGACAAACTTGGCAAACAGGCCAGCCCCGCCGGCCAAGATCACCGCGAGGTGGAGCTGCATCATACCAAACCGGGACGCTGACTCGGAATGAGCGTGCGGCGCACCCAGCCGCGCGAGCCGCAGAGCGGCGAGGCGTAGGAGTTTGGGTTTGTTAGGTCTCATCACGTGTGCAGCATTCATGGCTTGGAGGCGGCGATTGGCGTAAAGACGAGTCCGTCAACGAACGCGTTCGTCTTGAAAAATGACGCGTCGCACACGGGCTTCCCGGCGAGCGTGAGGTTCTCGAAGGCGAGGTTGCGGATGCGCGCGTCGGGCTGGCCCCAAAGAATTTGCGGTTCGCCCAGCACGCTGGGCGCGGCGATGGCGATGTTCTGGAAAAGGATGCCTGACACGTCTCCGGCTTTGCGCCTCTCTGCGTCTTTCGAATAGGGCTCCGGCATGGTCATGCAGAGGAAGAACTGCTGCAGGGTCGGCCGGGAATCTTCAATGTTGATGTTGCGGAAGAGCACACCTGCCCCTGCGGCGCCTCCGCCCTCCCCGCGCATGTTGAAGACCCGGCCGCCGCTCCAGCGGTGCCATTTGGCGCGCGCATAGATCACATCGCAATCTTCCACCACCATTGTGCGGTCCGTCAGATTCGGCAGGCTGCTCAGAACAAACGACGAACCATTGGCGTCGTTCCAAAGCACGGTGCGGCGGATGCCCAGGCCGTTGACATACAGTGAGTCATCCTGGGTACGGAGAAAGCAGTCCTCGATCAGGGTGTTGCCGAAAGGATTGATCCCGTCGCCATTCGCGCGCCAGGTGAAGATCTTGGCCCACTTCACCTCGTTGGGATGACCCGCTTTGTAGGGGCTCACCAGCATGAGCGAGTGCGTCGCCGAGTCGGCGATGGTGATGCCTTCTACGCGTGTATCCGTGGTGCCAACCAACTCGATCGGACGGTACAGCCCATGCTCCTTCTCTGAGATCGCCGGCTCCACGTACTTCGGATGTTTGGTCCGCGCGCCTGACAAGGTGCCGAGCCCGAAGATGCGGATGTGATGTCCATCGCCCCATTTGCGGTTGGAGAGTGTGCCGTAGACCATCGCGTCTCCGGGGATGTAATAGGCACGGTTCGCGTGAAGCGGGAAGGCCAGCCCGACATCGTGAACCCCCGGCAGAAAGTAGAGCGTGGTCCAAGGCCCTTCGGAGGGTGGCGTCTCACCGGGCTTCACGGTCCATACGCCAGGATCACCAGGCTTGGGCTTGCCGGACAACGGCGGATTGGCAAAGATTGAGACCGTGTGAAGCGGCGGGCCTTTGTAGCCCTTTCCCGTGTCCTGCCCGTCCATCTGGCCATCGATATCGACAGCGACAAGGCACGGGTGATCGAGCCTGACAAGAACCTTGCCGTCCTTGACGGAGCACGCGGACGCCTTGCGTTGCGGATGAACGGCTGCGGCATGAATCGGCTGACCGTTGACGCGTGCGATTTCGACCTCTGCGGCACCGGCGGTCTCAAAATTCACGTAGGCGTGCGTCCAGCCCGCCAGGGTGTCGAAGTAGGCGTCCGTCTTCTTTGCGACGGTCTTGCAGACCGTCTCCCAAGCGAAGGCGCTCTGCCACTCGCTGCCAGCGCGTGCAGAGCGCACGCGCACGCTGTAATGCTCCGAGGCTGCGAGCCCCGGCACGGGCGGATACACAACGAGTCCGTCGGCGGCTGAGGAAACCGCCCTGCTCGCTTCAGCCCCTGCACCGGCGTCACTGCGCAGAGCGGCCGCGTCGGCCGCAGGCACGGCAGCCACCATGCAGGCGGACATTAGCACGGCGAAGATGCGTGGGGCCTCGTCCCAGGCTTGGCCGAGCCTAGCCACCAAGCGCCTCAGCCGCTCCTGAAACGCCGGGCTGGCGTAGTCGTAACACATGCGTAGACCGCTCATATGGGGAAGTGTAGCAAGGTTGTGCCCTGATTCGCAACCAGCAGACGCGATCAAGTTTTTCGGGGACGGGGCTTGACTCATTCTGTACCCCCCCCATAAAATAAATATCCATTGAAGTGCTAAAGTGCTGGTTATGGCCGGTTCGAGAACGCGGGTGAACGCGTGCTGAAAAGCGTTTTCCTGTCATTGAAAGAAAGAACCTATGAAACGATCCTGTATGCTTCTTCGCGGAACGCACGTTGTCGCCCTCGGAGTGCTTCTCGCCGTATCGGCAACCCCAGCATCTGCCGGCACCCTCTACTGGAACGGGGTGAACAATGGCACGGGTGACTTTAACGACGCCACCAACTGGTCGACTGATCCTGGGGCCACGACCCCGAATCCTCTGGCCAAACCAGGCACGGCGGACGATGTGTTGTTCAACATCTCGACGGTGAATACGGCTCAGACCAACCAACTGGCCAACACTGCACAAACGGTTAAATCCTTGACCTTTGAGTCGAGCGGTACCACGGTGATCGACCGTAATACGACACTCGCGGACACAGGTACGACAACCCTGACGCTTGCAAGCGGCGGCGGCATTGCGGTGGGCGCTGTTGCGGGAGCAGTCAGGATCGGTGGCCTGGCGGAGGGTGGTTTGAATGACAAAAATCGCGTTGCAGTAACGCCGTCGGGCAACTTCACCATCACCCATAATGGGAGTAATGCGCTTGCTATCGGGCGTGCAGTTATCCCCGCCATTAACCTGGGCCGCATAACCGTCGAGCTCAACGGATCAGGTTCTGGCACGACCGAGTATGGGCAAGGCCTTGGCCAGTCATCTGGTACCACAAACAATCTCGTTATCAATTCGAGTGGTACAGGCGTCCATTATTTTCGTGGGGCCCAAACCGTCTCTTCAGTTACGATCTATCAAGGAAAGGTAGGCGCTCGAGGCAGCCACATTTTTGGCGCTTCCACCCCTGTGACCTTCAGAGGCGGAGCTTTCGGGGCGATCCAGTCAGTTCGCAGCCAGGCCAACCCCCTCACAATCAGCGGCGACTTCCAGCTTGGGGGGGTGTCCATCCCGGCAGGCACACTCATCACGGCACAAGGCGGGTCCGGTACCACTTTCTCAGGCACTGTTGATCTGGACGGTGGTACCCGGACGATTACCCTAGGCGGCGGCGGTAACACCTTCAGCGGGGTGCTCTCGAATGGCGGACTCATCGTCGCGACCACGGGAAGCGCCTATACGCTAGATCTTTCGGGGACCAACATCTACGCTGGCGGGACAACGATCAATTCCAACGCCACGCTGCGCTTGAGTCACGCCACAGACACACTGAAAGACGATGGAGCCATCAACGTCAACGGCGGCACGCTGAACGTCGACAATCCGGATACGGTTGGCGCAGTCACGCTCATCTCCGGCACGATTTCCGGCGACAGCGCCTTGACGGGTAGTAGCTACGCCGTAAAAAGCGGCACGGTCAGCACCGTCCTTGCCGGCAGCGGCGTTACCTTGACCAAAACCACCGAAGGCATGGTCACGCTTTCCGGACCGAACACCTACGACGGGCTCACCACTGTGAGCGCCGGCACGCTCACCTTGGGTCATGCCACGGACACTCTGGATGGAGACATCTCCGTCAGCGGCGGCACGCTGAATGTCGACAATCCGGATACGGTTGGCGTCGTCACGCTTATCTCCGGCACGATTTCCGGCGACAGCGCCTTGACGGGCAGCAGCTACGACGTGAGAACCGGCACGGTCAGCGCCGTGCTTGCCGGCAGCGGCGTTACCTTGACCAAGACCACCGGCGGCGCGGTTGTCCTTTCCGGCATCAGCACCTACAACGGCGGCACCTTCCTCAACGAAGGAAGGCTCGGCCTTCGGAATAGCAATGCTCCGCTTGGCGCTGGCACGGTCACGATCAATGGCGGAGCCATCGGCTCGGTGGTGAGCCCGCGAAGCCTTTCCAACAAGCTCATTATCAACACTGACTTCCAGCTTGGCGGGGTAAACGCGCCTGGTTTTGGAAATTCCTACACCACCTTCAATGGCGATGTGGATCTGGGCGGCGGCACCCGGACAATTTCCCTTGCCGACAGCGCCACCTTCAACGGCGAGATTTCAAACGGCGGACTCATGATCGTCGCGAACCCGACCAGCCGAGTGCTGACGCTTGGGGCCAACTCGGTCTCGACCTACACCGGGCCCACCACGCTCTCTTCCGGCACGCTGATCGTGAACGGCACCCTCGGCGACACCCCGGTCACGGTCGAGGCGGGCTTGCTGGAGCTGGCCCGCATGAACGCGCTTTCTTCCGCCACGGCGCTGGATATCCGCTCCGGGGCGGAAGTCCGCTTGTCGTTCGCGGGCACGAACGTGATCGCTTCGCTCACGGTCAACGGCGAACTCAAGAAGCGCGGCGTCTATGCCGCCGGCAGCCTGTCCGGACTGACGGGAACGGCGGGGGCGTATCTGCAGACTCTGGGCCCGCCGCCGAAGGGGACCCTGGTGTCTGTTCAGTAGAGGGGCGCGGACGTGGATCTAGCTTGCCGAGAGCGTCTTTTGGCGCCAGACATCCCCTCGAGAACGCAGCTTTTACGTTCCTGCCCGTTCCGTTCTCAGCGCCACACTTCCAGCGCCGGGCGGCGATCCTGCTGCACATCCTCGCGGGTTGCGAAGCTGGCGGTGCAGGCGCGGAAATCGTCCTCCGGATATTTCTTCTCTTTGATGAGGACGAAGGTCACGGCGGCGCCGGGATGCTCCGCCGCATAGCTGGTGACGTCAAGCCAGGCGGTACGCGCCGGTGCGCCCGGCATGAAGGAGAGATGTCCCACTGGCCGCGTGGCGAGGTCGACCCTGGCCAGGGCCGATACGGTGCGGCAGACGGCTGGCGCCTGCCTTGCGTTCAGCGTCCGTTCATCCCAGTCGGCGGTAGGTGTCCCATAGACAAGGTGGTCGAAGGCCTCGCCCGCCGGCCCCTGGGCCAGGCCGTGGACGCGCAGCAGCACCCGCTTGGCGGTGCCGATGTCAGCCGGCAGGCGGAAGCGGATGAACGAGATGCGGTTGTTGCCGTCCGAACCCTGGCGGACGCCCATGATGGCGGAGCCGCCGAAGCGGCCATCCGCCTCGGCGCCCTGGCGCACTTCGCCGTCGGCCTCGGGGGCGAGGACCTCCAGGCGGCTGGGCCGGGGTTCGATGCCGATGAGCCAGACGCTGTCCCGGGGCTGGACGAGCGCGAGCGGCTGGCCCGCCACCGTCAGGCGCTGCACCGTCTCGCCGAAGCGTGCCGCGCTGACCTCCTTGATCTGCAGGAGGGCGCCCGGCGGGATGGCGAGGCCGCGCAGGTCCAGGGAGAGGGGATAGTCCGCACGGCTGTTGGGCTGCGGCAGCCAGAGGTGGATGCGCCCGGTGGCAGGATCGCGGGAGCAGAGCGGGATGACAGTGATGTCGGCGCTGCGGCAGCCCGGCTCCAGCAGGGGCCGCGACTGGGCGAAGCCCTCGGCGAACAGGCGGGTCACCTCTGCGTTCTTGGTGCTGTCGCCGATGTCCCTGTCGCTGCCGGCCGGCGTGCCGGGGTCGTGGTCGCGGACCAAGGTTTTGCAGACGCTGTTCGACTTGCGCAATTCATTGGCGAACTTGAACTGGTAGAAGGCCTTGGCTCCGGCGCGGGAGGCCAGGCCCCAGACCGAGGCCTGGTTGCGGAACACCAGCGGCGTATCGCAGGTATAGGGGGTTGTTGGACGCGCCCAGTTGGCACCGGTCGAATAGTTGAATTCCGAATAGATGATGGGCAGGGCCTCGCGGTCGGGGGATTCCTCCCGCATCATGGCATTCATCTCATCGATTTCGGCCACATAGGAATAGGGCCGGCTGTTGTAGCGGTGCTTGCAGAACCACTGCACGAGCGGCGGATCGGCGCGGCGGCCCTGGAAGTCGGTGCGTAGCGTGCGCATCATGTTCCGGGCCACCTCGCTGGTGCCGCTGCCCGCAAGAACGGGGGCGGCGAAGACCGGCTTCAGCGACAGGCCCTGCAGGCGGTTGACGTCCGTGATGGCGCTATGCACCGCGTCGGCGTAGACCTGGATGCTGCGCATATAGATCTCCGGCTTCAGCTTGGCTGCGTAGTCATCGGGCTCGTTGATGTATTGGTAGTGGCGGACGCCGGCGGTACGCGCCTGGTGGAAAACCCAGGCATAGATCGTCACCCAGTTATGCCAGGCGCTCTGCCAGTTTTCATCCCAGCCTTTGTGGTTGAGTTCGCAGACGGGGGTGATGCCCAGCATCCGCAGCAGGAGGTTGGCGTGATCGACCGTAAAGACACTGTCTTTTTCAACGAAGCGGCTGGCGGAGCGGCGGGCGAGGGTCTCCCAGTCGATGACGCCGCAGCGGACCGGATCGGCGCGTACCGCGGCCCGCCGCCGGGCGAACTCTTCGGCCGTGGCGACGGGATCGCCGAGGCGGAGATCCTCCTTCTTCACATGACGGCCGGCGGTATACCAGGTGCGTACGCCGTTCACGCCGAGATAGCGGAGCCAGGCGGCCTGGTTCTCGCCTTCGACGAGATGCACGGAGCTGAAGCCGACATACTCCATGCTGGTGCCGACCACCTTCGCTTCCGGGCACAGGGTGACGGCGGGACTGGTGGGCATGGTCTGGGACGGGTCGCGATAAACGCCGATCTCGGACAGGCCGCCACCGCCGCTGGTACGGATCTCGATGCGCAGGGCGCCGGCCAGGACAGTGGGGAAGCTCCGTCCTTGGGGGTCCAGGCCCTTGCCTTCGTACAGTGGCCGCCAGCCGTCGGCATCGTGGATGCTCACCCGGTGCCAGCGGATGAGAGGCTTGGGTTCGCAGAGGACGATGCGATGGATGGGCGTGGCCATGCCCAGGCTGACCTCTATCCATGATTGGGTTTTGGTATTGGCCACCAACCAGGCGGTCTCCGGCTTCCCGTCGATGGCGTTGACGGACGCTTTGCCGCCGTCGCGGTAGCTGCTGACATGCGCATAGTGGAGGGCGATGGCCGCCAGGTTGATGCGGCCGTCGGGTCCATCCTGGCCCTGATCGCCTACGTGAGCCGACTGGTCCGCTTCGACGAGGGTGAGGACGTCGGGAGTCTTTCCACCCGCTGCCGCCATCAGGGAAAGGCCGTCTGGCCAGAATGAAAGGAACAGGATAATGAGGAGGCTACGCACGTTAAACCCTTCGATGATGACAGCCCTGGCTGGTCCCGTCGGAGTTACCTGATGATGGGTGATTTGACGGCTCGTGTCTTTCACGCTTCCTATTTTACACAACCGAATGGTCGTGTACACGTCAATTTAGAATTGCTGAATTTTCGAGGCCCGGCGTTGACGGCGGGCCTCGAAAAACGTATGCTGGCAAAGTTTCCAGGTATGAGAGGCTAAACCCGTCAGGCGTGTGGGCGCAGGCGAGCCTGCACGGAGAATTACGGAGGGTCGGATGTGTAGGATATCACGGCGCGCGTTCATAAGTACCACAACGGCAGCACTCTGTGCCGTCAGCAGCCTGTCAGCCCCGCTGACGACTGACGAGTATGCCATCACACCCGAATGGCAGGCGGCGATGGAGAAGAGCGCTCCGGAGAAAGCGATGGCCATCCCCAAGAAGGAGCGCACGCTGCTGGTCTTCTCGTTGATCACCGGGTTTGACCACAAGGTGACGCCCAAGACGGCTGCGGTGGTGAAGATGCTGGG
>CAYMLQ010000211.1:0-10191 GCA_964390795.1 uncultured Lentisphaeraceae bacterium
CCGCAACCGGTTGGCGGCAGGGGGTGTCGAGGAGCGCGCGTTGCGGGTGACTCTGTGTCGCAAGATTGGGAGCGGGGACACTCCTGTCCCCGAAGCGCAGGCCAATCATCTCGTCGCGCCCTGCGGTGAGCCGCGCGAGTGCCTGTCGTGAAACGGCTCGGCGCAGCCTCGCCCTCCAGCCCATGGGCCACACCTCTCACGCTCGGGGATGCGCCTTGCCATATTCGGCCTTGAGGCGCTCGATCGAGACGTGCGTGTAGATCTGCGTGGTCGAGAGGCTGGCGTGGCCCAGCATCTCCTGCACGCTGCGCAGGTCGGCGCCCGCGTCGAGCAGGTGCGTGGCGAAGCTGTGGCGCAGCTTGTGCGGCGTGAGTTCGGGAGGCAGGCCTGCGGCCCGCAGCCACACCTTCATCTGGCGCTCGACCGAGCGGTTGGTCAGCGGCCCGCCACGCGTGTTCAGGAAGAGCGGCGCGGAGGGCGCATCCGCCCCTGACCACAGCGCCCCGGCCCGCTCGCGCAGCGAAAGCAGCGCCACGCCGGCGGGCTCGCCTAGGACACACAGCCGCTGCTTGCGCCCTTTGCCTTCGACAATCGTCGTGCCCTGCTCAAACCGGATGGCGCCCCAGGTCAGAGCGGCCACTTCGCTGATGCGGCAGCCCGTGCTGTAGAGCACCTCAAAGATCGCGGTGTCGCGCCAGGCGGCGTACTCAGCCACCGGCGCCACCTGGCCGTGGCGCGCGCGCTGCGCTTTCAGCGCGGCCAGCGGCGCGGCCAGCAGCGCCTCCACCTCCTGCACGTTGAGCACGGCCGGCAGCCGACGGCTCAGGCGCGGCCCGCGCAGCCCCGCGAACGGATTGGTCGCGACGCACGCTTCGCGCTTCAGATAGCGGTAAAAAGAACGGAGCGAGGAAAGTTTGCGCCGGGTCGTGGAGGGCGCCCAGCCGTTGCGGTGGAAGGCGGCCAGAAACGCGCGGGCCTGATTGCGGTCCGGCGACTCCCAGCCCCAGGGCGGGCTCACCGCCTCAGACGGCCAGACAAAGGCGGCGAACTGCCCGATGTCCTGCACATAGCCGGACACCGTGTGCTCGGAGGCGTTGCACTCGGCGAGCAGATACTGCACAAAGCGCACGACCGCCGCGTCCCCCGACGCGTCGCGCACAGGCAGCGGCTCCGGTGTTTTTTCGCCGAGCCGCACCTCCATCTCGTAGAGTCCGTCGTCGTCCGCGCGCATACTGCCAGCAAGGCGGAGTCAGGTTCTTTGGGGCTCCACGAACTCCTAACTCCTAACTCCTCACTCCTCCTTATCCTTCTCGGCCTTGCCCTTCTTGTTCAGCCCGAGCTGTTCGGCATAGCGCTCGAATGTCGGAATCTGGGCCTTGTAGCGGAACGTCATCCGCTTCATGGCGTAGCGCTGGCGCGGCGAAAGCGACTTCTTGCGGTCGTACTGGTCGGCCAGGCTGGCGAAGAAAACCTTGTCGTCAAAGGTCATCTTGCCGCGCGTCACTGGCTCCGCCCACTGCGTCACCTGCCCCAGCATCTCCAGCAGCAGCGGGCTCTCGTTGTCCGGCGGCTGCTCGGCCTCCGTAAAGGTCAGCTGCAGGCTCTGCCGGACCTCGTCGAAGTTTTCGATCTGCGAGGCGTTCTGCACGAGGATGCGCTCAATGGCGGCCATCTGCTTTTCGCTGAGCTTGCGGCCGCTCTCCGCCTGCTGCCGCAGGGACGTGACAAACGCCTCCTGCGTCTCCGAGAGCCGGACGGACTTGAGGATATCGAACCGCCGCATCGCGGCCTCGCTGCTCGGCGCGGCGTTGTCGCTGGCGATCATCTCCTGAAATCCCAGCGCCTCCAGCGACGCGTCCGCCTCGGGGATCTGGTCGCGATACCGGATGGCGATCTTGGCCAGCGCCTCAAGCTGTTTGTCGGAGACCGCCTTTTCGGCTTTCTCGATCTGCTCTTTCACCGACACAACGAACTTCTCGTCGCTATACTTGCGCTTGCCGCGCTGCGTCTCCGGGCCCCACGCCGTGACGTGGTCCAGCAGCGCGAGCACAGCCGACACCTTCCCGGCGTCCGCGGGCGGCTCCTTGGCCAAATCCATCCACGTTTTAAAGCGCGTGTAGAAATCCCCCATCATCTGGGCCCACTCGACGTTGCCCTCTTCCACCTGGTCGAGGCTCTCCTCCATCTTGGCCGTGAAGCCGACATCGAAGAGCTGGTTCAGCTTGCTCACCAGCAGGTCGCTAACCTGCAACCCGAGTTCGGTCGGTGCCAGCTGCCGCTTCTCGCGCGTCGTGTAGTCGCGCGAATTGAGCGTCTCAATGATGGACGCGTAGGTCGAGGGGCGCCCCACGCCGTTCGCCTCCAACGCCCGGATCAGCGAAGCCTCGCTGTAACGCGCCGGCGGCTTGGTCTCCTTGCGCTCGCTCAGCCAGTCGATCAGCGCCAGCGGGTCGCCCGCAGCCAGCGGGGGCAGGCGGTCGACCTCGTCGGCCTCGACCTCCGAATCCTCCTCGTCCGGCTTCTTTTTGCGGATGTCCAGCGCCATCACCTTGAGGAAGCCGTCAAACAGCACCTCGGACGAAGATGCGGAGAACGCGTACGCGTGCGTCAGGCCGCTTTTCACCGGCTCGATCTCCACCGTTTTCTGGGCGACCTTCGCGGCCGCCATCTGACTCGCCACAAAGCGTTTCCAGATCAGCTCGTACAGCTTCAGGGAGGGCGCGTCCAGCACGCCCTTCAGGCTCTCCGGCGTTCGGGCAACCTCGGTCGGGCGGATCGCCTCATGCGCCTCCTGGGCGCTCGCCCGGCTCTTGTAAAAGTTGGGCGTTTCCGGGTAGTAGGCGCTCCCGTACTGCTCCGTGATGAACGCCCGCGCCGACGCCTGAGCGTCGCGCGCCACGTTCACCGAGTCGGTACGCATGTAGGTGATCAAGCCGACCGGACCGCCCGAGCCCAGATCCACGCCCTCATAAAGCTTCTGGGCCATGCCCATGGTGCGGTTCGGAGAGAACCCGCAGAAGCTTGACGCGGCCTGCTGCAGCGTCGACGTGATGAACGGCGCAAACGGACGCCGCGTGCTCTCGCGCATCCGGACGTCCTTAACCTTCAGCGAACATCCGTCGAGGTCGGAAAGCAGCGCCCGGGCGGCCTGCTCGGAGCCGACGTCCAGCTTATCGCCGTCCACCCTCAGCAGCTTGATCGGGAACGGGTCGAGCGGCTGCGTCTCGCGGCGCACGTTCGCCCCGAGCACCCAGTACTCCTCGATCTTAAACGCCTGGATCTGGCGTTCGCGCTCCGACACCAGGCGCAGCGCGACCGACTGCACGCGCCCGGCGCTCAGGCCGCGCTTGATGCGGCGCCACAGCATCGGGCTCACCATGTAGCCCACGATCCGGTCCAGCACGCGGCGCGCCTGCTGCGCGTCCACGCGGTGCATGTCGATGACGCCCGACTGCTCGAAGGCCGCCTTCACGGCGCGCGGCGTGATCTCGTTGTACATCACCCGGTGGAACGGCTTGCCTTTCGCGGCCTCGGCCAGCGTCTCCTGCAGATGCCACGCGATCGCCTCTCCCTCGCGGTCCGGATCAGGCGCCAGATAGATTTCGTCGCACTCTTTGGCCGCCTTCTTCAGCTCGGCGATCACCTTGGCCTTGCCTTTGGAAAACACATATTTCGGCGCGAAACCGTGCTCGATATCAACGCCCAGCGTGCGTTCCGGCAGATCGCGGATATGCCCGACTGAGGACTTCACCACAAAACCTGAGCCCAGAATTTTCCCGATGGTCTTTGCCTTTGCAGGCGACTCGACGATAACCAGTTTCTTTCCCATGATACCCTTCCTAATTGACCCTCGCGACCATACCGCCCGGCAAAAGGCGTATCTGCCGCTTAATCTGCAAGCCCACCAAAAGCGCACTCACCTTGCCGGCGTCCAGGCCGCTGCCTCGCACCAGCGCATCGACCAGCGTGCCCTCCGGCTCGATCTGGGCCATCACGGCCCGCTCTTCCGGCGTATACGCCAATTCAGGCCGTTTGGCCTCGCCCTCGGACGCCTTGTCCGCCGCCGTCCGCCGCATGCCGGACAGCAAATCCTGCATCTCCTCGATCACGTCGTCCACCGTCGTCACCAGCCTCGCTCCGCTACGCAAGAGGTTGTGGCAGCCCTGCGACGCGGGCGAGTCGATGCGCCCCGGCACGGCCATCACGTTCCGGTTCTGATCCAAGGCCTGCCCCACCGTGATCAGCGTGCCGCTGTTCAGCGGCGCCTCCACCACCAGCACACCCTTGCAGAGCCCGCTCACGATGCGGTTGCGCATCGGGAACGTCTGCCGGTCAGGCTGCCTCCCAAAGGGATACTCTGAGATCACCGCCCCGCCGCGCGTCGCGATGTCCCGCGCCAACTGCTGGTTCTCCTTGGGGAAAAGGCAGTCCAGCGCACCTCCCAACACCGCCACCGTGCGGCCTTTGGCCTGCAGCGCACCGGCGTGGGCCTCGGTGTCGATGCCCAGCGCCAGCCCGCTGACCACGACATACCCGGCCGCGCCCAACTGGTAGCCGAACCTGCGGGCCGTGTCCCGTCCGTACACCGTGGGATGCCGCGTGCCGATGACCGCCACCGCTGGCGAGGCCAGCGTCTCCAGCGACCCCGCGACATAGAGCACCAGCGGCGGGTCGGCAATCTGCTTCAGCAGCGCGGGATAACCGTCATCCGCCCACGTCACCAGCTTGACGCCCTTTCCAGCCGCACGCTCAAGCTCGTCATCGACCCGCGCCTTCTTCAGCTCCTGGCAGAACAGACGCGCACGTTCGACGCCGATGCCCGGAACGCTCAGCAGGTCACTTTCGGAACACTCGAAAACCGCAGGAAGCGAACCGAAACGCTCGGCCATCCGCTTGACCGTAATGGCACCGAGACCTTGAATCCGGTTCATCGCTATCAGGGCTTCGCGCTCTGTCACCGCTCCCTCATTTTCCAATCATCCAGAGACTGCATGCCTCTGAATGAAGTGCGGTAAATAACATATTTGACAGCGGCTGACAAGCCAGCGCACGATGAAAAAACCGCTTAATTTTATATAATATATTATTGTTCAACAACTTATGACATGAAATTCACTCAGCTTCCAGGGCGCAGCCAGCCAATCTGCCACGGGCCGATCGCGGGCAGCACCACCAGCGCGTCCTTCGCCTCCCACCGCACGGCAACGGTCACAGGCTTCTCCTTGGGCGTGACCCACTCCATCGTCTCCAAGCCCTCTTGGCAGCCGCGCAGGCGCATCGAAACCGGCGGCTGCACGTCGATGGTCGCGTTCAGCGCGACCACGCTCCGCAGGTCACCCGCCATCGTCACGCGCGGCACAACCAGCACCTGCGACACCGTCTCCACAAAAACCGGCAACCGCCCCTGCGCCACCCAGTCCGCCGCCAGCTGCAACTGCCGCCGCCGCGCCGCGCTGACTTCCGCACCGAAGCCCGCGAAGCCGAAAGCCGCTAGGCGCCCGCCGCCCGGCGTCTCGGTCAGAACCGACGCCGCCTCGGCCGAGCGTCCGTCCGCGTGCTGGTAGCGCCCGATCACCCGCGCCGCCTCGTTCGACGGCGAGAGCGCGAAGGTCTCCTCCTTCGCCGCGTCCGGACGCCACAGGTAATTGACCCGCCCAAGGTTCAGCTCGTCGTCCGTAAAAAGCTCAGCGATCTCCGGTGCGCGCGGAGCGGCGCTCAACTGCATGGCCGCTCCGCAGCCGCGCGCCTGCAACGCCGCCACCGCGCCGCCGTCGAGCAGCACGCCGCCGGACAGCACGCGCTGGACGTCCACCTCCGTCATGCTCTGCACGGATGCCGCGTTCAGAATGTAGCAGACCGGCCACGGCGACCCCGGGCACATGGGCAGACCGACAGGCGCGAGCGCAGCGGCCGCTTTCAACGTGCCGGCCAGTTCCGGCTTGCCGCTTTTCCCGCAGAAGGGCAGGATGCCGCCGGGCTTCGTGTCCGCATTGTAGCGGACGTACGCCTCGAAGAACGGACGCCAGAGTGCCAATTCGCTCATATAGGTGTTGGCATACCAAGACATCGGCTCGTGGGCATACCCCATCAGATCGTACTCGAGCCCGCTCGCGCCGTACGCCAGATAGAGCAGCGACTCCACGCACAGCCCGTGCGCGCTCTTGCCGGACGCGGCGTTACGGCCGTTGTTGATCGCTATGGGGCGCTTGCCTCCCTCGGCCGAATACAACAGCGCGCTGCCGATCATACCGCGCGGCGCACGGTCATCACCAAATTCGGCCGACACCGGAAAAACGTTTCCGGTCGTTTCGGAGCCTATCCCCAGCTTTCGTAGCGCGTCAACAAGCGGGCTGTCAAACTTCCCTGCCGAGAGAACCGCGTCAAAGCAGGACGGATAGCGCTCAAGCGCGTCGAGAACCTGCTTGATCGACTCGGGCTTGGCCGTCGTGGCTTCCCCCAAACGCAGCGACATAAACGGCTCTTCCGCCGCACCCGCGACCAGCGCCGCCAGCAGGCAGCAGCTTCCCACTAATCGACGCATCATAGAAACTCTCCGATCAGCCTGTCTGAACTCGACGCCCATTCAGTCGCACCGTTTTCTTGGGTAGGGACGGTTCCCCGAACCGTCCACAGACGCCTCGGGGAGGCGTACCAGCTGACAACGGGGCGAAGGACGCCCTTACTTCACGATGTGCGCACCGTCCGCAGGCCGGATCACGCTCACGTCGCACGGGTTACCGAATTTCGCCGCGTAGGCGTTGGCCAGCGCGGCCGAAGCCGTCTCGGCGTCGCGCGGATGCACGAGCACCACGACCGAGCCGCCGAACCCGCCGCCCGAAAGCCGCGCGCCCAGCACGCCCGGAATCCGCTTCGCCGCGTCGACCACCGCGTCAAGCTCCTCGCAGGAATTTTCGAAAAGGGTACGCGAACTCTCGTGCGAGTCGAACATCAGCAGTCCGAAGCCCGGCAGGTCGCCCTGGGCCAGCAGCTCCGCGCCCTTGAGCACGCGCTCGTCTTCGCCGATCGGATGCGCCGCGCGGTTCGCCACGGCCTCGGGCAGCCCGCGCTTGTAGATTGCCCACTCCGCCATGCTCACGTCGCGCAGCGCGGTCACCGGATGACGCAGCACCCGGGCGAAATGCGAAGCCGCCTGTTCGCACGCCTCGCGCAGCCGATTGTAGGCGCCGTCCACCAGCGCGTGCTTGGCGTGCGTGTTGCACATCAGGAAGCAGGCGTCCGCGCCCATCTCGACCGTCTCATAGGCCACCGTGCGGAAGTCAGTCTTCACCAGTTTGCCGGCCTGCCCAGCGAGACTTGAAATCTGATCCAGCAGCCCGCATTTACAACCCGCGTAGACATGTTCGGCCTTCTGGCCGATCTTCGCCAGCGCCACGTTGTCCACGCGGATGCCGTAGAGCTTGCCCAGCGCGAGGCCCGTACACATCTCGAGCGCGGCCGAACTGGAGAGCCCGCTACCCAGCGGGATATTGCCGAAGAACATGCCGTCAAACCCGCACGGAACCTCCTGAACCTCGGCCAGCCCGGCCAGCGTGCCCTTGACGTAGTTCTGCCACGTGTCGGACGTCGAGGCCTCGATGCCCGCGACGCCGAAGGCGACCTCCCTCATCAGGTCTCCCGCAACGAGGCGGCATTCTTGCGTGTCGCTCTTGGCTGCGGCGAAAAAGGTTCCGAAGTTGATTGCCGCCGAGAAGACGAACCCCTCGTTGTAGTCCGTGTGGTTGCCCAGCACCTCGATGCGTCCCGGCGCGTAGGCCACGACCTCAGGATCGCGCCCGAAGTGCGCGCGATACTTCTTCATCAGCTCGTTGTAAACGGTCTCGTTAACCATAAATGCCCCCTATTTCCGAATAATCGCCAACAGCTCGTCGCGCTTGGACTCCATCACCGCCTTGGTCTTGGCCTCCAGATTCAGGCGCACCAGCGGCTCGGTGTTGGAGCAGCGCACGTTGAACCACCAGTCCGCGTACTCCACGCTCACGCCGTCCAGCTCGAACATCCGGCCGTCCGCATACTTCGACCGGATCTCCGCCAGAATGGCTTGGGGGTCGCGTTTCACATGGGTGTTGATTTCGCCGCTGGCGAAATACTTGCGCAGCGGGGCTATCAGCTCCGAGAGCGGCTTGTCGGACTTGCTGACGATGTTCGCCAGCGAGAGGACCGCCATGGCCGAACTCTCCGCCGTGAAGTTGTCCTTGAAATAGTAGTGCCCGCTCAGTTCGCCCGCGAAGAGCGCGCTGTGCTCGCGCATCTGCTGTTTGATAAACGCGTGGCCCACGCGGCTCATCATCGGCGTCCCGCCCGCAGCCTCGATCACCTCTTTCACGACCCAACTGCTGCGCAGGTCGTAGAAAATCGAGCCCTTGCGCGTGGCCAGCACATCCTGAGCCACCAGCGCCGTGATCAGGTCCATCGGAATGATCTCGCCCTTCTCGTCAATAAAGCCCGCGCGGTCCGCGTCGCCGTCGTAAGCCACGCCGAACGCGTACGTGCCCTTGCGCACCTTCTCCTGAAGGTCCTTCAGCGTCGCGTGGTGCAGCGGGTTGGCCTCGTGGTTCGGGAAGCGCCCGTCCGGATCCTCATAGAGCCCGTCCCACGTGATCAGGCCCTCGAGCGTCTTGGCTTCCCAGATGCCCATGCCGTTCGCGAAATCGATCGCCACGTGTATGGGCCGCTTCAGGTGCGCGAACCGCGCCACGTGCGCCTTGTACTCCGGAAGGATGTCGTACTTCGTGACAGCGCCCGGCATTGCGGCCTTGGGCGCGAAGCTGCCGTCCTTCACGATCTTTTCGATGTCCAGGATGCCCGTCGCGCCGCTGATCGGCACCGCCTGCGCACGGCAGAGCTTGAAGCCGTTCCACTCGGCGGTGTTGTGCGACGCCGTGATCATCACTCCGCCGTCTGCGCCCAGCGTGCCGTTCGCGAAATACGACATCGGCGTGGAGCCGAAACCCAGATCGATCACGTCCGCACCCTGCTCGGTGATGCCCTTGGCCAGAGCGGCGAAGAGCGGTTCCGAGTGCGGGCGGATATCGCGCGCCACGACCACATTCTTACACCCCACGAACGTCACGAACGCCTTTCCAATCTTATAGGCCACCTCATCGGTCAGGTCGTCCCCATAAATGCCACGGATGTCATACGCTTTGAAAATGCCGGCCATACATCAGCTCCCTGTTGACGTTATAAAAAGTCGTATTGTATCCGAAAAGCCTGGCTGTTGCAAACGGCAGCTTGCGGGTGCGGTTCAACTCCTAACTACTAACTCCTAACTCCTCCTTTGATTCTGATTGCCCGTTGTCCCGTCTCAAGGCACAATACGCGCATGGTTCAAGCAACATCAGAACTGACGCGGCCCCTGTTGTCGGCAGTCACGGGGTTGATCGTGATCGCGGGCGCCACCCTTGACCTCTATTTCGCGTTCCGTTTTCAACGGCGCAGCGTCCCGTTCACGCTTCCGGCTCAAGACGAACTGCGGGAGCGCCCCCTCACCTTCGTTCAAGCGCTGCCAGTTCTTTCAGTCACGCTGCTGTTTGCGGTCCTGAGCCTCTTTCAGGAGTCGACCGCAGACGCCCCGCCGGAGCTGTCCCTTGTTCTAGGCCCCATCTTTTACGCGCTGACCGGCTTGCTGGTCGTGTCGCTCGGCCTCTTCCTTGCGAACACGACCTTTCGAGCGGCGTTCACATCCGACAGATGCACTGCGGGACGGGCGCTTAGGAAGGGCGTGCTCTACGGGTTGGCGGTCATTCCGCCCGTCATGCTGCTGTCGCATCTCATTGGGGTTTGCGCCGAAGAACTCGGACTCGAGCCACACCCGCAGGAGGTCTTCGACTGGCTCAGCGACGGATCGGTGTCAACCGGCACCCGCCTGTTCCTGATGTTCGCGGCGGCCGTGATCGCGCCGATCGTTGAGGAAACGCTGTTCCGCGGCGTCCTCTTTCCGGCGCTGCTGAAGAACCGCGCGTTCGTGTCGGCCGCCCTACTCACAGCCCTCTACTTCGCCCTCGTGCATTTCCATGCGCCGTCGTTCCTGCCGCTGCTGGCGCTGAGCGTGGCCTTCTCGGCCGCCTACGCTTCAACCGGATCGCTCCTGACCCCGATCATCATGCACGCCCTGTTCAACACCACAAGCATCCTCCTGTACCTCGTCTTCACGGTCTGACGGGCGGACTC